>CAYFTB010000034.1:0-13189 GCA_964345875.1 uncultured Proteiniphilum sp.
TTTTTTGATATTCATCAATCATATCAAAAGATCCATAAAGCTATATAGATGAAATAATCAATCTTGTGGCTTATTAATTCTCTGTCAACTAATTATTATATTGTAATTGAAATTTGCAATATTATTAGTACTTTTGCGATAGTTTTTGAGAGAAAGAAAATTTATATCAAAATGCATCATTTAGAACTAAGCGAACAAGAAATATTTCGCAGACAAAGTTTAGACGAGTTGAGAAAACTCGGAATAGAACCCTATCCGGCAGCACTCTATGACGTGAATGCCTATTCAACAGACATAATAGATAACTTCAGCGATGAAGATAATGATAAGTGTTACGTAACTGTAGCAGGACGTATAATGAGTCGCCGCATCATGGGAAAGGCTTCATTTGTAGAGTTGCAAGACTCTAAAGGAAGAATTCAAATATACGTAGCACGAGATGATATAGCTCCGGGAGAAGATAAGGAGCTTTACAATTCGGTATTCAAAAAACATCTAGACATTGGAGATTTCATTGGTATCAAAGGATACGTTTTCCGTACCAAAATGGGTGAAATATCAATCCATGCAGAAGAATTAACCGTATTGGCAAAATCCTTGAAACCACTTCCTGTGGTTAAAGAAAAAGATGGAGTTACATACGACAAGTTTACTGATCCAGAAATGCGTTATCGCCAGCGATACGTTGACTTGGTTGTAAACGAAGATGTCAAAGATATATTCATCAAACGCACCAAGATATTTAATTCGATGCGTAACTTTATGAATAAATTTGGATATCTGGAAGTTGACACTCCAATACTTCAAAGTATTCCTGGAGGAGCTGCAGCACGTCCGTTCATCACACATCATAATGCCTTAGATATAGAGTTGTATCTTAGAATAGCTAACGAACTCTATTTGAAGCGTCTGATTGTAGGAGGATTTGACGGAGTATATGAATTTGCTCGTGACTTCAGAAACGAAGGCATGGACAGAACTCATAATCCGGAATTTACCGTTATGGAAATATATGTAGCCTACAAGGACTATAACTGGATGATGGAGTTTACGGAAAACATGCTAGAAAACGTTGCTCTTGAGGTTTTAGGTACTACCAAAGTGAAAGTGGGCGATAATGAAATTGATTTCAAAGCTCCATTCCAACGTATTACAATGCTCGACTCAATTAAAGAATTTACAGGTATAGATATTAGCGATATGGGCGAGAGCGAGATTCGCGAAGTATGTAAAAAACTCAATATAGAGGTAGATGAAACAATGGGCAAAGGCAAGCTTATTGACGAAATATTCGGTGAAAAATGTGAAGGGAACTATATTCAACCAACATTTATTACTGACTATCCAATTGAAATGTCTCCGCTATGCAAACGCCATCGCAACAATCCAGAGCTAACAGAGAGATTTGAGCTTATGGTGAACGGCAAAGAATTGTGTAATGCATATTCAGAGCTGAACGATCCTATCGACCAGCTATCGCGTTTTGAGGAACAATTGAAACTATCAGAAAAGGGTGATGATGAAGCAATGTTTATTGATCACGACTTTGTGAGAGCTTTAGAGTATGGTATGCCCCCTACTTCAGGAATGGGCATTGGAATGGACAGACTGACTATGTTAATTACTGGTCAAACCGCTATTCAGGAGGTTCTGTTGTTTCCACAAATGAGACCCGAAAGAAAATCTAAGAAAGATGGGGTGTTTAAATACACAGAGTTAAATATACCGGCAGAATGGGTTTCGGTCATTCAAAAAGCAGGCTACAACGAGGTGAAAATGCTTAAAGATTTAAATCCTAACAAGCTACACCAAGAGATTTGTGGTTTAAACAAAAAACACAAGCTTGAATTGAATAATCCTACTGTTGACGAAGTAAAGTCTTGGATAGAGATGGCTAATAATGCAGAGTAAATCTGAGGTTGTTAGTGCAAAAACGAAAAATATGAGTTCACTTGGGAAAATTGCTATACTTGGTGGTGGCACATGGGCTACTGCATTAGCTAAAATCGTGTTGATGAATGAGAGTCATATCAACTGGTTTATTAGAAGTGATGAACAAATTGAGGGATTTTACAAGTTAGGGCGTAATCCAAACTATCTTACAAATGTAAAGTTTAATCTTGCTCAGATTACGTTTTACTCCAATATCGAAAAAGCCATAAAGGACTCAGATGTTGTTATCGTTGCTATTCCATCTCCTTATGTAAAACAATATTTCAGAAAGATTTGGTCTAACAGTGCTTTTAAAAACAAGTTTGTCGTTACCGCCGTAAAAGGAATGATACCTAGCGACAACATGGTTATCAGTGATTATTTGCAGAAAGCTTTCAAAATCCCTGACACTAACATCGGAGTTATTTCAGGCCCATGTCATGCTGAAGAAGTTGCGTTAGAGCGTCTTTCATTTCTAACAGTTGCCAGTAGCGATACAGACAAAGCCATTGCGTTGGCCGAAGCAATTGAATCAAGAATACTTAAGACATCAGTCTCAAACGATGTTCTTGGAATTGAAATTGCAGCGGTATTAAAAAACATATATGCTATAATGTCCGGGGTGTGCTCGGGATTACAGTACGGAGATAATTTTCAGGCAGTGTTGATGACAAATTGTGCCAAAGAGATGCAAAACATGCTTAGTGTTGTTGCTCCAATTTCTGACAGATGTATAAGCGAACAGCATTATCTGGGTGATATGCTTGTGACTGGTTATTCACAATTTAGCAGAAACAGAACCCTTGGTACAATGTTAGGTCGAGGCTATTCAGTAAAATCAGCGCAATTAGAAATGGAAATGGTGGCCGAAGGCTATTTTGGTGCAAAATGTATTCACGAAATGGCAAAAAACATGACTTTGGATATCCCAATTGTTGAAACTGTTTACGAAGTATTGTATGAGAAGCTTCGTCCACAAGACGCCGTAAAAAAGCTAATAGAATTTTTTTAAACATTAAATTTATAAATAATGAGTGCTTTAAATTTGATTATAAATCATGTATATGATGTTGTTCCCGAACAGGACATCTTAAATCAGGGAGAAAATGCAATTGCAGCAAATAAAGCATTGCACAATGGCACACGTGCAGGCAATGATTTCTTAGGCTGGGTTAATCTCCCATCATCTTTAAGCGATTCTCTTTTAAAAGATATTGAGGAAACTGCTGCTTCATTACGTCAAAAATGCGACGCTGTAGTTGTTGTAGGAATTGGCGGAAGCTACCTTGGTGCTAAAGCAGTGATTGATGCTTTATCAAGCTCTTTTGACTGGCTTCAATCTAAAAGAGAAAACCCTGTTATCTTGTATGCTGGAAATAATATCGGCGAAGATTACATACATGAATTAACAGAATATCTATCAGATAAAAGATTTGGTATTATAAATATTTCTAAATCTGGAACTACTACCGAACCTGCTATCGCATTTAGAATCCTAAAGAATCTATTAGTAGAAAAAGTGGGCGTAGATGCTTCTAGAGAACTAATCGTAGCAGTTACTGACGCTTCGAGAGGTGCATTACGCACATTGGCTAATAGCGAAGGTTACAAAACTTTTATCATTCCTGATGATGTTGGTGGAAGATTTTCAGTATTGACACCTGTTGGATTATTGCCAATTGCAGTTGCAGGAATTAATATCAGACAACTAGTAGAGGGTGCTTTATATATTGAAAAAGCTACAAACGAAGACACTCCTTTTGAAGCTAATCCACCTGCAATATATGCCGCAATCAGAAATGAACTATATAAGAAAGGAAAGAAAATAGAGGTTTTAGCCAACTATAATCCTAAACTACACTACTTTGCCGAATGGTGGAAACAGCTTTATGGTGAAAGTGAGGGCAAGGATAATAAAGGTATCTTCCCCGCAGCAGTTGATTTCACTTCTGACTTACACTCTATGGGTCAGTGGATACAAGACGGAGAAAGAAGTATTTTTGAAACCGTAATTTCAATTAAAGAGTCAAATCAACTAGTAAGAGTTCCCGAAGATAAAGAAAATCTTGACGGTCTTAATTTCCTAAAAGGCAAGAGAATTGACGAGGTTAATAAAATGGCAGAACTAGGTACCCGTATAGCTCATATAGACGGTGGTGTTCCAAATATTCTAATTGAAATTCCAAAGCTTTCTGAATATTATATTGGTCAGTTAATATATTTCTTCGAAAAGGCATGTGGCATCAGTGGATATATACTTGGAGTAAATCCATTTGATCAACCTGGTGTTGAAGATTATAAAAGAAACATGTTTGCACTGCTTGAAAAGCCTGGCTTTGAAGAAGAAACTAAAGCTATAAAAGCAAGATTGTAATTTATTATACAAAGTATATACATTAAACAACTGAATTGACCGCCCTTAAAAGCGGTCATTTGGTTTTATATAAATAGCATTAAAAAGGTATGATTGATTTAGTAAAAAAATATTTGATTAGAAACAAATATTCAAATTTTGATTTAAAAGCCGTCTTATTTGATATGGATGGTGTCCTATACAACTCAATGCCAGCACATGCCAAATCATGGCAAGAAACCATGGTTGAATATGGATTTAAAACTACTTCCGAAAATGAGTTTTATCTTCATGAGGGTAGAGTAGCTGACGCAACAGTTGATATGATATATGAGAGGGAGCGGAATAGAAAGGCTAGTGAAGAAGAACTAAAAGAAATATATATCAGAAAAACTGAATTATTTCAGAAATACAATTCGGGTGACATTATTGACAAATCTCATGACGTAGTTGAATTTGTTAAGAGCAAGGGACTGATTCCGATTTTAGTTACTGGTTCTGGTCAGGCCTCTTTACTTGACAAACTTAATGAGAAATTTCCTAAAACATTTACTACAGAGACTATGGTTACTGCTTTTGATGTTGAAATAGGCAAACCACACCCAGAACCATTTCTGCAGGGGCTTAAAAAAGGGGGAAATCTAAAAGCTAATCAAGCTATTGCTATTGAAAATGCACCTTTAGGGACACAGTCTGCACATGAAGCAGGCATATTTACGATTGTGGTTAATACTGGTCCTTTAGACCCTCAAGTATTGTGGGATTCGGGTGCAGACATTGTTTTTGATTCAATGAGTGATTTGTATAAAGCATTACCTCAGATATTAGAATTGATGTCAGATATAAAAGTCTGATTATCTTAGCCAAGTTATATAACTAAAAATTAAATCTCTTGGAAAGTATTACTAACAGAACTCTTTATATTATCATGACTAGTGAGAGATTTTACAGAATTTTCTCCTATTTTTGTGCTATAACCATTCAAGGAAAAACTAAGATATGAATATTAACGAATACGGATTTGTGAAAGTTGCAGCAGCTTCACCAAAGGTTAGGGTTGCAGATTGCAATTATAATGCTGAACAAATTAAGCTATCTATCGACCAAGCTATAAAACATGGAGTGCAGCTGCTTGTATTTCCTGAGCTTAGTATTACTTCTTCAACGTGCAGAGACCTTTTTCTGCAGGATAGCTTACAACTAAATTCTATTCGAGCATTAGAGAGTATAGTTGATTTCATGAAAAATAAACCTTCGCTAATTACAGTTGTAGGTATGCCACTTCGCATTGATTCACTTCTTTTTAATGTGGCTTGTGTTATTTCTTCTAATGGCATCGCTGGGTTTATACCTCAATCAAGCAGCGACACCAATAAATGGTTTTCTCCAGCCAACGATTTACCAACTTCAGTTGTAGTATTAAGTGATTATCCTATTCCTATAGGAAATATTATCATCAAAACTCCTCAGATGAATATTGGTTTTGAAGTGGGGGGTGATTCTTTATTGCCAAATCCTCCGTCAATTAATTTAGCCATTAACGGTGCTGATATAGTATGCAATTTATCTGCTAAATCAGCACAAGTGGATGGCATTGGAGATATTAGATCATCAATAACAAATCAGTCAAGGCGTTTACTATCAGGGTTCATCTATGCATCTGCTGGTGTTGGTGAGAGTACAACGGATGAAGTATATCCTGGTTACTGCATGATAGCTGAGTGTGGCGATATTCTTTCAGAGAATAAAGGTTTTTCTTTAGATGGTGATATGGTTATCTCTGAAATTGACATAACTTCAGTACGAAATCAGAGATTAAGAAATATTGGATTTAACACAAGACTATCTAAAGTGAAAGAAGAATCGGATATTATTATTGTTGATTGCAATTTGAATGATGCAAACATTGATAGTATTAAAAGATATATAAATCCTCATCCTTTTATTCCAACAGGCATATCTGCTGACAATAATTTTCAAAACATATTAGATATTCAGGCTCACGCCCTCGTTAAAAGATTGCTACATACTGGAGTAACCAACACAACCATAGGAATATCCGGTGGACTTGACTCGACTTTAGCTCTTCTAGTGATGATAAAAAGCTATGATTTATTAAAAATTCCACGCACCAATATTCATGGAATTACTATGCCTGGATTTGGAACTACTAATCATACTTATCAGAATGCTCTAGATTTGATGAAGTCGCTGGGTATATCTTCAAAGGAAATTTCTATCAGAGAATCTGTAACTCAGCACTTCAAGGATATAGATCATGACATTAACAAGCACGATCTTACTTACGAGAATAGTCAAGCACGTGAAAGAACTCAAATTTTGATGGACTATTCTGGTAAAGTGGGTGGATTTGTAGTTGGAACAGGCAATATGTCTGAACTAGCATTAGGCTGGGCTACTTATAATGGAGACCATATGTCTATGTATGCTGTAAATGCAGGCGTTCCAAAAACATTAGTACAAGCCTTAGTTAGCTGGATTGCTGAAAACGAATATAACGGATTAACAAAAAAGATATTGCAAGATATAGTCAATACTCCTTACAGTCCTGAGTTGTTGCCCGCTGATGAAGAAGGCCAAATAGCCCAAAAAACAGAACATTTTATTGGTCCTTATGAATTGCATGATTATTTTCTTTATCGTATGATAAACTTTGGTGATAGTCCTTTGCGTATATTGTTTTTAGCAAAACATGCCTTTAAGGAAAAATATTCAGATGAGGAAATAAGAAAATGGCTAAAAATATTTATCAAACGATTCTTCTCGCAACAATTTAAGCGTTCATGTATGCCCGATGCTCCAAGAGTTGTATCAGTGAGTCTTTCTCCAAGAAATGGCTTATCGATGCCTAGTGATGCTGTATATGAATTGTGGTTGAAAGAACTAGATAATTAACGACAAAAAACAATTATAATGCAAGAGTTAATCGAACTATTTAAACAATATAGTGGTAAGTCTAATCCCATTATTGAGGCACTTCCTATATCAGGATCAAACAGAAAATACTACAGACTTTCAAGTGATGGAATCTCTGTGATAGGAGTTCATGGTGAATCTCTGAATGAAAATCGTGCATTTGTTAGCATTGCACGTCATTTTCATAAACTTGGTCTTAATACTCCTGAATTATATATTGTTTCTAATGACGAAATGTTCTATTTGCAGGAGGATCTAGGTAATACCATTTTATTTGAAGAAATAAAGGGAGGACGACTAACTGGAGTTTTTAGTGTAGAAGAAAAAGAGTTATTACATAAAACTATTTCTTTATTACCTGATTTACAAATCAAAGGGGGAAAAGATTTAGACTATAGTGTGTGTCATCCTCTATCTGAATTTAATCATCGCTCAATTTTCTGGGATCTCAACTACTTTAAATATAATTTTCTGAAAACCACTGAAATGGATTTTCAGGAAGATTTACTTGAAAATGATTTTGAGAAACTAGCAAATGATTTATTAGATGGAGAAAGTGATTCATTTCTTTATAGAGATTTCCAATCACGAAATGTAATGATGAAAGATGGTAAGCCTTACTTTATAGATTTTCAAGGTGGCAGAAAAGGTCCTATATATTACGACGTTGCCTCTTTTCTTTGGCAGGCAAAAGCTAATTTCCCAAATGAACTTAGATATGAGCTAATTACAACTTATATTAATTCTCTGAAAAAATATAGGGATATCGATACGGCGTATTTTATTAAGAAACTGCGTATTTTTGTACTTTTTAGAACACTACAAGTTTTAGGAGCATACGGGTTTAGAGGTTATTTTGAAAAGAAACCACATTTCATACAAAGTATCCCTTACGCTTTAAACAATTTACGAGACTTGCTTAAGGATGGATTTGACGAATACCAATACTTAAATAAGATATTGCATGATATGGTAAATCTCAAGCAATTTGCCGATACCCAAAAGCAAGGATTAAGAGTAAGGGTCTATAGTTTTGCATATAAAAAAGGAATCCCTAATGACAATTCTGGAAATGGAGGAGGTTACGTTTTTGATTGTCGTGCTATTAACAATCCTGGTAAATATGAACGATTTAGAAATGTTACTGGACTTGATAATGAAGTTAAATTCTTTTTAGAGGAAGATGGAGAAATGAGAGTCTTTCTAGATAATATAGTTCCGCTTGTTGATACTCATATTAAAAGATATATAGATAGAGAGTTTTCTAATTTAATGGTTTCTTTTGGATGCACAGGCGGGCAACATAGGTCTGTTTATGCAGCACAAAAAATAGCCGAACATATTTCAAGTAAGTTTGGAGTAAGAGTTTCTTTAGTACATAGGGAGCAAAATATAGAACAAGAATTCTGAAAGTACAAATAACAACGAAAATGAAAGCAATGATATTCGCTGCAGGACTAGGAACTAGATTAAGACCTATTACTGATTCTATACCTAAAGCAATGGTTTCTATAGGAGGCAAACCACTACTTCAACATATTATAGAAAAGCTAAAATGTTCTGGTTTTGATGAGATTATTATTAACGTACATCATTTTGCAGATCAAATTATTGACTTCATAGTATCAAATAATAGTTTTGATATACGTATTGAAATATCTGATGAAACTGAAAAACTTCTAGACACAGGCGGTGCAATAAAAAAGGCCAAGTGGTTTTTTGATGATGAGAAGCCTTTTTTGATTCACAATGTTGATATTTTGTCAAACATTGACTTTAATCAATTATACAATATACATATATCTAAACAAGCTTATGCCTCATTAGTAGTAAGCAATAGGGACACCTTTAGGTACTTATTATTCGATGATTCATCAAGACTTAATGGATGGATAAATGAAAATACTGGCCAAATCAAATCACCTTATAATAATATTGACACATCGAAGCTTAATAAAATGGCATTTTCAGGTATTCAGGTTGTCGACCCTTTGATATTTGATTGCATGGAAGATTATCCTGAAGTATTTTCTATTATTGATCTTTACTTATCAATATGTAACAAAAAAGAAGTTATCAGCTTTGTTCCCGATAACTTCAAAATGATAGATGTAGGTAAAATAGATGTACTTAGTGAAGCTGAAGAGTTTATTACTTCTCTTCAATAAGATATTAATTTTCTATTAACCCTATAGTTTTACTTCTTGCCAACATGCAGGCACCAATAATACCAGCTTTATCTTTAAGTTTAGATAATTTTATTTCGGAGTCACTACTTACGAGATTTAGAGAATACTTTTTTATGGATATTTGAAGAGGTAGGAAGAAGTAATCACCTGCCTGAGCCATGATTCCTCCAATTATTACAAGCTCAGGATTAAAAATATTGATCAAACCTGCAATTGACTTACCTAATGTTCTACCAACTTCCTCAACAAGCTCTATTGCCATTGTATCATCATTAAGAGCTGCATCAATTATATCCTTAATATGAAACTCTTCGCCTCTATTATGCTTCTCGCTCAAAATACTAATCTCTCCACTATTAAGTTTCTCAATAAATTTCCTATGAATATATGATCCAGAAGCTTCTGTCTCCAAACAACCTTTTTTCCCACAATGGCATAATATTTCATTATCAAAAGTAGGATTGTGCCCAAATTCACCTGAAAACCCAGATTTACCATAATATAACTTACCATCTATAATAAGTCCATTACCTAACCCCCACCCTGCATTTACATAAATAATATTCTTTTCACCTTTGACACAGCCACTCAAATACTCTCCATATGTCATAGCTCTCGAGTCATTATCAATACTAGTGGGAATTCCAAGTCTCTCTTCAAATATTTGAGTAAGCGGTCTTTCTTCCATATAGAATATACTGAAGCTATGTCCAGTTTTAGGATTCACTCTGCCAGAAATATTTATTCCTACATTTAATATTTTATCACGTGCTACTCCACAGGTATCAAGAAATTGATTGACATGTCCGCACAGTTCATCAAACGTTTCAATAGAATTGTCAGACTTATATGGAATATTCATTTTAGAGGCAACCAAAAGTCCATTAAAGTTAATCATCCCAATATTTAATTTAGAATGCTCCATATCTACTCCAACAAAATATCCAGAATTATGATTTAATCCATATATATTTGGCCTTCTTCCTCCAGCTGTTTCTTGTTTTCCGTAATCATCTACATATCCATCCTCAATTAATTCTCCAACAAGTTTTGTCACAGTCGGAATACTTAAATTCATCTCTCTTCCCAAATCAGATAACGAGGTTTCTCCATTATTGATATAATAGCAGATAATCTCTTTCTTCAACAATCCCGTTTTAGAACCTGAATTAATTTCTTCAATAAACTTATTTGCCATAAAAAATACATTATTTTATATATATGACAAATATATGAATATTTTTAAATTAAAAGTCTTAATTAATTAACTATTATTTCATATGAGTGATTATTCATTATTAATATTATATAGTCAACATTAATGATGATACCACAAAAACTAACAAAATAGTTATTCATAAATTAAAAACGACATCATTTAAATTAATGATGTCGTTTTTAATTATTTATGTGTATAAAATCCTAATCAAACATTTTTCTAAATTTGCTAAACAGCGTCTTCTTTGCAGACTCTGAGGGTGCAAAATTATCAGATTTATTTAAATCCTCAATTTTTCTCTTTTCAGAGGTTGATAGCTTTTCTGGAACATATACATTAATATTTATCAATTCATCACCTGTACCAAAACCATTAATAGAAGGCAGTCCTTTGTTACGTAAACGAAGAACTTTACCTGGCTGTGTACCTGGCTCTATCTTAACCTTGGCAACTCCCTCAATAGTAGGCACTTCAACAGATCCACCCAAAGCTGCTGTTGGAAAGCTAATGAATAAATTATAAATTACATCATTGTGGTCACGAATAAGATTTGGGTCTTGCTCTTCTTCCACTAATATTAATAAATCTCCATTAATTCCTCCTCTTCGAGCTGCATTTCCTTTCCCTGACATCGATAGTTGCATGCCCTCCTCCACTCCCGCAGGAATACGGATGTTGATTACTTCATCTTCGTGAACAATACCTTCGCCACTACAATGAGAACATTCTTTGATTATTGTTTTACCTTCACCATTACAAGTGGAGCATGTAGCAGTAGTCTGCATCTGCCCCAAAATTGTATTAGCCACTCTTGTAACGACACCAGAGCCATTACATGTTGAACATGTAGATAATGAGGTTCCATTTTCAGAACCATTACCACTACAATGATAGCAACTAACATACTTTTTCACCTTGATTTTCTTTTCAACACCGTTTAGTATCTCTTTAAGATTCAATTTTACTTTAACCCTAAGATCTGATCCTCTTGACCGTCTTGTACGACTAGAGCCACCGAATCCACCAAACCCTCCGAATCCACTAAAGTGTCCACCAAAAATATCACCAAATTGAGAGAATATATCATCCATTGACATACCTCCTCCATATCCGCCACCAGCCGCACCACCTAATCCGGCATGACCATATTGATCATAACGCGAACGCTTATTTTCGTCGCTCAACACCTCATAAGCCTCAGCCGCCTCCTTAAACTTTTCCTCTGCCTCAACATTGTCAGGGTTTTTGTCGGGGTGATATTGAATTGCTTTCTTTCTATATGCTTTCTTTATCTCATCTGCCGAAGCACCTTTCGAAACTCCAAGCACTTCATAATAATCTCTTTTAGTTGCCATTCTATTCTCCTACTATTACTTTTGGATACCTTATTATTTTATCATTTAAATAATATCCTTTTTGAATACAATCAATTATAATTCCCTTTTGAGATTCTTCTTGCACAGGAACGGTAGTCAAAGCTTCAAATTTGTCGGCATCAAATACTTCACCTATAGCATTTATCTCTTTTATTCCATTTCTCTGAAGAAAATCGACAAATTTAGTATATATCAATTCCATACCTTCAACTACTGCTTTTTTATCTTGAGCTGTGTGAAGAGATTCCAATGCTCTCTCAAAGTCATCGGCAAATGGAAGAATGTCAAGAACAATTTTTTCTCCCCCTGTCTTAATTATATCAGCTTTTTCTTTAACGGTTCTCTTTCGAAAATTATCAAACTCAGCATGAAGTCTTAGGTATTTATTATTAAGCTCATCATATTGTGATTGTAGTTCATCAAAAGGACTTGCCTCTTCTGACATATTGTCATCATTATCCAACAATTGTTCCGAAGATTTATTTTTGCCCTCCGTCACATCAGCTTCGTCATCGAATATATCTTCCGAATTTACAAACTCGTCTTTATGTTTCATATTATAACTATTAATATTTGATTTCTTTTATTCTTTAATTTGTGTACAACACATCTTGTTTATGCAAATAGCTTGCCAAACTTACATATAATAAAGCATTCGAATTGAATTATTATTTCTTGTAGAGATAGTTTTATAAAAACATTTCACACCATCTATCAAATATTTCTACTTGATGAGTATCGTGTCTTTTAAGGTTATATCTAATTTTTTTGATAGACTTCTTTTGCCCCAATTTAGATTTTGAATAAAATTTGTCAGCAAAACATATAATTTGTTCCTCTAAACTCTGAGGTCGCATATCGCGTTGTGGTATAGGCAGTTTTTTATCTATAATGTTTTGAAGACTCAATCCTGTACCAGTATGACGTTCACACACTAATCCATGCTTTGGATACCCTTCTTTTGTCAACATATTTCGCCCAAGATAACCATGACAGATATAGGGCATATCTCCATAACAAGCTATTCGAGGAGCATCGGTAAGATAAATACCAATATCATGAAGCATGCCAGCTTGTTCAATAAACTTAATATCAATAGCAAGCTCTGGATGTTTTTGAGCTACCCACAAAGCTTTTTCAGTTACATCAGAAACATGAGAGATGTATATATTATAAAGTTTTG
>CAYFTB010000034.1:13289-18429 GCA_964345875.1 uncultured Proteiniphilum sp.
ATTTCTCTTACAGGTGTAGTGTCTTTAATACTTCGCACATTTTTCTTTTGCTTTTCACTCAAATTCTCAATAGCCATTTCAGGAATAACTGTTATTCCATCATTGTCATCAACAATTTTTATTAATGTATCAATGCTTCCAGCCTCAAAACTAAATATGGAATTAGAGTTTGATTTCTTTTTCAAATTACACAAATGCAATATTTGAGTTCGAAAACAATGCACTTCATCAAGCAACCACAATTTACTAGTACTTAAATCTTTTTCATCAATTTCATTCTTAACAAACAATGAGCGCTCATTAGGCGAAACATACGCAAAGAATCGTTCATAATATAATGGAGACTCTGTTATTGTGCCATCACCTAAAGGAGTAGCCAAAATCCCCCCATCTAAAGTGTCATTAGCTAAGCCTTTAATAATATTGTCCGTAGTGAGTTCTTTAACAACAATCTGAATATCGTTGTTCATTCTTGTGTGAACATTCATTACCTTAGGCAACAAATATGGCGATACAGTGGGAATAATACCTAATCTAAACACACCTCTAACTTCGCCACGCTCTTCCATAACAATCTCCTTTATTTGATTAATTTGAGCTATCGACATTCGTGCCTGATTAATTATTTTCTTTCCTATCTCAGTTGGCTGAACAGGCAATTGAGTTCTATCAAATATTTTTGCACCCAATTCCTCTTCAAGTTTTTGAATCATCATACTTAAAGTAGGCTGAGTTACAAACGATGCCTCAGCAGCCTTCGAAAAGTGACGATAATTATCAACTGCAATTATGTATTCTAGTTGTTGTATATTCATATTCTTATTTTGTTAATTACATTATTAATATATACTATTCGTATATAAATGTTGAATAATTTCAGATTCTATTTATAGTTGGAAAAATATTTCATGAATTGAACTCTCTCATACAAAGATGGATTTTCAATATTTGAATAATTAAATTTTCCCTTGAAATCATCAATTTTTACATAGTTATTCTGAGCCATCCACTCTTCAATACAAGTAAGCATATTACCTACATTATCAAATCCTTGTTCATACAGAACACTACACAACTGAACTATAGAAGCACCTGCAAGAATTCCTTTTATTACGTCTTCCCATGAATGTACCCCAGTGGAACATGCAATATCTGCATCCGATACTTTTCCAGAGACAATAGCTGTCCACCTTAGAGTGTTGTGGAAATCAGATGGATTACTGAATACAGTACCTGAGGTTATTTCCATTTTATTAATATCAATATCTAATTGATAAAACCGGTTAAACAAAACCACACCATTTGATCCAATAGCTTTCATCTTTCCTACTAATCCTGGAAGATTACCTATATTATTTGCCATTTTTACAACTACTGGAATTGAAACAGCCTTTTTTAGCTCTCTAACAATATTAACATAAGTATCATCCAGCTTGCCACCATCATATTCGCCAGCATTTAGTAAAAAGATATTAAGCTCAATTGCATCAGCTCCAGCGTCCTGAATACTCTTAGCAAAATCAATCCACTTAGATAATTTATAACAATTAATACTGGCCACTATTGGTATGGAGCATTCGGCTTTAGCTGAGCGTATCAAGTCGAGATACTTCTCAACATGATTCATATTTACATATGCATCTATATAGTCTGCGGCTTCGGGATAATCTGATATTTGCAATAGTTTTTCACTATGATTCTCTATTTGTTCTTCAAATAAGGACTTCAACACTATTGCACTAACTCCGGCCTTTTCAAGTTCTTTAATTTTGGAAATTGAATTTGTCAATCCACTGCTTGCAGCAACTAAAGGATTTTTTAGTGTTAGTCCAGCGAATGATGTTTCTAAACTTATCATTTTCAATGTCTGTTATTCGGTTTTTACAATTATGACAAAAATAGTAAATAATATTCATATCAATGGTATATAAACAAGATTGATAATAATCTATATTTCTTTTTATAATATCAAAACAATAAATGTCGTTTTAACAGTACCCAAACACTGCTAAAACGACATTTAGAAGTTCTTTTATGATTAATGACTACCTATCACCGAATATTAGAGTACCCACTCTTATTATCGTGGCACCTTCTTCTACAGCAATTTTGTAATCTCCTGACATACCCATTGATATTTCTTTGAATGCAGGTTCATTTGAGAAATAATTGATTTTAAACTCATCAAACAATGATTTTATTAGTTTAAATTCCGACCGAATCTGATTGATATTCTCGGTATTAGTTGCCATACCCATAACACCTGCAATCTCAATATTATTATATTTCTTCCAGTTATTTCCTTCTAGAAACGCTCTACATTCATCGGGAGTGAACCCAGATTTTGTTTCTTCATCCGCAACATGCAATTGAAGTAAACAAGTAATAACTCTATTATACTGTGCTGCCCTTTTATCAATCTCTTCCATCAATCGTTCGCTATCCAAACTATGGATAAGATTAATAAAGGGTGCAATAAATCTTACTTTATTTCTTTGCAGTGAACCGATAAAATGCCATTCTATATCTTGAGGTAGATTTTGATATTTCTCTTCTAGTTCTTGCACACGACTCTCGCCAAATAACAACTGTCCATCATCATATGCCTCCATTATCTCATTAGCCGGATGAAATTTTGATACAGCTACAATCTTAACATTGGCAGGCACAATTTCTCTTAAACTATCAATATTTGACCTTACACTCATTTCAATTACTCTTATTTGTCATTATCACCATAAAGAAATACATCCATTATTAGAGTCTCCGTAATTGAAGCAATAGAATAATCAATCATAGTTTTTTTCATTTCAGTTTCCACAGTATCTAGAGCTTCATTTATTGTTGTTGCCTGAATAAGCATATTTACTGCAGTTTTTTTCTCAGCGCCACTCTTTTCATCCAATGCAATATAATAAAGCTTTGCCTTGAAGTATCTGTCACCCGACTCATCAAAAAAGGTATCAGAAAATTTTACTCTCTTTATATTTGCAATAGAAAATTCACCCGATAGAAATGGAGTCATTTCCTCTATTATTCTTGCCTCTGCTTCTGTAAACGAAAGTGCATCTACTAAATAGGGTTCTGTAACGGGCTTTATCATTCCCGATTCTAATGTTTTATCGTATCTTACTTTGCATTCAAACCAATTGTGCATAATCTTATAAATATGAAGTTTGTTGATGTATATTATGGTCTTAATAATTAAAACCGATTGCAAACTTACAAAAAAATATGACAATTGTTAAGATGAATATTTCACAAAAGAATATTTTGTATAGATTTGCAAAAAGAATACTATTTGTTGATCGTAAGTATTCTTCTTAATTCTTAAAGTAAAAAAATTATATATTCATTATGAATCAGCAAAAGCAGCTTGGTCTTTGGCTCTTAGTGTTTGTTTCACTTGGCTCGATGATAGGGTCTGGAATTTTTAATTCCCCAAAAGATCTTATAGCTGTTGCAAATCCCTTGGGAACTGCAATTACTTGGATAGTGGGTGGTTTTGGAGCTCTAATGCTTGCATTAGTATTTGTTTATCTTTCTAGAAAGCGTCCTAATCTCAAAAGTGGTATTTATGCATATGCTCGCGAAGGATTTGGCGATTACATGGGCTTCAACTCAGCCTGGGGGTATTGGTCGTTAGGCTGGCTAGGAAACATCAGTTATTTTGCTTTATTTTTTAAAACTCTCAATGATTTTTTGGCACCAAACTCTATTTCTCCCATTACAAGTTTCATATTAGGATCGAGTGTCCTATGGTTCTTTTATTTTATTCTTGTATCAGGCATAAAAGAAGGAGCTATTCTCAACTTTATTGTCACGATTGCAAAGCTAATTCCCATCTTATTAGTTGTTTTTATGGGTTTAGCAATAATAAAGATAGATATATTTAATGTTCCAGACTGGACATCAATTCTTGCTTCTACAGGACAGCCAACCTCAATAACTCTTCAAGTGAAAGATGCTATGGCCATAGTTTTATGGTGCTTTGTTGGTATAGAGGCAGCATCTGTATTATCAGGCAGAGCTAAGAATCAAAAAATTGTTAGCCAAGCCACTATAATATCAGTATTAATTGTACTTGCCGTTTATATGTTCGTTACAATTATATCAATGTCTTCTGTTTCGGCCAAAGAGCTAATGCAATCGCCCACACCCCTATCACTAGTATTAAGCAAAACTTTAATAGGAAAGTCTGGCATATGGATTGTGCAAATTGGTATAATGATCTCGGTATTAGGAGCTAGCTTGTCATGGATAATTCTATCTGTAGAAACCCTCTATGCGGCTGCACGTGAAGGTGTGATGCCACACGCATTAGCAAAAGTAAATAAAAAAGATACGCCCGTCAATGCACTATTACTCACTCAAATATTTACTCAAATATTTTTATTTTCAATTCTATCACCAGCATTAAATGAAACGTATCTTGCTGCCATAACAATTGGTACAACAATGGCACTAATTCCATATCTGCTATCCTCGCTCTACGCATTAAAGTTATCAATTATAGATCGAGATAAAAAAATTAACCAAATTATTTCGGTTCTGGGTGTCACCTATTCAACCTATGTAATATATGCAGTAGGACTAAAATACTTATATCTATCTATTTTATTTTATGCAATTGGTGCTTTCGTCTATCTAAGAGCTATTTACGAACAAAGGAAAAAACCCAAAACATGGGAATGGGCGTTTATGATTTCGCTTATAGCTGGAGCAATTATTATTGCAATATTAATATTTATGGGTAAAGTTGATTTCTCATATTGAGTTCTAACTCATAATAAGAGAGGCAAACATTATTTCATGACAGAGGTTAGATTAGGCAACCTTTAAATTTAATTATTGAATCCTGCAAATAACTCTCTCCACATATGGTTTATTTATTATGGTAGCTCTAAATATAAGAATCACTTCTATATTATTTATTTCACACACAAAATATAATACCATTTACCCATCTATACAATCAACAGGAAGTGTAATTTTGATAAAATACTTATCCGAGCGTCAACCCGTAAATCTCAGTACAATGTCTAGTTCTAACATAGCCTTACATTATGTATTTAATGTAAGGCTATGTTAGAACTAGACAGTTTATAAATTAAAAAGGGATATCCAAAACTTATTGGAC
>CAYFTB010000035.1:0-18403 GCA_964345875.1 uncultured Proteiniphilum sp.
TATATATAATATACTTCATACTTTGCTCTGATAGCATTTTTTGTTTACTTTTACATCACAACAAAATACTAATTCTTTAAACTAATAATCGTAATGAACGAAATCAACAATTATGTAGAAACGCATCAGCAGCGTTTTCTTGACGAATTATTTGATCTAATTCGTATCCCATCAATATCCTCTCAACCAGAACATAAGCCCGATATGTATAGCGCAGCAGAAATGTGGAAAGAGATTTTATTAAAAGCTGGAGCAGATAAAGCAGAAGTTTACGAAACGGATGGAAATCCTGTAACGTATGGAGAAAAGATTGTCGATCCAAATGCTCCTACCGTATTGGTATATGCTCATATGGATGTTATGCCTGTTGATCCTCTTGAACTATGGAACACTAACCCATTTGAACCAGTAGTAAAAGATGGCAAAATATGGGCTCGTGGAGCCGATGACGACAAAGGACAAAGCTTTATGCATGCAAAGGCTTTCGAATATTTAGTTCAATCGGGCAAACTAGAATGTAACGTTAAGTTCCTTATAGAAGGCGAAGAAGAAGTTGGTTCACCTAGCTTACCTGCTTTTTGCGAAAAGCATAAAGAGATGTTGCAATCGGACGTAATTTTGGTTTCTGATACATCAATGATTGCTTCTGACATTCCTTCCATTACAACTGGATTGCGTGGTCTTGCATATTGGCAAGTAGAGGTAACAGGACCAAATGCAGATCTACACTCAGGACTATTTGGTGGCGCTGTTGCAAATCCAATCAATGTGTTATCTAAAATGATAGCACAAACAATGGATGAAAATGGCAAAATACTTATTCCTGGTTTTTATGATGATATTATAGAAGTATCTAACGAAGAGCGAGAGCTTATGGCCAAAGCACCATTCTCACTTGATAAATTTAAGAGCAACATTGGCATTGACGAAGAGTTTGGAGAAGCGGGCTACACCACTAATGAACGTACTGGCATCCGACCTACATTTGACGTATGTGGCATTTGGGGTGGATATACTGGCGAAGGTGCAAAAACGGTTCTCCCTTCCAAAGCATATGCTAAGATTAGCACTCGTTTGGTTCCAGGACAAGATCATAACAAAGTGGGAAAAATGTTTGTGGAATATTTCAATAGTATCGCACCAGACACAGTAAAGGTAAAAGTTGAATATCTACATGGTGGACCATCATATGTTTGTCCTATCGACTTCTCTGGCTATAAAGCAGCTGAGAAGGCTTATACTGATGTTTATGGAAAACAACCGATACCTGTTCGCTCAGGAGGTAGTATTCCTATCATTGCTACTTTTGAAGAAATATTGGGAACAAAATCGGTTCTTATGGGCTTTGGACTTAGCACCGATGGCATTCACTCACCCAACGAAAACTACCCATTAGAGCAGTTCTATAACGGTATCAGAACTATTCCATTGTTCTACAAATACTTTGCGGAAGAGATGAATAAGTAAATATATTACTGCTATGAACAAGAAAAATCCCACAGATATGATTGCTTATAATCTGTGGGATTTTAATTATAAGAGGTAGATCTATCAAATGATGAATACTAAAAACATATAAATGATGGTTTACATAAATCGAATACAAAATATCAGACCCATAGATGAGCGAAATGAATATCCTTACAATATTCCTTCAATAGCCAATCTAAGAGAACTAGAGTTTAGCCAAAGTGTAACATTTATTATTGGGGATAATGGTGCAGGAAAATCGACATTAATAGAAGCTATAGCCGTAAATGCTGGATTCAACCCAGAAGGAGGGACTCGCAATTTCAATTTCAACACTCATGATTCTCATTCAAATCTATTTAATGAGCTAAAGCTGGTAAGATCAGGGTATCGTGAGAAAGATGGATTCTTTCTTAGAGCCGAGAGTTTTTATAATGTAGCAACAGCAATTGAAAGATATCAAGCTCAACATAATTATGGCGGTTCTCTCCATGAATGTTCTCATGGAGAAAGTTTTTTAGCACTAGTTAAAAATAGATTCTCTGGCAAAGGCTTATATATTTTTGACGAACCAGAGTCTGCTCTATCAATCGAAAGCCAGTTTTCTCTTTTAGTAATGATAAAGCAGTTAGTAGATAAAGATTCTCAGTTTATTATAGCAACACATTCTCCCATTTTAATGGCATTTCCAAATGCTCAAATATATTGTGTAACTGACAATGGTTTACGACAAATCAGTTATGAAGAAACACAACAATATAAATTGATGAAGTATTTCATAAATAATTATCAAAATATAATTACTGACTTAGGATTACAATAACCACACTCATAAAAACGAAAAATATAGAGATTATATTTTTAAAGTACGCAAACTAAAACATCAATAATATGAACAACTTAATTTACACATTTCTCATAGTCGTACCGTTACTCTTTATAGTAATGGGTATAATTAATGTTTTGAGAAGAAAGAACTTTACGACACAACGAAAAGTGATTTGGATAATTTTTATTTGTGTTTTGCCAATAATAGCAATTCCTATCTACTACTTCTCACTATCAAACTCATATAGGATACGACAACAAAGATTTAGTTACGAAAAGAGGATTAACAGATAATATGATTAATACTCTCAAAAGTTATAAATCACCTTATCAACACCCACGCAACATAATTAGTATTCTCATTCACTGGTGTGAGTGACATATAGCCCAATCGAATTTTATGATTATCTATAACCAATGGAAAATCTGCTGACATCTTTTTATGATATAATAAGGCTTCGCCCGACTTTTTAAAATAATCAACCCTATAATGCCCTTTGGATTGATTATTCACAAATCGCTCATAAAACATATGCGATACCATGCCCATATTCATCCTCATGTTTATTTCTACACAAGGCTGAAGTCTAAAACCGCTATCAGTACTACAAATCATCATATCAACACCCAAAAAGCCATTGTAAAGGGGGAAATAATCAGATAGTTTTTCTAGTAACGATTGACGTAATTGATTCAGAATATCAATTGAAACATATTCTGCCAAATGATCTTCTATTTTACTATCAGACATCAACACATTACCCATGTATGCACCTGATGCAGCTGTTTCAAAAAGAGAATATCCTTCGAAAGTAACCAAACCATTATTAATAGAAAACTCCATTGCAAAGTCTTGCACTTTGTTTAGCTTTGGTTCTGCCACTACACCACCCTGTGTTTTAATAACTCTACGTGCCCAGTCAGTTTGTTTATCAGTTATTCCATTCAATATCCAAATCAATCCTCTACCACTACCAGATAAGGGCATCTTTAGTGCCTTATCATCATTATCCATTGAAAGATAAGTCAAGAGATTATCTATTTGTGTAAAAAAGAAAGATGAACCATAGAAATAAGAATATTTATCTTTCAATTCTGACAAAAGCGTTATAGCATTTTTCCTATTTGAATATTCTTGTATAATATTCAAATAACTTGATGAAGGCAATAGCTCGTGTGAAACTCCCAAGTTGGTGATTTTATTTTTAAGAAAAGGACTCCACCCCCATGGAGTAATATCTTGCTGCTGATGAAATAATATATCACCTAGAGGTATTATAGGATTTTTCAACCCAAACTTACACTTCACATTTTCAATAAACTCATTATCAACTTCAGACTGCGATATTACAACAGAACCATCAGGTGAATACCACAGAGGAAGGAGCGTCAAGTCCAGTCCCAGCTTCACTATTGATGCAGGAGGAGTGTAATAAGGAGAAAAATTTGCTAAAGCCAAGTCATTTTCTGGGTTGAATATATACATAACCATTTTTTTAAAATCTAAAACAGAATAAAAAAGGTCACCTCTTAGGAGATGACCTCTTTTGCTATCAATGTTTCACGCAATAGATTTAATTGTTAAAAGATTGTTTTAGGTTATCGGTAGCAAAGATATAACTCTTTTAGTTACGACCAAACATTTTTAATATGCTTTATAGCATATATTCTCAACTGAATAAATCTATGAAAGTAATTTGCAACGACACAACTATATAAAATTAAAAAAGGTCACCTCGGATGAGATGACCTCTTTTGTATGTTTTATTATCTTTTATTAGACTTAATGTTGATATGATTGTTTTAGGTTTTCGCTTGCAAAGATATGGCACATTTATATACTGACAAAGATAATTTATATGCTATATAACATAAAACATAACAACTCAGATATCGTTATTTTTAAAAGTTGGGAGGAAATAATTAAATAAAAAAGGTCACCTCGGACGAGATGACCTCTTTTGTCTATAGTGTCTATGAATACTAAATATTAAAGTTAAAATGATTGTTTTAGGTTATCGTTGGCAAAGTTATAATAGTTTGGATAACTAGCAAACTTATTTTATATGCTATAAAGCATATTTATTACATTAAAATATTATAATATTTCACCCCAGCTACAAATTTGACAATAAGCAAGCACGATTGAATGATTAATTCTTTATAATTGCTCTAAAATACTTTCAAAGATCTTTTGAACTCTTTTTTAAAGATAGTCAGTTAAAAAAGTAGGTTTTAAACTGTAACAAAAAAGTTTTTTTACCCTACAAAGGCCATAAAGTGGCAAAAAAACTTTTTTATTTTGCATATCTCATTAACTATTGCTCTAAAAAACTTTTTTGTTTATCGTTTTAGAAGATATCCAAGCAAATAAAAAACATTACTTAACTAATCTGCCGAGCATTTACGTTAAATAAATAAAATTACATATCACATATAGATGATGGAGCACCTTATTTATTAATTTATGGAGCAATAAATAAGACCTGACACCCTAATAAAAAAATTTGTTTAGTCCACCTAGAAGCATAAGCACCAAACAAAAAAATTTGTTTGACTATTTTCACCCTCAAATGTGAAATATATTAACACTATCAAGCATAAATTAGAGTTAACAAAGGATAATAATTAATTTTTTAAGCTCGCAGAGCAAAAAAAGGATCATGATAAAAACATTTCCAGCTACCTGAAAGCCCATTTATCCCTAAAAAAAAAGTTTTTTTAGCCCACCGGAAAATTATTACTCAAAACAAATCGTCATAATATACTAATAATCAACCATAAAACTAAAGTCAAAACAAAAATAGCACTTATTTTAACATTATTAAAGCATCTAAAAACATCATAAATGCAAATATTTGCAAAGAAAGAGAAATGTATACCTCCATCTTTTAACACTTTTACTCTTGATTGATGACACTCCTTGGATTTTTGATTAAATATTTAGCTCAGGTATTATTAAACGCTAAAGAGAAGAATAATCTAAATATGTCTGGTTTTTTGTCATGTACTGCATTTCATGTACTTTGAGGAAAAGAGCAGGAAAATATATAGACTTAGGCCTATATTAAATTAATAATATGCTATTCTTTACCCTCAGGAGAATAAAAAAAGGTCACCTCGGACGAGATGACCTCTTTTTCTTACATTTTCTATGAGTACTAAATATAAGAATTAATACGATTGTTTTAGGTTATCGATTGCAAAGATATAGTAGTTATTGTAATTACCAAACTTTATTTATATGCTTTACAACATGCTAAATTGTTGGATTTTTACATTAAAAAAGGAGCAATAAACAATTTATCACTCCTTCTTATTAGTTCTTTGCAGAGAATCTTATCTTCTTAGACCTAATTCTTTAATAATTGCTCTATATCTTTCGATATCTTTTTCAATTAGATAATCAAGTAGGCGACGACGCTTACCTACTAAGATTCTCAATGCACGCTCAGTGTTATAATCTTTTTTGTTTGACTTCAAGTGTTCAGTCAAATGCGAAATACGGTACGAAAACAATGCAATCTGCGCTTCAGCTGAGCCAGTATCAGTGTTAGACTTTCCGTACTTTGCAAAGATTTCTTGCTTTTTCTCTGAATTTAAATACATAAAAGTTGTTTGTATAGTTTATAAAAATCTTTTAAGGGTGCAAAGATATGGCTATTTTCTTATAATACAAACAGTTTGCAAGTTAATTATATTGTTTATCACAAAATGATTACCATATACGAAACTATTTTTGTTAAAGAACAGTATCTACAATTATAGCCAAACATTCATAACTATTCCTCTCGACGCATAAGCTTACCGCTTAGTTTTTTGATTGCTTTGCTAATCTCTAGTTCGGGTTCAATCACATTATAATCTCCCCAGAAATCAGGATTTTGGAAATGTTCAACCTTCTCAGCTATTACATCCGACGATTTAATTCTTTCATTTCGTGGAAATTTATTTACAGCTGAATCATACCTATCAGTTATAGCCATTTCCGAACTAATATTATAGACTGTACTAAAAAGTCCGAACAACCTGTTTGTCCATCTCACTCTAAATGCAACATTGGTGGAGCTATAATTAAAAAACCATTTACCATCATTCTCTATAAAGTCAGCAACATAACGTGCCTCTACAACATCAACTTTCATTTTAGCTGGTTTTTTACGAATAAAAATATTAACAGCATCTTTTCTATCCTCCACATTCATATTAAATTCCATTCTAGAAATTGCATATGAATCACTATCTATATAGATATTACCTCTGAAAAGAATATCAGTTATACCTTGCAATGGTTCAAATCTAATTTTATAATGTGCCTTGTTATTAATACTTATAATCTGGTCGATACTAAACACATACTCTTCGAGGCTAGGACTAAAGATAATTTCAGGATGTTTTGCAACATCAAGCATGAGAGATGCATTAATACCACCCTGAAACTTCATTAAAACTGTATCTCTAGGAGATATATCTGTAGCTTTTCTGCCAATATAAATCTTTGCCTGATCTTCTTCGAAAGATTTATAAGAAGATTTATAAATATCCAAAACAGTTTCTACTAGCGAGATATAATTAGAGTTCTTCATTATTGACTCTCTGTAAAAACCAACCATCATGATAGGGGAGCTTTCATAATTTTGTGGTATTCGCTTTAATGCCTCTCTAACAATGTCAGATCCATCTCCCGACACCACAAACAATTCACCCAACTCAATTGATGAAGGCTTAATTATAATATTGGAATTAGGCTTGTCAATCAATGCTACAACTGGTATAATCAGGTTTTCATATCCAAGATATCTAATTACGATATTGGAATTCTTCAATAATGAGGGTATTTTCAAAACAAAATAACCATCCTGATTAGTAACGCTTGAAGTATTTCCTCCCTCAATAGTTATACTAGCATTACTTAAAGCTTTGTGCGAATCACCAGCCAAGACTCTACCTCTTAATGTAATAGACTCTTGTTGTGGCGAATCATGTTGTGTCCCTAATAAGGGAAAAGAAAAAAGCAATAACAACATGAGACTTATAAAAAGAATACGTTTCATTACTCCCTGTTTTTATAAATGTTAGTTACAACTTGTAATCACACTGCAAAAAAAATATGACAATATAAAACCAACTATAATAAATCATTTAACTCCCTAAGCTATAAATTAAAACGTAATCATATGACACATAGTTCAATTTCAATATACTTTTTCTCGCAACGACATAATAAGAGCAAACTTATCTACTGTTTGTATTGCTTTTCGAAAATGTTCATAATATTTCATCATTAATATGTAAATTTGCACTAGAAAATAAATTATGAAAACAAAACAGGTTAACGAATACGATTTCCTAGTTATAGGATCAGGAATTGCAGGCATGAGTTATGCACTGAAGGTTGCAAAACATGGGAAGGTTGCTCTTGTTGCAAAAACCAAACTTGAAGATGGAAATACTTTTTATGCTCAAGGCGGAATAGCTTCAGTAACAAATCCATGGGACAACTTTGACAAGCACATAGCCGACACACTTGATGCTGGAGCGGGACTCTGTAAAAAAACTGTGGTTGAGCAAGTAGTAAAGGATGCTCCGCAACAGATATTAGAGTTAGTAAAGTGGGGAGTTAGCTTTGACAGAGACGAGGATGGATATTTTGATCTCCACAAAGAGGGTGGACATTCAGAGTTTAGAATTCTGCATCACAAGGATAATACTGGTATGGAAATTCAAACTAGTCTCATAAAAGCAATAAGAAAAAACCCTAACATTGACGTATTTGATAATCATTTCACAATTGAAATACTAACACAACATCATCTAGGACAAATTGTAACAAACAGTTCCACAGGCATTGAGTGCTATGGTGCGTATATCCTAGACCTAAATTCAAATATTGTTCATACTTTTTTGGCAAGGGTAACTATGATGGCTACGGGTGGCATAGGGTGCATTTATCAGACCACAACTAATCCTCTTGTAGCTACGGGAGATGGAATTGCAATGACAGCCCGTGCAAAAGGATCAGTCAGGGATATGGAATTTGTACAGTTTCACCCTACAGCATTATACAAACCCGGGGTTCATCCATCTTTCCTTATTACTGAGGCAATGAGGGGATATGGTGCCGTTTTAAAAACAAAAGATGGCAAAGAATTTATGCATAAATATGACAAAAGACTATCTCTTGCCCCTCGTGACATAGTAGCTCGTGCTATAGATACAGAAATGAAAATAAGGGGAGATGAATGTGTATATCTTGATGTAACAAAAAAAGATCCTGAAGAGACAAAAAAACATTTCCCAACTATTTATCAAAAATGCCTGAGCTATGGCATTGATATTACAAAGGAAATGATTCCCGTAGCACCAGCAGCTCATTATCTGTGTGGTGGCATAGAAGTAAACCTTAAAGGAGCTACAAGTATCAACAGACTATATGCAAATGGTGAATGTGCAAGGACAGGGCTTCACGGAGCAAATCGTCTTGCTTCTAATTCTCTTATAGAGGCAGTAGTATTTGCTGATCTGGCTGCTAAAGATTCTATAGGTAAATTCATGAACTTTACTTATCAAAATGACATACCCAACTGGAGTTCTGAAGGCACTACCTCAACCGAAGAGATGATCTTAATCACACAAAGCTATAAAGAGGTAGGTCAAATAATGTCATCATATGTTGGGATTGTTCGCTCAGATATTAGATTAAAAAGAGCTATGGACAGATTAAACATACTCTATCGCGAAACGGAGAATCTTTTTCAGCGATCAGTTGTTTCAAAAGAAATATGTGAACTGCGAAACATTATAAAGGTTGGATATTTGGTAATAAAACAAGCAATAGCTCGCAAAGAAAGCCGTGGGCTACACTACACCATTGATTATCCAAACCAAAAACAAGAATCTAACTCGTAGAGTAGTGTTTATAGACATTACTGCAAAGTGCTACGAATATCAGACAACTTTAGTTGGACTATGTCGTTATGAAAAAACACATAAAGTAATTTAGCTCAGAATTCGTTCAGTTGTAACGTTTAATAATATTGATATTTTGAAGAAGTCGATTAATATAAATGGTAAGCTTTTAGATCTTAACTCTCCCATTTCGATGGGAATAATCAATATGACCCCCGATTCTTTTTATTCGGGCAGTAGAAAAAACAGTGTCACTGATGCAGTTCTACAAGCAGAAAAGGTACTAACTGAAGGTGGAACAATAATTGACATTGGTGGACAGTCCACCTCTCCTACCTCATCAATGCTTAGTTCTTCAGAAGAACTTAATAGGATTGCCCCAACAATAAAAGCAATCAGAAAAGAATTTCCGCAGGCTATAATATCAATAGACACTTTCTACTCTGATGTTGCAAAGAGTGCCGTTGAAGAACTAGGAGTTAATATAATAAATGACATTTCGGGAGGACAGATTGATGACAAAATGTTTGAAACCGTTGCCCAGCTTAATGTTCCATATATATTAATGCACATGAGAGGCACTCCTCAAACAATGCAGCAATACACTAACTATAATGATTTAATAAAAGATATATTCTATTATTTCTCTGAGAAAATATCAAAACTAAATCAACTGGGCGTAAATGATATTATTATTGATCCTGGATTTGGATTTAGCAAAACATTGGAACAAAACTACAAGCTAATGTCAAATCTAAAATATTTTGATACCTTTGAACTTCCTCTCTTGGTAGGAGTCTCAAGAAAGACAATGATATACAAACTATTGGGTTGCGAACCAAGCGATAGCCTAAACGGAACTAGTGTATTAAACACTTATTCGCTGTTATCTGGTGCAAACATTCTGAGAGTTCATGATGTTAAAGAAGCAACAGAATGTATTAAGATATTTGAAGAATTAAAAAAATAATGACTTGGAACTGTAAGTAATTATTATGCTACAACACTTTAGTGCAAAAGACTATATCGACGTAATACTGGTAGCAATACTGATGTACTACCTCTTTTCTATGGTTAAGAAATCAGGAATGCGTCCACTATTTTTTGGCATGATTGTATTTCTGGCAATATGGGTACTAGTATTCATAATATTCAAAATGTCATTACTTGGCAATATCCTCAATCAGTTTGTCAGAACAGGACTCGTATTAGTCGTCATACTCTTTCAGGACGAAATCAGGAGATTTTTGATGTCACTTGGTTCAAAAAAAGGATGGACATTCTTAGCCAAAATATTTATACCTACCAATAAGGATCAGAAAGATATAACACACATCACAACCATTGTGCTAGCGTGTATGAATATGGCAAAAAGTAAAACCGGTGCACTGATTGTAATTCAAGGTGATTTGCAACTAAGCCTATATGAACAGACGGGAGAGATAATCAGAGCAGAAGTATCTTCCAGACTTATAGAAAACATATTCTTCAAGAATAGCCCTCTTCATGATGGTGCTATGATTGTAGTTGGCAACAAGATTAAAGCAGCAGGATGCATATTGCCAATTTCTCAAAATCCAAATATTCCTAAAAGCCTTGGGTTGAGACATCGTGCCGGATTAGGTATAACCCAGGAAACTGATGCAAAAGTTATCATTGTATCTGAAGAGACTGGCAAAATATCCTTTGCTCATGATGGACGGCTGAAAATAAATATTAATCCCGAGGAACTACAGCAATCTATCCTTGCTGAATAACAAACAGAGTATAACTCAAACAATGATTCTAAAACATCTTTCAATAATAAACTACAAGAATTTATCGCAAGTAGAACTAGATCTTTCGCCAAAAATCAATTGCTTTGTTGGCAATAATGGTATGGGAAAGACCAATCTATTAGATGCAGTGTATTACTTGTCGTTCTGCAAAAGCTACACAAATCCTATTGACTCTCAGATAATAAATCATGACAGAGATGTATGCATGATTCAAGGAAAGTATATTTCAGATACTGACAAAGCAACAGAAATATATTGCGGTTTGAAAAGAAGACAAAAGAAACAATTCAAAAGAGATAAAAAAGAATACGACAAATTATCTGAACATATCGGACAAATTCCGCTCGTAATGATTTCTCCTACTGATATTGAAATAATACAGGGAGGAAGTGAGGAGCGTCGTAAGTTTATGGATATTGCAATTTCTCAGTTTGACAAAGAATACATGCAGGCACTAATCAGATACAACAAAGCTCTGCAACAACGAAATGCAATCCTAAAGATGGAAGAGCACCAGATAGATTCTACCCTATTGCAAATATGGGAACATCAAATGGTGGAAGAAGGAGAACACATATATAATAAGCGTAGAATTTTTATAGAAATGTTCACTCCAATTTTTAATACATTTTACAAACAGGTAAGTGCCACCAACGAAAATGTTTCTTTCGAATATGTTTCTCAACTGCAGGATAAAGATTATTCGTCAAAATTAAGAGACAGCTATAGGAGAGATAAAATTCTAGGACACTCCACTATTGGTATTCACCGAGACGAACTAGAAATGCTACTAGATGGATTTCCTATAAAGAAAGTGGGCTCGCAGGGACAAAACAAAACATATTTTGTAGCTCTTAAGCTAGCACAATTTGATTATCTGCGAACAACGAGCAACAAAACACCTATATTGCTACTGGATGATATATTTGATAGACTAGATGCAAACAGAGTAGAAGAGATCGTGAAACTAGTTTCCAGTGACAAGTTTGGACAAATATTTATATCCGACACCAACAGGGTAGCTTTTGACAGCATTCTCGAGCGCATCGGAAACAATCACCACATATATTTGGTAAAAGACGGAGATATTATTAGAATCAATAATTAAAACCAGCATTTTCGTTAGGTAATACTAACAGAAGTCAAGTCTTCTGGATGATGTAGTTACGAGAAAATGTATAATAAGATTGAACCAAAGATGATAAATAAAAAAAATGCAGAATCTATATCTGATATTCTTTCTGAATTTCTTAAAGGCAACCCAAGGCTCAGAACATCTTTGGCAGAACACCGAGCCATTTCGGCATGGAGCGAACTATTAGGAGAGGGTGTGGCACAATACACCAAGAATATATTTTTTAAGCGTAACATACTTTACGTCCAGCTCACCTCATCTGTTTTACGTGCTGAACTACTTATGAACAAACAGAATCTGATTCAGCGACTAAACGAACAAGCTGGAATGGATGTGGTAAAAGATATAGTGATGAGATAACTGATACGCTAGTATCAAAAGAAAACAGAAACTCCAAAGAATACCCCCCTGCTGTAAGGAGAATTAACATGTTGTACCAAATCATAATTTAGTGTCAGATGTGTCCTCCCCAACCGAATACCAGCACCTACAAGAACTGAAGGCACAGCTCCAGTTGAATTTCTGGTATCACCCGTTGACTCATCAATATAATGAGACCACAAATAATTAATCTCAGGCTGAGCAAAGATTGTAATGAAAGAGACAGGATATAAATATCCAAAAGCATTAACACCCAAAAGATTATTTTTATAAACTGTCGAAGTATTATACTGATACCCCCTAACCTTAGTATAATAATATTTTACACCAGCACCAATAAGAAAATGATTGGTAAGCTGATAACCTAGCTGAGGACCTATATTAATAGATGTGTAATTTCTACTCAGAGATAGGCCAAGATTAGCTCCATATCTCAGTTTACTCTTATCAAATGTAGAATGTGCTGTTTGTGTTTTATTATTAGTGGTCTGCTTTCTGGGTGGAGGTGCAGACACAGTCAAACTCTTTCCTCTATGAATATTACGCTCATCATCAGGCGAAACTCTTATAGTATCATATTTAATAGATTGAGCCGAGATAACAAAAGCGAACGTGATAAATAAAAATGAAAATAATATTCTCTTCATAGTGTAAAAATAAATATTCTATATTAACGAAAATGTTGGTTTAATGCACAAAGATATTCATTTTTCTTCATTCCAGTAATAACTGTCAGGATATACTCTCTTTCCAAATATTGCAGTACCCACCCTCACCATTGTTGATCCTTCCTCAACAGCAATTTCAAGATGATCGCTCATACCCATAGAAAGAATCCCCATTTCAACTTTATCAATATTTTCATCAATCACCTCTAGTTGCAACTTCTTCAGCAAACGATAACAAGATCTCACTTTCGCAGCATCTGAACTAAAAAGACCAATAGTCATCAAACCCTTAATGTGAATTCTGTCTAATAAAGCCACTTCCTTAACCAACTTAACAAGCTCACTGGGAGATACACCAAACTTAGTATTCTCATTTGTAGTATTCACCTGAATTAATATATCAATATCTTTATCATAAAGCTCCAATTTATTTTGAAGTCCAGTGGCAAGTTTCAAACTATCAACTGACTGAATACATGAAACATTATGTCTCAATACATCTTTTATTTTATTTGATTGTAGATGGCCAATAAAATGAGTTTCGTGTTCTATATCAGAAAGTGAATCATACTTTTGAATTATCTCTTGAACTTTATTTTCGCCAATAAGCAACTGCCCTGCATCAAATGCAAGCTTTATATTTTCGGCACTTACAGTTTTAGTAGCAAGCAAAAGCTTCACCTCATCGGCACTTCTACCGCTTCGTATGCAAGCTGCATCAATACGTTTTAGTATTTTATTTATATTATTTGTAATCTCCGTGAGCCTATCCATATCAAATAATAACAATATCTAAACAAGTCTGTTCAGCAAATACAAGTAATTCAACTAGATAAATTATGACACATTTAAGTCAATCCACATACTTTTTATATAATCATGGAATCAATAATACCTAAATAATTACTCTATAAATCAAAAAAGTGATACTTTTGACGTTATAATGACAAAAAAATCAAAACTACTTTTATGATTAAAAACAGAATTAGGATTATTATAGCTGGGCTTTTATCATTAAGCCTTGTATTAACGACATCATGCATTATGAATAAAAACAAATCCCAAGTTTCGGGGCTTCACCTCGAAAACCTTGACACCAACGCTTCTTTAGGCAATGACTTTTATCAGTATGCAACGGGTGGATGGCAGAAGCTACATCCCCTAACAGCTGAGTACTCACGCTTTGGCAGCTTTGATATGCTTGCTGAAAACAACAAAGAACAATTAAAAGGACTTATAGAAGAGATAGCTTCTAAAGAACATGAGGCAGGAAGTATAGAACAAAAGATTGCAGACCTGTTTAATATGGCAATGGATAGAACCAAGCTAAATAGTGAAGGGGTTACTCCCGTTTTAGGTGACATTAAGAAAATAAACACTATTGAAAACAAAGAACAGCTTATTACAGTAGTTGCCGAAATGATGAAGCAAGGCATGAACCCCTATTTCTATCTTTATGTGAGTGCCGACCCAGCAAACAGCAGCCTAAACCTCTTGCAGACACACCAGGGAGGGATGGGTCTAGGACAACGCGACTATTATCTTGATGAAGATGATGTTACAAAAAATATCAGAGAAAAATATAAAGAGCTTATTTTTGATATGATGCTTAAGACTGGTAGCTCCGAGGCAGATGCTCACGCCAAAACTAAAGATATAATGCGAATTGAAACCAGATTGGCTAAAGTTGCTTATGACAATGTAAAGCTTAGGGATCCACATGCCAACTATAACAATATGAGCATTGAAGATTTAAAGTCGTTAGTAACTGAGATTGACTGGAATTTGTTCTTCAATACTCTGGGATTGGATACAAACCAAAACATATCAGTTTCGCAAAAGGAACACCTTGCCGAAGTTGGCAGAATAATTGCAGATGAACCCATAGAAGCTCAAAAAGCTATTTTGCAATGGAATGTGATAAACAGCGCTGCTTCATATCTTAGTGATGCGGTATATATGGTAAACTTCGAATTTTATGGACGTACACTATCGGGCAAACAAGAACCGCAGGCGCGATGGAAACGTTCTGTTAGCACTATAGATAACACTCTGGGCGAAGCAGTAGGCCAAATGTATGTAAAAAAATACTTTCCCGCTGAAGCAAAAGAAAGAATGCTAAACTTGGTGTCAAATCTTCAATCTTCACTCAAAGACAGAATCACAAACCTTGAATGGATGGACAATGACACAAAAGATAAAGCTATTGAAAAGCTTAATACATTTCACGTAAAGATTGGATACCCCGATAAATGGAAAGACTATAGTTCACTATCTGTTGAAAAAGATTCATATTGGGAAAATATCAAAAGAGCAAACGAATTCAATTTTGCATATGAGTTTTCAAAACTAGGCAAACCTGTTGATAAGGATGAATGGTTTATGTATCCACAAACTGTAAATGCATATTACAATCCTACATCCAACGAGATTTGCTTTCCCGCCGGCATCCTTCAGTACCCATTCTTTGACATGAATGCCGATGATGCCTTCAATTATGGTGCAATTGGTGTAGTGATAGGTCACGAGATGACACATGGATTTGATGATCAGGGTCGCCAATTTGATAAAGATGGAAATCTAAAAGACTGGTGGACCGAAGATGATGCAAATAAATTTAATGAAAGGGCTTCAAAATTAGCCGACTTTTATGACAAAATCGAAGTCGCACCTGGTGTATTTGCAAATGGACGCTTCACTCTAGGAGAAAACATTGCCGACCAAGGTGGAATTCAGGTATCATACCAAGCATTTGAGCAAGCCATGAAGTCTTCTCCACTAGGAGACAAAGACGGGTTTAGTCCAGAACAGCGATTCTTTCTTGCCTATGCCAACGTTTGGGCTGGCAATATTCGTCATGAAGCTATTCTTAATCGTACCAAAACAGACCCACACTCGCTAGGTAAATGGCGTGTTAATGCTGCTCTGCCACATATAAATGCATGGTATGAAGCATTTAACATTAAACCAGAAGACAAACTTTACATTGCACCCGAAGAGAGAGCAGTGGTATGGTAACATAATTACTACACTATCATTTTATGAAAAAGGGCTAGGTAGCTGCATTAAAAGCATTGCAGATATCAGCCCTTTTTTAATTACATACAAAATGAAGGATAGCACCTTCCAATGCTCTAACTCTTTCATGCTTACTATATAAATCTAAATCATACACAAATATCCCTCCATATTATCACTATTTACATGATTAGCAGCTCTTAAATGTAAGTATATTTCGACTGTATATGACACGAACGATGCAAATCCATATGTGGATTTTGATTATATATGATTCGAACAACACAAATCTACATGTGGATTTCTATTGTATAGGCAACGAACAGTACAAATCCACATGTAGATTTGTACTGTTCGTTGCCTATACAATGACATTATAGTGTAAGTTTTAGGTATCACCGCTGATTTTTATTATTCCTAAACTGGAGGGGATATGACTAAGTGGATATTTTGTCAATCCAACGACATTGAGAAAATACAAACAAGTATATGGGTAAAGTTAGAGATATACCTTTCACTACTCCAAGTTTGTAAACAGGTATTAAAATAAGGATATCAACTATTTAGGTGCATTTCATACGTTAAACTTACGTTAATTATTTATATACATATCACTCATTTTCTTTAACAATTAGAATGTGATGACAGAATCTCAGCTTGTAACGTTTTTTGTAGAAAATATAACATATAGAAAATAATAATTCAGTAAAATGTGATATTATCACAGAATCGTAAAAAAAGAACACAACTGTCAAAATGATATAAGGACAAAAATAGTACAAATACATATATAAAAGGACAAGATATGAGACATCAATACCCTCTAATACAGTCATTAAGGCATTATACGACATTACATATCATATATATTATACTTTATTATCATTCATCGAAAAATACAATACAATGACACGTTAACAATAAAATGACATATATTTGCCCCTGTTTATAGGAATTGTATAACAAATATGACGAAAATGTAACAAAAATATCTCAAAACAACCATTTTTGTAACTAAAAAGCACAATTTATCAGTAAAAAGATGTAGCAATATCAAAATTTAATTTATATTTGCAAAGTTGATTATAAATAGCTCTCAAAAACAAGAGAACCACCAAGATATCAATTACTATTTTGTAAGAAATCCATGTTATTTTTATTGATAACATAATATCATTTTGATCAACATTAAAATATATCAAACAAACTATTAGAGTAAACGTAAAAAATATTGTTAAATTTAAAAGTAGAGTTTATGAAAAAAAAACTATTTATGTTTTTAGCCCTTTTCTTCGTAGGATTAGGGCTTGCGATGGCTCAAACACAGGTGCGAGGCACTGTAGTGGATGAGAATGGAGACCCTGCTATTGGTGCCACAATTCAGGTGAAAGGCACCACACAGGGAACTATTACAGATATCGATGGTCAATTCGTCCTCAATGCTCCTGCAAATGGCACTTTGGTTGTGTCGTATGTGGGATATACAACCCAAGAAGTGGCTGTGGCAGCAAATGTGAGGATTGTACTAAGTACAGACACAGAATTGCTGGATGAGGTAATTGTGGTAGCATATGGTACTACAACTAAAGGTGCCTTTACAGGTTCAGCAGCAGTTGTGGATTCAAAAAAAATAGAAAAGAGACAAGTTTCTAACATCTCAAATGCATTATCAGGTACTAGCGCTGGTGTGCAAGTATTAAACACAAACGGTCAGCCTGGAACATCTGCAACCATAAGAATTCGTGGAGTCGGATCTATTAATGCTGGTACAAGCCCTTTATATGTTGTGGACGGTGTTCCATTTGATGGTGATCTATCGTCTATAAACCCTGCGGATATCGAATCTATGACAGTTTTAAAAGATGCCGCTTCAACAGCTCTTTATGGTGCTCGTGGAGCAAATGGTATTATTATGGTTACCACTAAAAAGGGAAAGACAGGTGATGCTAAAATAACATTCAATTCAAGAATTGGTGTTAACTCGCGTGCTGTTAAGAACTACAATGTGATGGAAAGCCCTCAAGGTTATTTAGAAAAGTCTTACGAATCTATTTACAATGCTGGAATATATAATTTAGATTATTCACCTCAACAAGCATTCTTATATGCAAATGATAAAATTACTAAGAATACTGAAGGGGGATCTGGATATAATATTTTTAATGTCCCTTATGGACAATATTTAATTGGCACTAATGGAAAGTTAAACCCATATG
>CAYFTB010000036.1:0-18318 GCA_964345875.1 uncultured Proteiniphilum sp.
CGACCCTCTGCTTGTAAGGCAGATGCTCTGAACCAGCTGAGCTAAACGCCCCAATATTTTATTTGCCATTAAGTTAATTGTTTTCCTTAATTGCGATGCAAAGGTAAATACTTTTTTCTTGCAACCAAAACATTTTGTAAATAAAATTCTAAATATTTTCACACCATCTAAATTATCACTAATTTTGTGACTCAAAATATAAATGTATTAGAATATTACTTGTCTATAAAATTCAACATATATAAAGACGAGTGAAGTAAAATGAGAAAGTGATTTTTTACAACTTCTATATTAATTTCAGACTACTTTAATAATGAAACTTAACAGACTAACTGCTATTTCTCCAATTGATGGACGTTATGGTTCCGCTACAGAAGAACTAGGTTTATACTTTTCAGAATATGCTTTAATAAAGTACAGAACCCATGTTGAAATAGAATATTTTATTTCTCTTTGTGAGTTGGGTATATCTCCTTTAGATAAAATAGATTCTTCAATTTTTAAATCTCTAAGAAGCATAATTTCAAACTTTACAGAGGATGACGCTTCTATAATAAAAAATATAGAAAAGGTTACTAATCACGACGTGAAGGCTGTTGAATACTTTCTGAAAGATAAGTTTGAGTCGCTTGGACTAAGTTCATATGTGGAGTTTATTCATTTTGGACTTACCTCTCAAGATATTAACAATACTGCAACTCCATTATTGTATAAGGACGCTTTAGATAATATATATTTACCTCAATTAGAGGAAATGGTGGATCTGATAGCTAAACTTGCAGAGAGTTGGAAAGATGTGCCAATGTTGGCACGTACTCATGGGCAGCCTGCATCTCCAACTCGCTTAGGAAAAGAGTTTAAAGTTTTTGAATACAGATTAAGAAGTCAAATTGATGCGTTAAAGCAGATTCCGGCTAAAGGGAAATTTGGAGGAGCTACTGGTAACTTTAACGCTCATTTTGTGGCATATCCCGAGATTGATTGGATTGACTTTGGTAATAATTTCTTATTAAACAAGCTTTCATTGGAGAGAGAGGGATACACAACACAAATATCTAATTATGATTTTTTAGCTGCTTCATTTGATGCGTTGAAAAGGATTAATACGATTATAATAGATTTTACCCGAGATGTTTGGCAGTATATTTCAATGGAATATTTCAAACAAAAAATAAAAGAGGGTGAAATAGGATCATCTGCAATGCCTCATAAAGTTAATCCAATAGATTTTGAAAATGCAGAAGGTAATTTAGGAATAGCGAATGCTCTGCTAGAACATTTGTCGGCAAAATTACCTATATCCAGACTTCAAAGAGATTTAACAGACTCTACTGTTACTCGTAATATTGGGGTGCCTATCTCACATGTAATAATTGCAATAAAGAGTACAACAAAAGGACTTAATAAGTTGTTATTAAATCAAGCAGCTATAATAAAAGATTTAGATCAAAACTGGGCAGTTGTAGCAGAGGGCATTCAGACTATTCTAAGAAGAGAGGGATATCCTAAACCCTATGAGGCACTTAAAGCATTAACAAGAACTAACGAACAAATAACTCAAGATAGTATCTCAAGATTTATTGATTCTTTGGATCTTAGCAATGATTTGAAAAATAAATTAAAAGAAATTTCACCACATAATTATACGGGAGTATAATTTGTGGAATATTTATAATATGTTTAAAAGACAAGTCGTAAAACTATAGTTTTTATAAAGAAAGCCGTGAGGTTATTGATAATTAAAATTACAAAACAAAATGACAACTAACAACAACAATTCGTATTCAAATCGTAATCACGATAATGCGAACAATGAGAGACACTCTTATTCAAACAGAAATTACAACTCTGATAGAAGGACACATCAACAAGGTGAAGGACGTTATCGTTCGTCAAATGAAGGTAACTATCGTCCGTCAAATGAAGGGAATTATAATCGTCGTAATGAGGGAACAGATGATGATGGGGGTATGAAAAAACGTAGGCCAAGAGTAGGAGATCGCTCAACTGGAGGTTCTGGTAATGAATCACGTGGAGGCAATCGATCTTTTAATGATAGAAGACGAAATTCTCAACCAATAGGTCAGGGTCCTAAAAAAGTTTTGAAAAAGAAAAAGGTTTTCAAACAAATTAAGTACAAAGAAAATGCTGATCCACATGCTCCAATTAGATTAAATAAATATTTGGCAAATGCTGGTGTTTGTTCTAGAAGAGAAGCAGACGAATTTATTGAAGCAGGATTGGTGAAAGTTAACGGGGAGGTTGTTGTTGAATTAGGAACAAAAATAACTAGAGCTGACGAGGTAACGTACAATAATCAAGCTATAACTTTGGAAAGTAAAGTCTATGTTTTATTGAATAAGCCAAAAGGATTTGTTACCACAACTGATGACCCAGATAATCGCAAAACAGTAATGGATTTGGTTAAAGCTGCTTGTACAGAGCGTATATACCCAGTCGGACGTTTGGATAGAGGCACAACAGGAGTTTTGTTACTTACTAATGATGGTGATTTAGCTTCCAAGCTTACTCATCCTAAGTATGAAAAGAGAAAGATTTATCAAGTTTGGTTAGATAAGCCAGTTGCAATGGAACATATGCAAGCGATTGCAGATGGAATTGAGTTAGAGGATGGAGAAATTCACGCAGATGCAATTAGCTATATTACCGAAGAGGATTTATCGCAAGTAGGTATAGAAATTCACTCAGGTAGAAATAGAATTGTTAGAAGAATATTTGAAAAACTTGGTTATCGAGTTATGAAGCTTGATAGAGTATATTTTGCAGGACTTACTAAAAAGAGTTTGTCTCGTGGCAAATGGCGCTATTTGAGCGAAAAAGAGGTTAATATGTTACGTATGGGAGCATTTGATTAAAATTAGCCAGCTGAATTTTAAATTAAAAAATAATCAATTATAAAACAGAGTCTATTAATAGATTTCTGACTAATGATTTAATTAGATAATTATATGGATTTGGAAAATTAAATACCGAATTCAATAGATATTATGAAACAAATTAAGAGAACAAAAATAGTAGAAGCTTTAAAGCTTACAACTTTTGGAGAAGAAATAAATATTAAAGGATGGGTTAGAACTCGTCGTGGAAATAAGAATGTAAGTTTCGTAGCATTAAATGATGGTTCAACAATAAATAACATTCAAGTTGTTATAGATGTTGCAAACTTTGGTGAGGAGTACTTGAAGCCTATAACAACCGGTGCTTGTATAAATGTAAATGGTAAATTGGTCGAGTCACAAGGAAAAGGACAGTCAGTTGAGATACAAGTAAATGAGTTAGAGATATATGGCTCTGCGGATCCTGTAACTTATCCATTGCAGAAAAAAGGGCACTCGTTAGAATTCCTACGTGAAATAGCTTACTTAAGACCTCGAACAAATACTTTTGGTGCTGTTTTTCGTATGCGTCATCATATGTCGTACGCTATACATAAGTATTTTAATGATCGTGGTTTCTATTATTTCCACACTCCAATAATAACTGCATCTGATGCTGAAGGAGCGGGTGCCATGTTTGAGGTAACTACACTTGATCATGTAAATCCTCCTAAAACCGAAGATGGTAAAGTTGACTATGGACAAGACTTCTTTGGTCGACAAACAAACCTAACTGTTTCTGGACAGTTGGAAGGCGAATTAGGTGCAATGGCACTTGGTTCAATTTATACTTTTGGACCTACATTTAGAGCTGAAAACTCTAATACTCCTAGACACTTAGCTGAGTTTTGGATGATTGAGCCAGAAGTTGCTTTTGCCGACAATAATGACAATATGAATTTAGCTGAGGATTTCTTGAAATTTTTGGTGCAGTATGCACTCGATAATTGCATGGATGATATTGAGTTCTTGGCCAAAATGTATGATGAGGAATTAATCGATAGACTTAAGTTTGTGGTTAATAATGATTTTATACGATTAACTTATACTGAGGGTGTAAAGATTCTAGAAGAATCGGGACAGAAGTTTGAATATCCAGTATTCTGGGGTGCAGATTTGCAATCAGAACATGAGAGATATTTGGTGGAAAAACATTTTAAGTGTCCAGTTATTCTTACTGATTATCCTAAAGATATCAAGTCTTTCTATATGAAGCAAAATGAAGATGGAAAGACAGTTAGAGCAATGGATGTTCTGTTCCCTAAAATAGGTGAAATAATAGGAGGATCTGAAAGAGAATCCGATTATGACAAACTTCTGAAGCGTGTTGATGAAATGGAGATGGATGTTAATCCTATTTGGTGGTATATCGATATTCGCAAATTTGGCACAGCACCTCATGCCGGTTTTGGACTTGGGTTTGAAAGATTGATGTTGTTTGTCACAGGAATGACTAATATTCGTGATGTTATTCCTTTCCCGAGAACTCCAAATCACGCTGACTTTTAATAATAACTTGGACCTGCTTGATAGGTGGTTTAAAGTAGAGTTATATTATAAATCTTTGTTGCTTTTATTAGTAACAAGGATTTGTGTGAAAAAATACTTATAATTGGCTTTGTATATTTTTGTAACTAGCCAATAGCTTGTATAGTCTGTGATAATAATATTACAGACTTGAAAATAGATATTGATTTTAAAAAATTAAATGAAGAATATTCGTAACTTTTGTATTATAGCACATATTGATCATGGCAAGAGTACTCTTGCAGATCGTTTATTGGAGTTTACAAAGACTATTGACAACAAATCATTGCAGTCTCAAGTGTTAGATAGTATGGATCTGGAGCGTGAACGTGGAATAACTATTAAGAGTACTGCTGTTCAAATGGATTATGAGTATGGTGGTGAGAAATTTACTTTAAACTTAATAGATACTCCTGGACACGTTGACTTTTCATATGAAGTTTCGCGTTCAATTGCAGCTTGTGAAGGTGCACTTCTTATTGTAGATGCTGCTCAGGGAATCCAAGCTCAAACCATATCCAATGTATATATGGCTATTGAGAATGATCTAGAGATAATACCTATATTGAATAAGATAGATTTAGAGAGTGCTATGCCTGATGAGGTAGAAGATCAAATAGTAGATCTTCTTGGTTGCCCTCGTTCTGATGTTATCAGAGCTAGCGGAAAGACAGGTGTAGGTATTGAGGAAATTCTGTCTGCAATTATCGAAAGAGTTCCTGCTCCACAAGGTGATCCCGAAGCACCTCTTCAAGCCTTAATTTTTGATTCTGTGTTCAACTCATTTCGAGGAATCATAGCATACTTTAAAGTTATGAATGGTAGCATCGGAAAAGGAGATTTGGTGAAATTTGTAAATACAGGAAAGGAATACCAAGCAGATGAAGTAGGAATTCTTAAGCTTGGAATGAATCCTAAAACCAGAGTTGAGTGTGGGGATGTGGGATATATTATTTCAGGGATCAAAACATCTAAAGAGGTTAAAGTAGGAGATACCATTACTCATACTAAAGTTCCATGTGATAAAGCAATCGATGGTTTTGAAGAGGTGAAGCCAATGGTATTTGCTGGTGTTTATCCAATAGATGCCGAAGATTTTGAAAACCTAAGGGCTTCTCTTGAAAAGCTTCAGTTGAATGATGCTTCTCTAACTTTCCAACCAGAATCATCTGTGGCTTTGGGTTTTGGATTTCGTTGTGGTTTTCTTGGATTATTACACATGGAAATTATTCAAGAGAGATTGGACAGGGAGTTTAATATGGATGTTATTACTACTGTTCCCAACGTGTCTTATAAAGTGTATAATAAGAAGGGAAGTATGAAGGAGGTTCATAATCCAGCAGGACTTCCTGATATTACTCTAATAGATCATATAGAGGAGCCTTTTATCCGTTCGTCAATAATTACAAGTACTGATTATATCGGACCCATAATGACACTTTGTCTTGGTAAGAGAGGAATACTAATTAAACAGGAATATATTTCTGGAAATAGAATTGAAATTATTTTTGATATGCCTTTGGGTGAAATAGTTATTGATTTCTATGATAAACTAAAAAGTATCTCCAGAGGGTATGCATCTTTTGATTATCATATTCACGATTTCAGACCATCCAGATTGGTTAAATTAGACATTCTGCTAAATGGAGAACCTGTTGATGCACTTTCAACGTTAACACATGCAGATAATGCTCAGACTTTTGGTAGAAGGATGTGTGAAAAACTTAAGGAGCTTATACCTCGTCAGCAATTTGATATAGCAGTGCAAGCTGCAATTGGTGCTAAAATTGTTGCTCGCGAAACAATTAAAGCTGTTCGTAAGGATGTTACAGCTAAATGTTATGGTGGTGATATTTCGCGTAAGCGTAAACTATTGGAGAAACAGAAAGAAGGAAAGAAAAGAATGAAACAAGTAGGTAATGTGGAGGTTCCACAAACTGCTTTCTTAGCTGTTCTTAAGTTAGATTAATTTTATAACATAACTTGTCAATCCATCTAGTTAATCAGTTTGGGCTTGGCAAGTATAACTCACAAAACCAAATGAAAACTAAATTATTTTTTTCAATCTTATTGATGCTTTTTGTAATGTCTTCGGCTAAGGCACAGTATGCAAACGGAGTCGCAATAAGTGATCTTGATGCAGATTACGTATTGATTTGGTCTGATAATGGTCCATTATTGTCTAGTAAGATTACTGTTAGAATTGATTATGGGCAGGGAGGAAGGATCCCGCAGATTCAGGATAACCGTCGCAAAGTGATTACTTTTAATGGTATGATTGCAGCAATAAATTTGATGAGTAAAAGTGGCTATGAACTGGATAGAATTTATAGAGATCCCAAAGGTGAGAATGATTACTATTATTTTAAAAGAAGAAATATATCAGGAATGGCCTATTCTTCTGAAAGTACTATTGAGGAAAGCGTTGCATCAAAAGACGTTCATAATAGATAAATCATTTCATTAATAAACGATATTTTTATCTATTGTACATATTTGATAAGTAAGTATTGGCTGATTCTGTTCTATATTAATATCTTAAGATGGTTTTTTACTAAACTGCTGATATATTGCCTTGAAAGTACGAATATCACTTTGTAACTATATTATGTAAATATAGCTATACTTGTATTTTACAATTAAAAACATAAAACTTATGAGGAGTTTTTTTTTACTACTTGTTGCACCTATCTTTTTGTTAACTGCAACTCAGTGTAAGCAAGGAGAGAAGGGAAATAATGATGGAAAATGGAAATTAGTTTGGGAGGATGATTTTAAAGGCAAATCAATTGATGAAACTAAATGGGTTAAAATTCCTCGTGGACAAAGCGATTGGAACAACTACATGAGTGATCATGATGACCTTTATGAAGTAAAAGGAGGGAATCTTATTCTGCGTGGTATTCAAAATAATGTTGAACCAAACGATACCGCTCCATTTTTAACAGGGGGTGTTTATACAAAGGATAAAAAGAGCTTTGGATTTGGTAGATTAGAAATTAACGCTAAACTAAATCCTGCTAAAGGTGCATGGCCAGCATTCTGGATGTTGCCCGACAATTCTCAATGGCCAGAAGGTGGAGAAATTGACATCATGGAGCGATTGAGTCACGATAAGATGATATATCAAACCATTCATACACAATATACTCTAAAGCATGGTATTAAGGATAATCCACCTTCAAGCACTGTTGTTGGCATCAATCCTGATAAGTATAATGTATATGCAATTGAAAAGTATCCTGATAGTTTAGTTTTTTACATAAACGATACAAAAACTAAGACCTATCCACGTATCGAAACTGATATAGAAGATCAGTTTCCATTTGCAGACCATGATTTTTATCTTTTGCTAGATATGCAGCTAGGTGGAAGTTGGGTAGGCGCAGTTAATCCTGCTGAACTCCCAGTAGAGATGATGATAGATTGGGTAAAGTTTTATGAGCTCAACGAGGATTATCAAGAGGAGGTAAAGTAATAAGGTAAATACATACAATAAAGGCTGTTCCATATACTGAACAGCCTTTATTGTATGTAGTGTATTGCGATTATTGTGACTTAGTATTCAATAACTAGTGTAGGATTAATTCCCGTTGCTTTTACGCTATACTTATGTTTGCCATCTTTGTCAAAGGCATGAACGTTGCCAGGTGTAGAATAATCTGTTTCTGTTAGATACAAATTGTTTGATTCAACATCGATAGAAATATAATAAGGTGTTGAAATATTAAAGTCAACAGGAATAATATTGTCTTTAATAACTTTATTGCTCATGCAGTCATAAGTTGTAACGATAGCTTTAGAGTAGTCTTCTATTATAATATATGCAATGTTATTAGCTAATACAAACTTGCTTGGAACTATTCCATCTATTGTTTTAATCTCTTTGGTCTTAGTATCTAAAACCTTTAATGAAGATGGGCTTACGAGTTCAAAGTTAGCATCGTAAATTGCTCTAGTAGAAAAATAAATATTACCTTTTGAGTCGGGATATAATTGATATGGATTTTTGCCAACAGATATCTTTTCGATCTCTTCAAAAGATTCGATGTTAATCACAGATATAGTCTCATCGTGATTGTTGTTTTCAAAATCTAACGCACCAGAGTTAGCTACATATAGTTTGTCATCCCAAACACACAATCCTTCTGGATCACGACCAACTTTTATACTTGCCTCTTTTGTTAGTGATGTTGTGTCGATTCGTGTAACAGTATCGTCATATGATGTAACATACACTTTGCCTTTATGAGCTACCATTTTGTTTGGCTCTTGTGATATGTTTTCAATCTTTGTTGATTTGCCAGTGTTGATATCAATAATTTCCACTGTGTTTGATTTGCTTACTGATACATATATTTTAGAACCATATTTTATCATATCACTTGCAGTATCACCAAGTCCACGCTTGTTTATCTTACTGAAATAGTCATCAGTTAGTCTTTCATTCTCAATGTTATACATCGCTAATGATGAGTTGTTTTGACCCATAGCTCCTTCGTGAAGAATTAGAATTGAATTCGCTGCTTTATCAGTATTTCCATCATCAACACTTGGTTCTGATTTTTCGCACGATACAACAAACATGGCAATCATTGCCACAAATAGTAAATAATACTTTTTCATTTTAGTTTTTATAATTAGAAATTTAATACAATATTTGCTCGATACGATCGTCCAGGCATTGGAAAATTGCGGACAATCTGATAGTTTTTGTTTAATAAGTTTATGCCTTCTACGCTTAATGTAAGTTCACCAATTTTTGTTTTTAGCTCTTTAGATAGAGTAACTCCATGGTCATAATATCCATTCAATATATATTGTGGAGCATTGTAGGCATTGTAATATCTTTCTCCCGACCACAATAGCGAATATGCAAAATCAACCCATCTAGTTTCCAATGCGGCTCGTGCCGAACCTGAATGATTGGGAGTGTAAGGCAATTGGTGATTGTAGGTTGATTTATCTGAATTTGTTTTGTCTAAAGCCTTTTGATAGGTGTAGGATGCCGACAATATCAGATTAGCTGATTTATTTATGTTAATAGCGGACTCAATAGTAGCATCAATACCATTTATTTCAACTTTGCCAAAGTTCATCATTGCCCATTGGTGAAGGTTTGAGGTAGGGTAGGCTACTATCTTATTTTTTATATTGTTGTGATAAGCATCAGTGGTAAACTTAATCAATGGTACAAATCTGTTTATCGATGTGCTGTACGTGATTCCTAAGTTGTATTGACTAGCATCTTCTGGTTTCAGACTTCGTGTACCCACCATCGGATAATATAGATCGTTGAAAGTTGGGAGTCTAAAGCTATTTTTATAAAAAGCCCTAATGTGCAAGTCTTCACCAAAAAATGGTTTTACTGAAACGCTAATATGTGGCGAAAGCTTACCTTGATTATCACTTGCCTTTCCACTCTTAACAGACTCCAAAGTTTGTGTATAAACTAAGCTAGCTGTTGCTATCGCATATTCATTAATCCATTTGGCTGCCAAAGCCGATTGCGATAATAGTCGAGTGGGGGTCGCAAACGATTTTCTATTTGAGTGCATAGTTGCCGATGATAAATCAGTAGATGCCGAAAACGATAAAGAATTGAAGGCTCTAAATAGCACAGATGCTGAACCATACAGTTCATTCTGATTAAAAATATCCTCTATCCCTTTTTCGTTGCCAAGGTAAGTAGGATCGATATATCGTAAGTAACCATGATTATATTTTGCATTTAATTTGGCACTCCATTTATAATTAAAAGAGTGCTCGAAGCTACCTTGTGTAAATATAGTTTCGTCCCACAAGCGCTGCTTAGAGTAGTCCTCGGTATTGTAATATATTGTTGCACCAGGCAATCCTCTTTCTGACTTATAATAATAAAGACGGATATCAGCTTTTGTTTGATCTGATAGGTTAGCATATAAAGCACCCTCTAGTCGTATATTATTTACATCACTATTTTCACGTTTCTCTACAGAGGAACTGTCAACGCCTTCTACTCCATAGTGAAGCACATAGGGATACTCACCGTTTGATGATAACCACTCTCCATTAAAGTTTGCTGATAGTTTTTCTGATAGTTTTATATTAGTGTTGAAGGCTGGATTAATCAATCCAAATGAACCCCCTTTTAGTGATACCTTACCGTTTATTTTTTCGTCATCTTTAAATGATGGACTAACTGTAACGATATTTAATGCCGATGCCGATGACATTTCTCTAGCTGTTACAAATATCTGATCATTTTGCCCAGTAATAAGCGAAATACTTTCAACATTATCTAGTGAGAAACGACCAATATCTATTTGCCCCGACTGTACATCCGTTACAGATATGCCATTATAACTCACCGCAGTATGGCTTGAACCAAGACTTCTTACTGATATTGTTTTTAACCCCCCAATGCCACCATAATCTTTTATGGATACACCCGAAAAATGCTTCACAGCATCCGATACATTTAGAGCCTGTAGGTTTTGGATATTCTTATTTGTCATCACTTGCATTGGCGAAGTAGAGCGTATTTCTCTGTCGAAACCGCTTGTAGTGATAACTATCTCTTGCAACTGAATGCTGTCAGCAACAGTTTGACCAAATACATTGGTTGCAAATGATAGTATAAAAACCCAAATACAAAGTTTGAAAAATATATTCATTACTACCGAATATTTATTTCGGCAAAGCTAAATGAAAAAGATGCGCTTATATTAATAGAGTATATAAATAGTTGCGGTCGTTTTCAAGCTCCATTCCCCGAAAGCTATATAACTTAATTGTTTAATATTTGGCAGGTCTTCTGACTTACTTCCATGTTTTGCAGCCTTCCCATTCTACATAGTGTAGTTTAGTGGCGTTGTGGTGTTTTGCAAACATGTTTGGTTTGAAGTTTCACAGCAGCGGGTCTGTTTAGGATTCGCACCTAATTCCCTTTTCATCAATTATGTTACGATGGTACATAATTGAAACCAAAATGTGTTTACAAAGATAGTTATATTACTTGTATATTGGTTATGTTGCTATTATTTATTAGTGAGTTGCAAAAATATATTTGATATGATAGTTTAAACTTTTGATTTAATCATTTGTTTAATTATTGAAAGTCTTGTACTTTTGTTGGATGAATAAGATATAAATTACTCAAAGTATAAACGATGATTAAACTAACAACAGAGCAGAAGATTATTGAAGCCGCTCAAAAGATATTCACACAAAAGGGATTTGCAGCAACCCGAACTCGAGATATTGCTGAGGAATCAGGAATTAATCTAGCTCTAATAAATTATTATTTTGGAAGTAAGGAAAATTTATTTGAAATAATAGTAGAGCAGAAGTTTATGGATCTTTTTGGTTTACTCTATCCAATATTATCCGATGAAAAGATTAAATTAGAAGAAAAAATAAGGCTTATTACGGAAAACTATACCTCCTTGCTGATGGAAAATGAAGGTCTGCCAATTTTTGTTCTTAACCATCTTAATCAGGATAAAAAATTATTGGCAACTGCAATTAAGAAGTCAAGATTACTCGCGCAGCCCATATTGGAAGCTCAACTTCGCAATGAAGGTTACACTATTTCAATACTAGATTTTATAATGAATATTCTTAGCCTAACGCTCTTTCCTTTTATATCTAAGAGCCTGTTTATTGCCTCTGAGATTATTGATGATGAAAATTATCACAATTATATAATTGAACGAACTAAGAAAATTCCTCAATGGATAATGCAAATATTAGAACTTAATAATAATGAAACAGCTTAGAGTTTTTCTTTTATCAATGTTGCTTTTGGCAAATTATTTTTATGCCAATGCACAGCAGTTTTCTCTTGATGAGTGCCATCAAAAGGCAGAACAGCACTATCCTTCAGTGGTTCAATATGATATAATTGATCTAAGTCGTGATTTTGATATTAAAAATGCAAATATGGCCTATTTGCCCCAGATTTCATTAGGAGCACAAGCTACTTTTCAATCCGATGTTACAAAGATAAATATTGATATGCCTGGAATTGATATACCCGTACCTGATAAAGATCAGTATAAAATTACAGCAGATATTAGTCAATTGATATGGGATGGTGGAATGATATCAGCTCAGAAAAAATCAGTATCATCCGATGCTGAGGTTAAAAAGCAACAGCTGGCGACTGATTTATATACGTTGCGAGATAGAGTTAATAACCTCTACTTTGGGATTTTGTTGTTGACTGAGAGATTGCAATTACATCAGGTTCTTGAAGACGAACTACAAAGAAACTATGAAAAAGTAGAGAGTTATATAGCAAACGGAGTTGCTAATGAATCCGATCTTAGTATTGTTAAGGTCGAGCAACTAAAATCTAAACAAGATCGAATTGATATAGAATCGTCGCTTAAAGCATATCGAAAAATGTTATCTCTCTTTGTTGGAGAAGAAATAACGGAAGATGTTACGTTGATTAAACCAGAAGCTACTAATTCACACGGTATAGATATCCGTCGACCAGAATTGCAATTATTTGATGCGCAACAGCAACTTTTAAATTCGAAGCGTAATGTATTAACCGCCAGGAATATGCCTCAAATTGCTGCATTTGCCCAAGGCGGTTATGGTAAACCAGGGCTTAATATGTTTTACAATAAGTTTAATCCTTATCTAATTGGAGGAGTGAAACTGTCGTGGAACTTTGGAAATCTCTACACTTTGTCGAACGACAGAAAGAAAATCAACCTACAACAAGCAACTTTAGAGTCTAATCGCGAGACTTTTTTACATAATATCAATATGATTATTCCGCAACAGCAAATAGAGATTGACAAGTATCGTAAGACTATGACTGATGATGATGAAATAATTCAACTTCGTAAAATAATTAGAGAGTCAGCCGAGGCAAAAGTTGAAAACGGGACGATGAATGTGTCTGACATGATGAGGGAAGTGACAGCCGAAGAGGCAGCTAAACAAGCTAAGTTGCTTCATGAAATTCAATATCTGATGGCAATATATAAACTAAAATATACCACAAACTAAAACATAACATATATACAAAATATGAAACATATAAATTTCTTTTCATTTTTAATTATTGCACTTTTGGTTGCTTCATGCTCAGGCAATAATAGAGACATAGATGCTACAGGATCTTTTGAGGCTACTGAGGTGCTTGTTTCGTCGGAAGCTAATGGGAAAATATTATTTTTTGAAATAGATGAGGGGCAACAAATTGAAGCTAATGTGGAGCTGGGTTTAGTAGATACAACACAGCTTTATTTGCATAAAATGAGTGTGTTAACAAATGCCAAGGGTATGCGAATTCAGAGACCGGATATAGTTACTCAAAATGCAGCAATAAAAGAGCAGATTCAAACTATGGAAAGAGAGAAAGAGCGTACCATAAAACTCATTGATGCCAATGCTGCTAATGTAAAACAGTTGGATGACATAAACTCTCAAATAGAGGTGCTGCAAAAACAATTAACGGCTCAAACATCTCAGTTGCAAAAAAGTAGTGATAATATTGGTGCTCAAAGCTCTGCCTTAGAAATTCAGGTGGCACAGATTGAAGATCAGATTAATAAATCAAAAATATCGTCACCAATTTCCGGAACAGTGATTAATAAATATGCTGAGGCTGGCGAACTTGCTAACATGGGCAAGCCCTTATTTAAGGTCGCCGACCTAAATAAAATGCACCTTAGGGCCTATATTACTAATGACCAGTTATCGCAATTAAAGCTGAATGATGCAGTAGAGGTGGGTGTTGATTCAGGCAATGGAGATATGAAATATTACAATGGAATAGTATCGTGGATATCGGATAAATCGGAGTTTACACCTAAAACTATTCAAACCAAAAACGAGCGTGCCAACTTGGTTTATGCAATCAAGGTGCTAGTCGAAAATGATGGTTATTTAAAGATTGGAATGTATGGCGAAGTGAAATTCAATAAATAAGTTATTGATACTAAAGAAATGATTGATGTTCAAGATTTGAGTAAAAACTACCTTAAGGGTGATAATTTTGCAGGAATAGGAAGAGATAAGGGGTTGTCTTTTCATGTTAATGCGGGTGAGATTTTTGGTGTTATCGGACCAGATGGAGCGGGTAAGAGTACTCTTTTCAGAATTCTTGCTTCCCTGCTTTTGCCTGATAGTGGAAAAGCTTTTCTTGGAGGTCTTGATGTTGTTAGTGATTACAAACATGTGAGAAAAATAATAGGATATATGCCAGGACAATTCTCACTATATCAAGATTTGAGTGTGGAGGAAAATCTGAAGTTTTTTGCTACGGTATTCAATACCACAATCGAGGAAAACTATAGTCTGATAAAAGATATTTATAGTCAAATTGAGCCTTTTAAAACACGTAGGGCGGGAAATCTATCAGGTGGTATGAAACAAAAGCTTGCCCTTAGTTGTGCACTTATTCACAAGCCACAAGTGTTGATTTTAGACGAACCTACCACTGGTGTTGATCCTGTGTCGCGTAAAGAGTTTTGGGATATGTTGGCTCGTCTAAAAATGCAAGACATCACCATAATTGTTTCCACTGCCTATATGGACGAGGCAAGTCGTTGCGACAGAATAGCATTGATGCAAAATGGATATTTCATTGCAGTGGATACCCCTCAAGGTATTGTGGATAGTTATACAGAAGAGCTTTGGTCGGTTCAGGCAGATAATATGTCGGGTTCTCTTATAGATTTGAGAAACTATAAAGATGTGAAGAGCAGTTTTGCATTTGGAGACAAACACCATATCACCACTAAAGATGGTTTCTCAAGTCAGAATCTTAAAGATTATCTTGAAAGCAAAGGATACAAGGATATAATAATTGAAAGAGAAATACCTACGGTTGAGGATTGCTTCTTGGCGTTAACAGAGGAGGGTAACTTATGACTAATAGTAAAGTAATTGAAGTATATGGGTTGACCAAAAAGTTTGGACAATTTGTTGCCGTTGATAATATTTCTTTTGATGTGAAGCGTGGTGAAATATTCGGGTTTCTTGGAGCCAATGGAGCTGGAAAAACTACGGCAATGAAGATGCTGACAGGCATTAGCAAACCCACTTCGGGTAGTGGTGTTGTGGCAGGATTTGATATACTAAAAGAAAACGAGAAGATAAAAAAGAATATAGGCTATATGAGTCAAAAGTTCTCGCTATATGAAGATTTAAAAGTATGGGAAAATATCAGATTATTTGGTGGAGTTTATGGAATGAGGGGTAAAGATATAGCAAATAAAACTGAGGAATTACTTGCTCGCTTAAAATTTGAAGATCAACGTAATGTGATGGTAAGTTCGTTGCCGATTGGTTGGAAACAAAAACTTGCCTTTTCTGTCGCAATATTTCATTCACCTCAAATAGTGTTTCTTGATGAACCCACTGGTGGAGTTGACCCTGTGATGCGTCGTCAGTTTTGGGAAATGATTTACGAAGCTTCCGATCAGGGAATAACGGTTTTTGTAACAACTCATTATATGGATGAAGCCGAGTATTGCGACCGCGTATCAATAATGGTTGATGGACGAATAGACGCTTTGGACACACCTAAAGCGTTGCGACAAAAATTTCAGGTTGACACAATGGATGATGTGTTTCGCAAACTAGCAAGAGCATCCACCCGAATTGAATAATAATGACATTTTCAAACTACTAAAATGAAACAGTTTTTATCATTTGTACATAAAGAGTTTCTGCATATTTTTAGAGATCGACGCACAATGCTTATACTGCTAGGTATGCCCATTGCACAGATCTTATTGTTTGGTTTTGCCATTAATATTGATGTTCAAAATATTCGTACCGTAGTTTATGACCCTTCTAATGATCAGTCAACAACGCAAATTACAGAACAGATAATTGCCAATTCTTATTTTGATTTTAAAGGTCGTGCTAGTTCTATTGAAGAGGTGGAAGATATGATGCTTAGTGGTGATATTGATATTGCGGTTGTATTTGAAAATAATTTTCAATCAAATCTTCTACACACGGGCAAGTCGCAAGTGCAAATAATTGCTGATACTTCAGACCCTAATTCAGGGACAATATCGGCAAATTATGTGATGGCAATCATTGCTAAATATCAACAGCAAATGATGGGTATAAATCAAATACCTTATCAAATTGATGTTGAAACCAAGCTCTTATATAATCCTGAAATGCGCTCCACCTACACATTTGTTCCAGGTGTTATGGGGCTTGTATTAATTATTATTTGCACCTTGATGACTTCAATATCAATTGTTAGAGAAAAGGAACGGGGTACTATGGAGGTGCTATTAGCGTCACCACTAAAGCCATCCACAGTGTTGCTTTCCAAAACAATTCCATACCTGGCATTGTCGTTTGTCAATCTTGTATCTATTCTTGTTCTGGCAGTGTATGTGCTTCATGTTCCCATTAATGGCAGTCTGATGCTTTTGCTTTTGGTCTCAACACTATTCATATTTCTTGCTCTTTCGTTGGGTCTATTGATTTCTACTGTGGTAAATACTCAAATCACAGCCATTCTAATTTCGGGAATTGGTATGCTGATGCCTGTCTTGGTCTTGTCTGGAATGATATTCCCCATTGCCAATATGCCCGATTTCTTGCAATGGATATCGGCTATAGTGCCAGCAAGATGGTACATTGCAGCTGTAAAGAAAATAATGATAGAGGGACTTGGTTTTATGAGTGTGATGAATGAGTTGTCTGTATTGTTTGTGATGAGTGTAGGCTTGATGACAATAAGTATATTAAACATCAAAAAAAGATTAGAATGAGAAAGCTTGGTTTTTTGATTGAAAAGGAGTTTAAACAATCTCTTCGTAACCCCATAATACCTGTGTTGATAGTTATATATCCTCTTTTGGTATTGATTATGTTACCTTGGGCTGTTAGTTTTGAGGTGAAAAATATTAAAATAGATATTGTTGACAATAGTAAAAGTACATATTCACAACGACTTGCTGAAAAGATTGTGGCATCACAATACTTCATTCTAAACGATGCACCCAAAAGTTATGACGATGCGGTAAAAAACATTGAAGATAAAAGGGCCGATATTGTTATTGAAATTCCATCATCTTTTGATAAGGACATAATAAAGGATAAAGGTGCTAATGTGTTTATTGCCGCCAATGCCGTAAATAGCACGCAGGGATTGATAGGATCTAATTATTTGACGCAAATTGTTAATGATTTCTCTTCTCAGATACGATCAGAACTTATGTCTGAACAATCACAATTGTCTGTACCTCAGATTGAAATTGTACCCAACTACCGATATAATCAGTTGTTAGATTATAAAACCTTTATGCTCCCTGCATTTATAGTGCTGCTAGTTACGCTTATCACAGGTATATTGCCATCATTAAATATTGTGCTCGAAAAAGAAACTGGAACTATTCAGCAAATAAACACTACACCTATTAGCAAATTTAGCTTTATCCTGGCCAAACTAATTCCCTATTGGATAATAGGTGTTTTGATAATCACTATTTCATTTATTGTTACGTGGCTTATATATGGATTGTTGCCATTAGGTGGATTTTTGTCTCTTTATGTTGCTTCAATTATTTTCATTATAGGTATTTCGGGAATGGGTATTATCGTCTCTAATTATTCGGAAACGCTTCAACAATCAATGTTTCTGATGATGTTTTTCATCTTGATTATTATATTGCTTAGTGGACTTTTCACGCCAATTATATCAATGCCAAAATGGGCTCAAGCTATTGCATACAGCAATCCTTTGACCTATTTTATGAAAATCATGCGATTGGTTTATCTCAAAGGTAGTGGCTTTGTTGATATTATTCGTCCGTTACTAATGCTGGTTCTATTTGCTGTTGTGATTAATACTTGGGCTGTTGTGAGTTATAGGAAGAGGGGATGATGGGATAATTTAATACAACGCCCTGAATGA
>CAYFTB010000037.1:0-17838 GCA_964345875.1 uncultured Proteiniphilum sp.
AATAACACTTATTTATCAATACTGAACTAGGTCAACAAAATCAAATGTCACACGAAAGCTGTTCAATACTTTTCTTAAAAATAGGATGAATTGTGTTTGGAGATATTTCAGTAAAAGGTATTAGCACAAAATCCCGCAGATGAAATCTGGGATGAGGAATTATTAGATTCTCAGTATTTAGCTCCAAATCATCATACATGAGAATGTCAATATCAATAAGTCTGTCAGAATATATTCCATTAACACTTTTCGTTTCACGACCTATTGTTTTTTCAATGTTTAAAATCTCATTTAAAACCACCTCCGGTTCTAAAGATGTATATACTTTGCATACGGCATTAATAAAGCTATTTTCAGAATCAAAACCCACAGGATCTGTAATATAAAAAGCGGATCGAGAGATAACTCTCCCAATCCGCTTTTCAATCTCTTCGTAGGCATGTTCTAAATTCTGACTTTTATTACCAAGATTAGATCCTAATCCCAAAAAAAGAACATGGTTGATCATTAATACAATATTAAATAATTAGCATTGCATCGCCATAAGCACCAAACTTATATCCTTCCTTTATTGCCACATCATAGGCATCCATAACTTTCTCATAGCCTCCAAAAGCAGCACCCATCATCAATAATGGCGAATATGGCAATTGAAAGTTAGTGATAAAGGCATCTGAAAAGGTAAAGTCATAAGGAGGGAAAATGAACTTATTTGTCCAGCCCGATCTTGGCTTTATATGACCATCTGTGCTTATAGTTGTTTCAATAGCTCTTAGAACTGATGAACCCACTGCACATATTTTATTGCCTCTGTCCTTTGCTGCGTTAGCAATATCGCATAACTCTTGCGAGATAATCATCTCTTCAGAATCTATCTTATGTTTTGTAAGATCTTCAACATCTATTTCGCGATATGCACCTAAGCCATGATGAACTGTAAGATAACCACTTTCGATATTTCTTATTTGCATACGCTTTAATAGCTCACGACTAAAATGCAAGCCTGCTGCAGGTGCAACTACTGCTCCAACATTATTAGCAAAGATATTTTGATATCTTTCTACGTCATCTGGCTCAGCAGCACGCTCAAAATATTCTGGAATTGGTGTCTCACCTACTGCATGCAATTGCTCTTTAAACTCATCATAGGAGCCATCATACAAAAAACGAATAGTACGACCTCTTGATGTAGTATTATCAATTACCTCAGCTACGAGTTCATCATTATCTCCAAAATACAGCTTATTTCCGATCCTTATTTTGCGGGCTGGATTAACCAATACATCCCACAGATGTTGTTCTGGATTAAGCTCACGCAACAAGAACACTTCAATTTTAGCTCCTGTCTTCTCTTTATTCCCAAATAATCGAGCAGGGAAAACCTTAGTATCATTAAAAATAAAAAAATCATGCTCATCAAAGAAGTTAAGAATATCTTTAAAAACAAGATGTTCTAACTTATCTGAATCCTTATGTATTACTAACAATCGAGACTCATCTCGATGTTTACTCGGAAATTTTGCAATTAACTCTTCCGGCAAGTTAAACTTAAATTGTGAAAGCTTCATATTTATAATAAACTAATCTATTTTCTATTTTATAATTGAACAATGTGAGCGTCAAAAAAACTATCTAACTCATCAACGTTCAAGCAATTTTCAAGTGAAATGTCTCCAGACTTAGTCCGTGCGAGAGCAGTAAGATGCGCTCCCGATTGCAAGGCAAAACCTATATCTCTTGCTAGAGCTCGAATATAAGTACCTTTGCTACAGACCACTTTTATCGTTACGGTTGGTAAGTTATAATCTAATATTACAATACTATCTATAACCAATTTTTTAGGTTTTAGTTCAATCTCTTGATTACTTCTAGCAAACTCATAAGCTCTTTTACCACCAACTTTTACAGCTGAGTGAATTGGCGGAACTTGCTCTATTTCACCAATAAAATCTTTTAGTCTCTCTTCTAGCAACTCTCTGGTGATATGTTCAAATGGATAAGTATCGTCCACTTCCGTTTCCAAATCAAACGAGGGCGTAGTGGCTCCCAGCCTTATCTCTGCAATATACTCTTTAGTCATTGCCTGAAGATGCTCTATCTGCTTTGTTTTCTTACCCGTACACAAAACCATTACACCCGTAGCCAAAGGATCGAGGGTGCCTGCATGTCCAACTTTAAGTTTTTTGATTTTTAATCTGTGGCATATTTTTGCCCTAACCACGTTTACTAATCTAAATGAAGTCCAATGTAGTGGCTTATCGATATAAAGGATCTCTCCTTCAATAAAATTCATTAAATAACGTTTGAAACAGTTCCTGACAAAAGTAAAACTATTAATGTTAGACCTACAATAATTCTATACCATCCGAATGCTTTAAAACCATGTTTGGTGAGAAAGTCAATAAAAAATCTTATTGCAACAATTGCAACCAAGAAAGCAACAATATTACCTACGGCCAATAAAACTGCTTGCTCTTTTAACATCTCCATACTTGCAGGGTCTTTTATCAACTTAAACATCTTATATCCTGCTGCTGCAGCCATAGTAGGAACTGCCAGGAAAAATGAAAATTCAGCAGCATTCCGTCTATCAAGCTTGGAACTCATACCCCCAACAATAGTTGCAAACGAACGTGACACTCCAGGTATCATTGCAATACACTGAAAAAATCCAATCTTCAACGATCGTTGCCAAGATATTGATTGATCTTTAACAGGTTTGTTAAACCATTTATCAACAAATAGCATAACAACACCACCAATAACCAGCATGATACTAACTACAAAAACATTTTCGAGAAGATTGTCAATATAATCACTAAAGAATAAACCCAAAACAGCTGCTGGCAAGAGTGCTATAAGCAATTTCCAGTAAAAATCATACCTATATAGAAATCTCTTCAAATAAATGAAATACTTTTTACCAGTTGACACTCCTTGAACAGCATCTTTATCAAATATTTTGATTTTATTTAGCTTAAAGAATCGCTTCCAATAGAGAAAAACAACTGATAATATAGCTCCAAACTGAATTATTACTGTAAAGGCTTTAACAAACTCAGTACTCTCTACTCCCATTAAAGCCTGTGTAATAATCATATGACCCGTGGAAGACACAGGTAAGAATTCTGTCAAACCCTCAACAATAGCAATAATAATTGCTTCTAAAATACTCATTTAATATTATTTTATTTTTTTATTGCAGAATTCTCTTTCCCTTTCTTATCAGGGTACAATATGCCAACAATCATTAGTATAAATCCCACAAGAGTTGTAATAGGAGCAACTTTAATCCTTATCACACTAAAAATATCAGGTTCGAAACCTTCGATGCTAGTTGAAGGTCCACTCATTAATATAAATCCCACAACTATTATCAACACGGCTATACCTGATATTACCAAGTTGGTTTTGTGGAAAGATAGATTTTGTTTAGACATATTTTTCTCTTTTTATTTATACGTAATATAGATTGTCTGTATCCATTTTTATATATCTGTTAACAGCAAAATGTGTTGCTATAACTGAAATAATAACTCCGAGCAAAATTACTATGCCAAAGATAATTCCCAGCTCTTTAACATTTACAAATGCCTTTAGCTCAGTATATTCTCTATTAAAATACATCAAAATTAAAAATATAGAAGTATTTGCAAGAATCCCCGCTATTATGCCCGATAAGATATTATTTCTTATGAATGGTTTCCTGATAAATTTTCCGTTAGCACCTACTAACTTCATTGTATTTATAATAAAACGCTTTGAATATACGCTAAGTCTTATAGTGTTTCTTATTAAAGCAAACGTTATGATTAGCAATGCAATTGATAATACTAATAAAACGGCTGTAACTTTTGAGATGTTATTATTAATAAGGTCAATAGCCTCTTGCTTATATATCAAATCATCAACATTGCTCTGCTCTTTTAATACTTTTCCTATATATGCAATACTATCAGCATTTGCATACTCAGAATGAAGAAAAATCTCAATGGCATCGTATGCAGGATTATAGCCTAGCAGCTCTTCTGGATCTTCACCCAAATCTTTTATAAGCATCTCTTTTGCTTCCTCCTTACTAACAAATCTGGATGCCTTAACAAATGGTTTTGAATCAATATTTTTTCTTATAGCCTGAATCTGAGAATCTGTTATTTCAGTGTTCAACACAACGTTAAAACTAATATTCTCTTTAACATAACTAGACAACCCATTTCCTAAAAACCATATTAACACCGTCAAACCTAGCAAAACTAATACCAAAGTAACACTAATGGTAGATGTGATTTTCGCATTAACAAATCGGGTTGTGGATATTTTTTTCTTTTTAGACATATAATAATTGAATTACAAAGAAAATTTATTGGTTGTTTAACGATACTATTTATCAAAATCGAGTGCAAAGAAACACAATAATTAAGGGAGTTTAAAATTAATATATTTAATAATCAATAAATGGTAAAGAATTATTAGATATTTATTTCAAAATTTGTATTACTCTACTATAAATTTTGCAATACGCCAATAGCCTTTCTCATTAGGATGCAGGCCATCTGAAAACAAAGATTCATCAATCAACCCATTTTCTAAAAGTAAGTTGCGACCTGGATTAATATAGACGTAATTTTTACTTTCGGCCATATCTGATATTCTTTCATTAAGTGTTTCAATTTTACTCTCAGTATTACGTCTAGGTAATAATCCAGCTATCTTAATTCGAGCATGTGGCTGTCGCAGTCTTATCTGTTCGAGCAAAAATTCCAAACCTTTCACTATCTCTTCGTCAGTGCTTGAGCCAACATTATTTGTACCAATCATCAAAATCACTTCCTCTGCTTCAAAACCATCTAGTGCTCCATGATATACACGCCACAAAACATTCTCCACTCTATCCCAGCCGAATCCCATATTAGCATATCCAAGTGGCTTTACTACTTTTTCCCAAGTTTCTTTTCCAGCTTGGTTTTCAGAACTGCCACCCCAATAGTGTACAATTGAATTACCAAGAATAACTCTTTTGGGAGCTTCATTATTAATTTCCTTAAGGATTTTATTATGCCTTTTAGTCCATTCATACAAATATGGCTCTCTCCTTTGGCTTACGGGAATAGTAGTGTTAATATCGCCAACCTCCATATTTAGTATTTTCCTAATTGTTTTTTCGTATGCCGAAACAATAATACTCATTCCCAAATCATTGGGATGCACATAGTCAACATATCCATCTTTAGGCATAGCTATTGATTCTTTGGCCAAATAATATATTTCTTTTACACCAATATTTTTTAGTGAGTCGAAAGCATTTCGGGATGCCTTATTAATTCTTGCAACGTTATCAGATGCCTCAACATTCATCTCGTCTTTACTTGAACCAATATGATCTACAACAAGAATAGGGACATCACTATTCTCTCTTATCTTAGAAATACCATATACAGTTCGATTAAATATTTCTTCGTCAGATAAGTTCCCCATATTAGGCAAACAATCATAAACATATAATGAAGCATCTATCTCGCTGATCAAGTCAACCATTTTACTATCTAATGGCCCTTTACCCGAAAAACCCAGATTAACAACTGGATAGTCAAGCTGACGAGACAATAAGTTAGTCCATCCCATTCCAGACCTTGAGGCACAAGCTCCTTGTGCGATTGAAGTTCCATAAACAACTATTGGTTTTGTTGGCAGATGTTCAATAAAAGCAAATTCAGAGCCTTCAGGCACACCTATTTCCAACCATTCCACAGAATTATACAATGGTAAGAACAATCTGTATTCAAAGCCATTTGAATGATAACTACTAGGAATTAAATCATTAAAACGATAGGTCACAGTGTCACCAAAGCTATAGTTCCCAGTAGTCCATCTGCTTTTACCATCAGAATCTATCGCATACAGATCCACACCCGAAACCCCTGTTGATGACATATGAGGCATTGATTTAGCACCTGTCACAATATACTTCACATATATATCGCTCGCATTTGTATTAAAATGAATTGACAAACCCGCAGTACGTTTAGATAAATTCCAAACATCTTTACCTACAATATGCTCTGCTCGTTGTGGTAATCTCTGATATTTATTACCAATCTCATTACCCCACGCACGATTCTGAATCACATCCATACCCACTTCCATAGGATTGTACCATTTAAGATTGTTTGTCTGAGAGTTTGCTATTGAAGCAAATAAAAATATCAGGCAAACTAACATTTTAATTCGTCTCATCATATTAGTTTATTTAATTAATTAACGTTAGTCCCATTTCATTAGCTTTAGATAGTAAGAACTCGTATGCCTTTTCTCTGTCATTAGGTATCTCACCCTCCATGATAGCTTCTTTTATCAATGACTTTAACACACCAACCTCTCTGCCCTGCCCTAATCCAAACATTTCCATTATTTCGTTACCATCAATTGGTGGTTGAAAGTTTCTCACTCTATCTTTCTCTTCTATCTCTATTAACTTTTGTCTAACTATCTTGAAATTGCGAAGATGATTTCTTACTCTGTCTGGATTTTTAGATGTTATATCGGCTTCGCATAATGTCATCAGATCATCAATATTATCTCCTGCATCAAAAAGCAATCTCCTCACTGCAGAATCTGTAACAACATCCTCTACAAGCTGCATAGGTCTCATATGCAATTCCACAAGTTGTTGAGTATATTTCATTTTCTCGTTCAATGGCAATTTCAACTTACTAAATATTTTTGGCACCATCTTGGCTCCAACAAAGTTGTGATTATGAAATGTCCATCCTAATTTATTGTCCCACCGTTTAGTGATAGGTTTACCGATATCATGTATAAGTGCCGACCATCTCAGCCATAAATTATCTGTTTTTCCAGAAATGTTATCCAAAACACTCAGAGTATGATAAAAATTATCTTTATGCCCAACTCCTTCCCTTGTTTCAGCACCTTTTAAAGCTAAAAGTTCGGGAAATATCAATTCCAAAAGTCCAGTCTTCTCTAGTAAAACAAAACCAACCGATGGTCTTGGCGACATGATAATCTTGTTAAGCTCGTCAGTAATACGCTCTTTTGAAATAATATTAATACGATGTCTATTTCTCGATATTGCATCGAAGGTGTCAGGATATAAATCAAACCCAAGCTGAGTGGCGAATCTTATACCTCTCATCATTCTCAATGGGTCGTCACTAAAAGTAATATCAGGATCAAGAGGAGTCTTTATAATCAAATCTTCCAGATCCTGAATACCATTAAAGGGATCTAATAATTCGCCATATCTTGCTTTATTTAAGCAGAATGCCATAGCATTAATAGTGAAATCACGACGCTTTTGGTCATCATCTAGAGTACCATCCTCTACAATGGGATTACGTGAATCACGCATATAAGATTCTTTTCTGGCGCCAACAAACTCTACTTCATAGTCTTTATATTTTATTTGAGCAGTTCCAAAGTTCTTAAATACTGAGAGTTTAGTTCTTCCACCCAATCTTTTCGCCACTGCCTGAGCTAATTCTACGCCCTTTCCTATTGCAACTATATCAATATCTGTTGAGGGACGATACAAAAAAAAGTCCCTGACAGTACCTCCTATCACATAACACTCGAGGTTCATGTTATCGGCCACTTCCGATATTATTTTATAAATTTCTTTATCCAGATATTGCTTTATGTCGTCAGTATATATATACATGTTTATATTACAACTATTTATTTTTTCAAATTACATCAAACATCTTCTCGCAACACTATTTTCATAGTAAGTTTCTCTATTGATTGTATTGCAAAATGAAAATGCTAAAATATTTTTTATCAAGAAGTTTAATATCAATTAATCAAAATGAAATACAGATATATATTCAGCACCCAATCATATGAGTGTATCTTTCTATATTTCAGATTTTTAATATCAATCTTTTATTGTTACAAATTGCAAAATTACAATAAATGGGGTTGAAAACCGCCTTATGGTCAAATATATTTCCTAATTTTGTATTGTAATAATAATTACAATCTGATTTCATAAGAATAATATGGTTTTATCTAGAAGAATTCTGTTTAACATATCAGTAATCTTACTACTCTTTTCTTTTTCATGTACTACAAAACAAAAAAGAGCTAATAACTATCTTACTGATGCTCACATTGCATTAGAGGAGAAGAATTATTCACTCGCCAAACTCAAAATAGATAGTATCAAATTACTATTCCCAAAATCATTCAATGAAATAAATAAAGGTTTTGAGCTAATGCAAGATATAAGATATGCCGAGAACAACCGCAACATATTATTTTGTGATTCTATGTTGAAGATTAGTTATTCGAATCTAAACTCAATGCTCAAAAATTTCATATACGAACGAGACCCTCAATATCAGGAGTTTGGCAACTATATTCCCAGGACACTACCTTTAAATGATGCTCTGTTGAGCAATGGGTTGAGAACAGCTGTGAATGAAAATGGGAATCTATATATTGAGAGTGTTTATAGCGGTTCGCCAATCAAACATAATAAAATCATGGTTTCAACTGGGGATGATTCCTTTGCTGAAACATTACCAGTAACAAGCGATGGATTGAACTATCAATTTAAAACAATAGATAAAACATATGAGATAGTTCGATATACTGGTAATAATGACAATGGTGTAGCAAACTTTATATACACTTTCAAGAATGAGAACCTAAAACTCACATTTATTGGTACTCGCAAGCAATCAGCTACCATTCCAACAAAAACCAAAGACGCTATCGCTCAATCTTATGAACTATCAAATCTAATTCTTAATATTGAAGAGCTGAAGTATGAAAAAGGAAGAAGCGAAGCTCTTATAAAATACCTTGACAGTAAAAAGAAAGGGGAATAAGCTAAAAGTTCCTGTGACTTTCGTTTTTAATTACTGATAAGTTTAATCCAAAAACAAGATACTAGTCATACCTTTTTGTTATTTTTGTGCAACTTTCATTGCAATAAAATGTCATGACAATTACTCTTATCATACTTTTCGTAACCTCTGCTTTCTTCCTTTGGGGAAAAATAAGGTCTGACCTTGTGGCATTAATGGCACTTCTGGCTCTTACCATTAGTGGCGTCCTTTCACCTGAAGAATCAATCATAGGATTTGCCAACCCCATTGTGATAATGCTGGCTGGACTATTTATTATAAGCGGTGCCATTACTCAAACAGGACTTGCAAAAACTCTCAGTACTAAACTACTACAAACGGCTGGAAATAACGAACTGAAATTATTTATCCTGACAATGATTGTTGCAGCAGTTCTAGGCTCATTTATGTCCAATGCCGGAACCGCAACACTACTCTTACCGATAGTTTTTGGAATAACTCGAGAGGCCAATCTTAGTGCAAGACGCTTTTTAATGCCAATGGCTTTTGCAGCAAGCATGGGAGGAATGATGACATTAATTGGTACACCTCCAGTTCTAATTGTAAATAATGTTTTAATAGATAACGGATATCCTGAACTCGACTTTTTCACAGTATTCCCTATAGGATTAGTTTTGCTTATATCTGGACTTTTCTTTTTGTGGAATTCTTCAAAAATACTAATGCACAATGAAAAGAAGCGCTCTTCAGGATTTGGAGATGCAAAGTCTCCCACTGATCTAATACGCGAATATCAACTTGCCGACAATTTATTTAGAATAAAAATGAATCCTGTTTCGGCAATGGTTGGCATTAAGCTTAAAGAACTAAATATTACAAAGCTATATAACATATCAATAATTGAAATAAGAAGAGTTAGCCAAGGCTCGAGTCTATTTCTAAAATCAGTTCAACATAAACTAGCTGATGCTGATTCAATTCTTAATGGTGATGACGTTATATATGTAACAGGATCTTTTGATGATGTAAAACGATTTACTGATGAAAACAAACTTCAGCTACTAGATGCAACCCATACCGAACAAAGCAAGAAAAATGCTGTTAAAGAGATGAAATTTGATGATATTGGTGTGGCAGAAGCAGTTGTATTATCTAGTTCAAAATTAATTAACAAACCCGTAAAAGAATCAGGATTTAGAAATCGTTATGGTGTGAATATTCTAGGAATAAGACGTAAAAACGAATATCTACTTAACAAAGTTCAATTCGAGCGAATTCAGTCAGGGGACTCTCTTCTAATTCAAGGAGCATGGACAAACATTGATGAGCTTGATAACGAAGAATCGGATTTGGTAGTGGTGGGTAAACCTGCTGAAGAAGCCACCAAAGTAATAATTGTTCATAAGGCTACAACTGCTGCAGTTATACTTATTGCAATGGTTGCGTCAATATTGTTGAAAATATTTGAACCCGTGTTGGCAATATCCACAGCAGCAGTATTAATGATACTCACAGGATGTTTCAAAAACATAGAAGCGGCCTACAATACTATACGATGGCAAACAATATTCTTTTTTGCAGCAATGATTCCTATGGCAACTGCAATGGATAAAACGGGTACATTTAGCTTAATAACAAAAGTATTGATAGACACTTTTGATGGATTTGGTCCGCATGTGCTTTTGGCTGCTTTTTATTTTGCAGCACTACTCGTTACCACTTTTGTTAGTAATGCCACAAGTGTAATTTTATTTGCACCTATAGCAATACAAACAGCTCAGGAAATGAGTATTAGTCCCTACCCCTTTCTGTTTGCAGTAGCTACAGCTTCGGTTATGTGTTTGGCAAGCCCTTATTCTTCGCCACCTAATTCTATAGTTATGTCGCCTGGGGGTTATTCTTTTAAAGATTATATAAAAGTTGGATTGCCATTACAACTTTTATATATGATAATAATGGTATTTTTCCTACCGTTAGTCTATCCGTTTTAATATCCCACTCTCCACACTCTCATCAATAAGCTGTTTGGCATAGTCCCAAATAGCTTCGGAGCCATCTTTTATACCTTTCTTTTTATCAATAACACTTTCATATTTCACATCAAACTCCTTCCATGTTCCACCGCCATTTGATGTATTTTGTAAAAGTGGTTCAAGCCTGTCAATTGATTTTGCAAATTTTGCTTCACTAGTTTCTCCCATTTCAAACTCAATCCATAAGGCAATCAATTCATCGGCTTGTTCTTTGGGCAAAATTCCAAATATCCGATTGGCAGCCTTAAGCTCTTCATCAGTGTTGGTGTGGTTCTTTTGAGTATCATAAATAAATATATCTCCAGAATCAATCTCTACAATATCATGAATCAACACCATCTTTATCACTTTTAGAATATCAATCTCTTCATTGGAATATTCTGCCAAAACAATTGCCATCATTGCCAAATGCCAGCTATGCTCAGCATCATTCTCGCGTCTGTCACTGTTAAACAATTTGGTGCGACGCTCAATATATTTTATCTTATCTATCTCTTTTATAAACTCAATTTGCTTGAGCAAGTTTTCTGTTTGCATGTCTATATATAATTATTGGCTATTACCAGTCAATAGGTTTTTTGCCATGTTTTATCAAATATTCGTTTACTGTACTAAAATGCTTATTACCAAAGAAACCACGATGTGCAGCTAGTGGCGAAGGATGTGCAGAAGTAAGCACAAGATGTTTGCTCCTATTAATGTCCTTACCCTTTGCAATGGCATAGTTTCCCCATAGAATGAACACAATATTTTCTTTTATATTTGACAAACTGGATATTACTGCATCAGTAAACTGTTCCCATCCCTTACCCTGATGTGAACCTGCCATATTAGCTCTCACTGTGAGTGTAGCATTAAGCATCAGAACACCTTGCCTACTCCATCTCTCAAGGTTGCCAGAACTAGGAGCTGGCTTTCCCAAATCTGCACTTATCTCCTTAAATATATTTTGTAATGAGGGTGGAAACATAACCCCATCATTAACAGAAAAGCATAATCCATTTGCCTGACCTACTCCATGATATGGGTCTTGTCCCACAATCACAACTTTAACATCATCAAACGCACATTTGTCAAATGCGTTGAATATAAATTTAGCTGGAGGATAAACCGTTTGTAAGGCATATTCATTCTTTACAAAGCTGACAAGTTGCTCAAAGTAAGATTTCTCAAACTCATCTTTTAGCACTTTCTGCCAGCTATCTTCAATTTTTACTTTCATTAAACGTGATTTTATTTGAATTACAAAAGTATTGCTTTTAATCTGAAAACAAAAAACCCCACTCCTATAAATTGGAAGCGAGGTTTTAGTTATATGTATAAATAATATATTATCAACTATATCAAGAATATATCATTCTCTGCCGCTTGCTTACGCATATCAGCTGGCCAAATACTAGATTGAATTTCGCCAACATGTGCTTTACGCAAATAATACATACATAATCTTGATTGTCCGATTCCACCACCTATCGAAAGTGGAAGTTCATCATTCATCAGACGTTTATGAAAAAATAGTTCAAACTTTTCTTCCTGACCTTTAAGCTTCAGTTGTCTTTGCAATGCCTCTTTATCAACTCTGATTCCCATTGATGATAGTTCCATAGATCTACCTAACACAGAACTCCATACAAGCAAATCACCATTCAAACCCTCAAATCCCTCTTCATTTATAGTAGTCCAATCGTCGTAGTCAGGAGCTCTGCCATCGTGCGGAATACCGTTTGAGAGTTTAGCTCCAATACCCAAAATAAACACTGCCCCAAACTCTTTGCAAATAGCATCTTCACGTCCCTTGTCATCCAAATCAGGATAACGCTGAAGTAACTCTTCAGAAGAAATAAACTTAATTTCTCTTGGCAACTCAGGCTTTAGGGCTGGAAATGTTTCATGCACCAAATATTCTGTTCGAAGCATTGCTGCATAGATTCGTCTTACTATATCTTTTAGAAATTCGATAGTTCTATCTTGTTCTCCAATAACCAACTCCCAATCCCATTGGTCAACATAAAGTGAATGTAGATTATCAAGCTCCTCATCAGCTCTAATGGCATTCATATCTGTGTATATACCATAACCTTCATCAATTGAATAGTCAGCCAATGTCATTCGCTTCCATTTAGCCAGCGAATGCACAATTTCGGCCTTTGTTTCGTTCATATCTTTGATAGAGAATGAAACTGCTCGTTCGACTCCCGTAAGATCATCATTTATACCTGTTCCCTTTTCTACAAAGAGTGGAGCCGTAACACGTCTGAGGCGTAATTCTGAAGCAAGATTAAGCTGAAAAAAATCTTTAATCATCTTAATCCCCTGCTCCGTTTGTTTCAAATTTAATAGTGGTTTATATCCTTTTGGAATGAATAATTGCGACATTCTTTCTATTTTTTAATTTAACAAGCTGCAAAGGTACGCAAATTTCTCAATTTGTCAAACAAATGAGCAAATAGACTTCATTTTGATATTCATATCGCAATAATCAACACAATACGTCACTAAACACTCAACTTTCCTATTATATCGTGTACTGAATTAAGATTGTGTCTTTTCAGATAATCCTCGATGCCATCTAAAATCTTTATTGATATCTGTGGATCTATAAAATTGTAAGTTCCTACTTGTATTGCAGTGGATCCTGCCAGCATAAACTCTATTGCATCGTCAATGTTAGATATACCACCCATGCCAATAATAGGAATTTTGACAGCATTATACACTTGCCATACCATTCGTAATGCAATTGGCTTAATACAAGGACCCGAAAGACCACCAGTGATAGTAGAAAGTTTTGGTTTGCGAGTCTCAGCATCTATCGCCATACCTAGAAAAGTATTTACAAGAGATACAGAATCAGCTCCCTCATCTTCCACTGCTCGTGCTATTTCGGTGATGTCAGTCACATTTGGAGAAAGTTTTACAATCAATGTTTTTGGAAACACCTTACGTACTTCACGAGTGACTTGAGCTGCCGATTGGCATGATGTTCCAAATGCCATTCCACCCTCTTTTACGTTGGGGCATGAAATGTTAAGCTCTATTGCAGGCATTTTATCCAAATCAGCAAGTCTTGCAGCACACTCCACATAATCCTCAACAGTAGAGCCAGACACATTGACTATCATATGAGTATTATAATCTTTAATTTCGGGATAAAGATACTCCACAAAATAATCAACACCCTTGTTTTGCAAACCCACAGCATTAAGCATACCTGATGGAGTCTCAGCCATACGAGGATAAGGATTTCCCTGACGTGGCTCGAGTGTAGTTCCTTTCACAAACACTGCACCTAAACGATTAAGATCTAAAAAGTCCTTATATTCGGTGCCATAACCAAATGTTCCGGAGGCAGTTCCAACTGGATTTTGCAGCTCCAGTCCTCCAATTTTTACTTTTAGTCTATCCATTTCAACTCTTTGATGTTAAATACAGGACCCTCGGTACATGTACATATATTACCTCTTGTTGTTTCCTCAATACAACACAAACATGCTCCAAAACCACAAGCCATAAGATTTTCCAATGACACTTCACATTCAATATTATTTGCATGAGCATACTTTGCCACTGCCACCATCATTGGTTTTGGACCACATGTGTAGATATAATCATACTTCTTTTGCTGCAATACAGAGTGGTTGGTTACAAAACCCTTTTCACCCTTCGTTCCATCTTCTGTGGTGCAATAAACATCTCCATATTTGGCAAATTCATCAAGTTGCAACAAGTCACGCTCAGATCGTCCCCCCAACAGAAAATTAGGCTTGAAACCTTTATCGCTAAACGACTTCCCAAGAAAAAGCATAGGAGCTGTTCCTACACCACCTCCAATCAACAACAGATTCGAGTTTTTATTTTCAGGAATACCAAAGGTACTTCCAAGAGGATAAACAATACTTATTGAATCTCCTGCCATCTTTTCGCAAATCTTCTTGGTTCCCTCTCCCACTTGCTGAACCAACAACCACATTTCGTTACTACTCTTATCAACAAGATTAATCGAAATAGGACGTCTTAGAAAGGTACCAGGAGAATTATCAGCCAATAACTGAACAAATTGTCCCGGATACATATCGCATAATACAGAACCATCTGCTGGAGTAACCTTTAGCAGGTTGTTCTGATAATTTAATTGTTCGTTTGAGCGAACTATGAAGTCTATTACTTTCATTCTATAATTATGATGCATTAATGTATGTGCAAAGTTACGGGTTTAGTTTAATATTTCATTCACTTTGGGGGATATTAATAGATTTAGGCGTTTTGTGTAGTATGGCATAGCTCAATAGATTTTACAATATCAATGAGTCGATTCACTATTATAGATAGCAACTTCGTTGGTTGACAATATATAATCAAATCTGAATATAATTCTTATCTAAAAAATAATGTTGTAAATATAATTTATCAAATCATAGTAATACTTAGGTAACGTTGAAGTAATGCAGTAATTGTTCTAATATTTTTATAAAAGCATATTGCTTGTAAGATTTTGTAAGGTTTTAATTTTGAACATTTTGTAAAACATTTGTTATATGATTATATTATTACAACACTTTATGTTAGTATAGCTTTAAGCATAAGGTTTTATTGATAATATTTTAAAAAAAATTAAAACCATTATTTTATGAGGAAATTTGTTTTGTTTTTCGCAGTTATTGCCATGACGGCAATTACCATCACTTCGTGCTCCAAAGACTTGAGCTTGTTAGAGGAGCAAAATGTTGCTATCGGCACCCGCTCAGTCGAAGTTCCTCCATGCCTAAATCCTTGTCGCGATGCACAAGAAGTTCGCCTTTTGGCGGGACAGCATCATGAAGCTGGAAAAGTTTACGTAGTCAACAACAAAGAAAATTTGTATGTGGCTTACGAAGCTACTGGAGATTGGAAAATTAAAGCAATCCATCTTTTTGTGGGTGCATGTGATAATCTACCAGTTAACAAAGCAGGTAATCTTGTTCCGGGACAATTCCCTTACAAGATTGAATTTGACGCATTGCAAACATATCATCATTTTGAAATCCCACTTTCTGAATTACCGGAAGGATGTGTGTGTGTTGCGGCTCATGCTGAGGTAGTAAAGGTGGTTAATGGCAAAGTTGTACAAAGCGAAACTGCTTTTGGAGAAGGTGACAAAGTGGGCAAAAACTGGTTTATGAAGTTTGAGTATTGCTTAGGCATTTGCGAAGATTTACCACCTGTTGAGGTATGTTATAATGACGAAACAGCTTGGGCTGCAGGTACACGCTACGTAGAGAAAGGCAATTGGGCAACCTATACTCCTTATGTTGCTAACACTCCTATTGATATTTTTGCAGGTCAGCATTATTTAGTGGGAACCGTTACTTTTTCAGAAGTGGTGAATGGCAAAGTAACTATTACACTCACAGCTCTCAACGGAGCAAGATTGCAAGATGTGGCAGAGTCTGTGAAAATTCAAGGGTACGATGCGCCTCCAAGTGGCAATCCAGCACCTGGGCAGTTCAAAACCTACAAAGGCACAGAAACAACTGTAACAGTGGATGCATACGCTTATTATGGAATCCATATTGACGCACAACGAGTTGTAGACTGCGAAAAGTAAAAAATAGTATTACAGACAAAAAAGGCGGAAAAATCCGCCTTTTTTGTTCGTCTGCTACCTCAACTTCTAAAGATTTGTATTTATCAAATTAATATAGAGATTAGCGTATCAATTTAATTACACAACATGCATCAATATGGCAAAACAAGTATTCATAAATTTAGCAGTAAAAGATCTTCAAAGAGCAGTAGATTTTTATTCTGCATTAGGTTTTACAAACAACCCACAATTTTCAGATGAAACCGGAAAATGTATGGAGTGGAGTGACAATATTTTTGTAATGATATTATCTCACGAAAAGTTTAAAGAGTTTACCACAAAACCATTAGCCGACACCAAATCACATATAGCCGGATTATTTTCATTATCATTAGACAGCCTCGACGAAGTAAATAGCCTGATGACCAGAGGACTTAATGCAGGAGGTACAGAGCCATCCGAATTCAGAGATTATGGTTTCATGCAGCAACGAACTATAGAAGACCCCGATGGACACACTTGGGAGTTATTCTATATGGACATGTCTAAAATCTCAGAATGATCATAAAGATTGATTTATAACGATGCATTAAAATTAATTTGCTCATTTCCACATTACTATTACTTTCAGTCCTTTCGTCTGAAATGTGAAATGAGCAAATTGCATCTTCATAAATATATTAAATCCTAAACTATTACTCACCCCAATAAATCATCTTCTTAGTCATTCCTCCATCTATCACAATATTTTGTCCATTAATAAAATTATTTTCAGGTTGACAAAGAAACAGGCATGTCTGTGCAATATCTTCAGGTTTGCCTACCCTACCCGATAAATGTTGTTCATGATCTTCGGGTTTAAGGCTATCATAATCTCCAGTTTCAATCCATCCGGGACTAATACAGTTTACAGTAATGTTGTACCTGCTTAATGAAGCCGCCAAAGCATGTGTTAACGACACAACCCCACCTTTTGACGCGGCATACGATTCTGAATGAGGCTCACTCATCAAATATCTAGTAGATGACATATTAATGATGCGTCCATAATTATTCAAATGCTTATTTGCATCTCTGTGCATAGCCAAAGCCTTGGATGTAACAAATATAGGACGCAAGTTAGTATTTAACACATCATCAAACTCCTCAACAGTGGTATTCAATATTGAATCAAAAACACTAACCCCAACATTATTAATAATTACATCAATGTTTCCTTTTGATGAGAGTATATTTTCGACAGCATGTGTCAATGCTTCTGCATCCGATACATCTACTTTAACATACGAACATTTGAACTCTGACAACTCTTCACACAACCTCGCACTAACCACTTCGTCGATATCGCAAAAAATAACATCAGCGCCATTCTTGCAAAACATGGAGACAATAGCTTTACCTATTCCATTAG
>CAYFTB010000038.1:0-17741 GCA_964345875.1 uncultured Proteiniphilum sp.
TTGCAGCAAATGCTTAAAGATTTTAGATACTACAAAGAATAAAAATATTTTTTATAAATTTAAAACACCTCTTTATATTGAAGAGGTGTTTTTTTGTTATATATTCGCACTGTTTTTTGTAAAATGTGTTTTAAAAGATAAATTGAGATTTTGATGGAGGTTATTTTACTTTTAGTTTCGCTTGTTGTTTTGTATTTTGGAGCTGAATGGCTCGTAGGAGGGGCATCTTCTTTTGCTGCTAGGTTACATATTAGTCCTTTAATTATTGGTTTGACAATTGTTTCTATGGGAACTAGTGCTCCCGAACTTGTAGTAAGCATTAAAGCTGCAATGGTGGGGCAAAGTGCTCTTTCGGTTGGAAATGTATTAGGCTCAAACTTGTTTAATGTAGCTCTAATATTAGGTGTTTCGGCTCTTATTATTCCACTAGCAGTTAAAAAACAATTACTGAAAGTAGATGTGCCGGTTATGCTCGGTGCCACATTGTTATTTTTGATAATGTTTATAGATGGTCGGTTGTCATTTTTTGAGTCATTGATATTGCTTGTTTTGTTTTTGGCATATATGATTTACCTTTTTATTGTAGCACTCAAAAACAAAAATAATGCCGAATCAGAAGAGGGATTTATTAGAATATATAAACATTGGATGTTGGATATCGTATTGATAGCTTTAGGATTAGCCGGTCTTATTTTTGGTTCAGATCTTCTGGTGAAAAATGCAATAATAATAGCTCAGAAGTTAGGGATGTCCGAGGCAATGATTGGCCTCACCATTGTTGCAGCAGGAACAAGTGTTCCAGAGCTTGCTACTTCTGTGGTCGCAGCAGTTAAGGGTCACTCTGATATTGCTATTGGAAATGTTGTGGGATCCAATATCTTTAATCTATTGTTAATATTAGGAGTTGCTGGGGTTATTTACCCTATTGAAACACCAGACATTAGTCTTGTTGATAATGTATTCATGCTCGGTGTTGGTATCTTATTGTGGTTATTTATGAATACAAGTATCAAAATTAATCGTTGGCAAGGACTTGCCTTTTTGCTATCATATGTAGGTTACTATATTGTGAAATTGGGGTTTATGTGATTATATATACCCTAAAATCTTTATAATAATAGAAAAGGTAAGCTTGATTATTTATAAGCTTACCTTTTTCTTTTTTCAGAGATATAATTTTACCTATTAAACTTTATCAGGTATTGAAAATGTTTTCGCATCCTTAACCTTAGTCTTAAGTAGTGCAATGTCTATTACCTCTTTTATGTCCTCCACATAATGAAACTGGAGACCAGTTACATATTCAGGCTTAATCTCTAATATATCTTTTTCATTTTCTTTGCAAAGTATTATCTCATTTATTCCAGCACGCTTTGCTGCAAGAATCTTTTCACGAATTCCACCAACTGGCAGTACTTTTCCTCTAAGTGTAATTTCTCCAGTCATAGCTAAATTAGATTTAACTTTGCGTTGAGTGAATAATGACACTAATGATGTCACCATTGTTACACCTGCAGATGGTCCATCTTTTGGCATCGCTCCTTCTGGAACGTGAATGTGAGTATTCCAGTTATCAAAAATGTCATTGTCTATGTCGAATATTTCTGCATTAGCATGGATGTATTCCATTGCAAGCATAGCGGATTCTTTCATTACATCGCCTAGATTTCCTGTAAGTGTAAGCTTAGAACCTTTACCTTTGCTTAATGAGCTTTCTACAAATAATATTTCTCCCCCAACAGATGTCCATGCCAATCCTGTAACTACTCCAGCATATTCATTTCCCTGATATTTATCCCTGCTATATTCTTCTATGCCCAAATATTCTCTTATGTGTTCTGGTTTGAGTGTGTTGGGAAACTCCTCATTGCTTGCCAACTTTCTAGCAATTTTTCTCACTACTTTGGCTATTTTCTTGTCTAGCTCTCTCACGCCTGATTCTCTTGTGTAATCCTCAACAATTTTATGTAGTGCAGGTTTTGAAATTTTGAACTCCTTTTTAGGGATTCCATGATTTTCAAGCTGCTTGGGCAATAAATGTCTATTGGCAATTTCTATTTTCTCATTGCTTATATATCCTCCTACATCTATTAGTTCCATTCTGTCTAATAGTGGTTGAGGAATAGTGTTAAGATTGTTAGCTGTGGCTACAAACATAACCTTAGACAAATCATAATCTATTGACAAGTAATTGTCGTGAAAGGCATTATTCTGTTCAGGGTCTAGTACTTCAAGAAGTGCAGAGGATGGGTCTCCTCTAAAATCACTACCCACTTTGTCTATCTCATCTAAAACAAATACGGGGTTAGAACTTCCTGATTTCTGAATGTTTTGTATTATTCTACCAGGAATAGCACCTATATATGTTCGTCTGTGACCTCTTATTTCAGATTCGTCGTGCAAACCTCCCAATGATACTCGTACATATTTTCTGTTTAAGGCCTCTGCAATAGATTTACCTAATGAGGTTTTGCCAACTCCTGGAGGACCATAAAGACATAGTATAGGTGATTTTAAATCTCCCTTTAGTTTCAAAACAGCGAGATGTTCAATAATACGTTCTTTGACTTTTTCCATTCCAAAATGATCTCTGTCAAGAATCTTTTGAGCATTTTTTAAATTAAAATTATCCTTGGTATATTCGTTCCAAGGCAAATTAATTATTGTTTCAATATATCCAAACTGCACTGAATAGTCTGGAGATTGAGGATGAAGTCTTTCAAGTTTTGCAAGTTCCTTTTCAAATACTTCTTCTACATCTTTGCCCCATTTCTTTAATTTGGATTTTTTTCTAAATTCTTCAATCTCTATTTGCTGAGTGTTTCCTCCGAGTTCTTCTTGTATTGTTTTTATCTGTTGTTGTAAATAGAACTCTTTTTGTTGCTGATTCAGATCTTCTTTTGTTTTCATCTGAATATTCATTTTCAGCTCTAAAATTTGAGTTTCTCTATTCACAATCATTAGTAAGCGATAGGCCTGCTCTTTCTCATCATTAATGCTTAAGAGTTCTTGCTTCTCTCTGTTTTCAATAGGCAAATTGGTGGCACTATAGCTAACAAGCATATTTGTAAATGATTTGTGATTTATTGTTTGTATAAGCTCTTTGGGAGGATCTCCCAGAAGATGAAGAGCATGATTCATTGAATCTCTTATAGAATCAAGAATTGCAAGAAACTCCTTATCATCCTTAGCTGCTTTAACAGACTCTAGAATTTTATATTTTGCCATAAAGTAAGGCTCAGTTTTAACCATCTCGGTTAGCTCAAACCTAGTTTTTGCCTGCACTATGATACTTATAGTGTTGTCATCTATTTCAATAATTCTGATAATTTCAGCAATTACCCCTATATTGTATAAATCGTCGGCTTCTGGATCTTCCACATTTGTGTCTTTTTGGCATACTAAGCCAATATACTTATGTTTTTTTCCAAGACCCTTTACTAATTTGAGCGATTTGTTCCTACCTACAGAGATTGGTAATCCGCTACCAGGAAAAACAATGGTGTTACGTAAAGGTAGGATAGGCAACGTGTCTTTTAGTTTACTTTCGTCGATGCCCTCTTCTTGATCTAAAAAGTTGCCAGCAAAAAAAGAAATTACGTTTTCGTTGTCTTCTAATCCAATACCACTTAGTTTATTATGAAACATATTATTTTGTTTTCTATGATTAATGCGATATACAAACATAAATATATTATTTTTGTTCTCACAAGGTTTATAATATGCATACACTTCAAATTGTGTGCCAAGATATTTAGTTTGAATTGTATCGATGAATAAAAATTCTTTTAGCTTCAAGCAGTTTAGGGTTTTCCATGACAAATGTGCAATGAAAGTAGGTACAGATGGTGTACTGCTGGGAGCATGGACTAGTATTGATGGAACAAAAAATGTATTAGATATTGGAACAGGCACAGGTCTTTTATCTTTAATGTTAAGTCAGAGAAATAGAGAAATAAATGTTGATGCCATCGAAGTTGATGATGATGCATCTGTTCAGGCCAAGGAAAATGTAATTTTATCTCCATATAACAGTCAGATTAAAGTATATAATACCTCATTTCAAGACTTTGTTTTGAAAACTAAATCCAAGTACGATCTTATTGTATCTAATCCTCCTTTCTTTATTAATTCATTATTATCTGATGATAAGAGACGAACAAAAGCTAGGCATTCTGAGAGTCTCACACTTTATGATATTCTTCATCTTAGTAAGAGTATAATAAGTGATAATGGAGTGTTGTCATTTATATATCCTTTTGAAAGCCTGCAAGAAATATTGCAAATCTCAGCTTATGAGGGGTGGTATGTTAACAGGAGAACAGATGTTTACTCAATAAATTCTCATTCTCTACCTAAGCGAGTACTATTTGAGTTCACTATGTATCCTCCCAAAGCAGAGGTAATTCATGATTCATTATTAATAGAGTTGGCTAGACATGTTTATTCGGATGAGTATGTAGCCCTTACTAAAGAATTTTATCTAAATATGTGATTCAGATAAATTTTATCCTCAATAAAGGCAAACTAATAATATTAAAACTTTGTTTTATCTGTATTGTAAATAATTTTGCATATTTATTATATGAATAAGGAATTATTAGATCATGACAAAGAAGAAATCCTAAAAATACTAAGGGATAGATTTGATAAGAATATGCCTCGTCATAAAGGTATGAACTGGGTTTTGATTCTGGAAAAGCTGCAAGTCCATCCTGAAAAGTTATGGTCATTAAACGAGATGGAACTTTCGGGAGGTGAACCAGATGTGGTGGATTTTTTAGACAGTACTGGTGAATATATTTTCATAGATTGTTCCAAAGAAAGTCCTTCTGGACGTAGAAGTTTTTGCTATGATAGAGAGGCATTAGAATCAAGGAAGGAAAACAAGCCAAAAAATAATGCTCTTGATTGTGCCAAAGAAATGGGCATTTCGATTTTGACAGAAGAACAATACAAAATATACCATAAGTTAATTGGATTCGACAATAAGACTTCAAGTTGGGTCCTAACTCCAAACGAAATACGGGTGTTAGGCGGAGCTATTTTCTGTGATTTTCGTTTTGGTAGAGTTTTCACTTATCACAATGGAGCAGAATCATACTACAATTCTAGAGGTTTTAGAGGATGGTTAACGGTTTGATAAAGTATTAATTATATAAATTTAAAACTGCAAATCACTACGCTATAAATATTTATGCTCTACCATCAACCTGAGCAATTTTTTTCCTTTTTCTAATCTTATTATTCATAATATCATTTAACCCAAATTAAACATTTTATAAAGAGGCATTACATTGAAGCGATAGTTCAAAATCTCACTAGCTCCATGCGTATGTTCGTTAATTGTTTCTTGATACACATGTTTTGATATTATACTTTCTCCATCATCTACCCATTCATCAATATAAAATCACCCTTTGGTGAATATAAACCCTTGCCATGATGCTTAAATTGCTTGCTATATTTCTATTGTATTTGTGTTATACAATGCAATTCTACATGTAGATTTGAATCGTTCGTCTCTTATACAGTGTAAATCTACATATGGATTGGTACTGTTCGTGTCAAATATAATAGAAGTTTACATGTGGATTTCTATTGTTCGAAACACGAACAATAAAAATATAGTGTCCAGTCGATTCATTATAATAGACATATAATGTAAATAACTAACCAATCTGGTGGCGAGTAATGAAGAAGTGTCTCTGATGTGAAAAGATGTAATTGAAAATCTTAGTTAAGTAATATTGACTGAAAGAAGGTTAACTTGGATTTCATTGATAGGATAGGATAAAATAGCTAATTAGAGAGTAATAAATACATTAGAATGTGATAAGTGAACATTGAAATAAAAATTTATGTATTGTGAAATTCTTTATAGATAAAATTGTGACATTTGTTTTTAATATAAAAAAATTTATATATATTTGCTTTTTTAAATCTGAGCTCTAATTGTCGTTAAATGAAGTTAGGGTAATATATTGAAAAGAAGATACAAATTATATATATTATGAATAACAAATGTTTAGTTACATGTTAAATTACAAGCAATTAAAATTAAATTAAGTATGGAAAACAACCAATTTTATTCTCTTATTAAGGATGGATATTGTTTTCGCTTTTTAGGACGAAGAGGGTCGAGAAGTAAGTTGCTAGCGAGTATGTTAGTGTTTCTACTTTTTTCTCTATTCTTTGCATCTTGTAAAGGTGAGGGCGATACAGGAGGGGAAATTCATGACCCCAAGAAGCCAATTGTGGTTTCAAAATTTGAACCTGATTCTGGTAGAATCTCGGAAATGGTTCTGTTAGATGGTGAAAACTTTGGAACAGACGCATCAAAGATTAAAGTATTTTTTAACACCAAAGAAGCTGCTGTAATTAATTCCACAGGCAAACGTATTTTGGCGTTAGTTCCCAGACTTCCAGGGGATACTTGTACTTTGTCAATTGAAATTGGAGATCAAAAAAAGGAATATCTAGAAGACTTTTATTACAAAGTTGCTGCTAGTGTTACCACCGTTGCAGGTAATGGTAATGAGCCTGGTGAGAACCCCGACTATAGTGTAGGACTTGATAAAATTCTTTTACGTCCAGTGTATATTGGTATTGATAAAGATTTCAATATTTTTGTGTCGCTTTCTAACGATAACTTATTGAGATTGAACGTTGCAGAAAATAGTGCTACAGTTGTAGCAACTAAGCCTCAGGGTTATAACCATAGATGCCCTGCAATTGCTAATCCTCTAACCAATGTAATACAGACTGGCTCTGAGGAAGAGAGGGATAGATTCTGTTTTATGGATCCGAAAACTGGATGGATACCCAAACTCTATTTTATAAAGGAGTGGGATAGAGGTTATAACAATGTGGAAGAAAAAGAGTATGATATGCCAACAAGTAATGTTCATTATCACTGCCTACAAAATGAGGAAGATGGTTATTATTATACTCGATATAACTCTGGTCAATTAGTAAGAATAGATCCTAAAACATGGAAAGCCACAATCGTGGGCATGACTCCAAGTGGCACAGCTTATGGAGCGGCTATGCACCCGATTAATAAAAACGAAATGTGGATAGCTTATGATGGTGGAGCAGGATCTGTTGCACATAGCATTTGCAAAGTTGATGTTACGGATAGCACCGTAGGTAGTGATGGAGTAGTTTTGTCATCTTTCCAAAAACTAACAGGTGCTACAAATGGTGGTCATCGTGATGGACCTTTGTCAGTGTCTCAATTCAGGGCACCACGAGGAATAAGCTTCGACTCTGATGGTAATTTATATGTTGGAGATAATCAAAATCAATGTATTAGGATGATTAATACCTCTACCAACATGGTTGAGACAATGATTGGAATTCCTGAGCAACGTGGTTTCAAAGATGGATCTAAAGATGAAGCATTATTTAATGAGCCTCATGGGATTGTTGTTGATTCTGAGGGTATAATTTATGTTTCCGATTATAATAATAATAGGATTCGTAGAATTGCTATTGAGTAAAAGTTAACCTATTAAAGTTTTATAATATGCAGAAAATATATTATTTGATAATCTTACTACTTGTGATTCCTTTTTCACTTTCAGCACAAAGCACTGAATATACGATAAAGGGAGTAGTGAAAGATGATGCTGGCACGTTGATAGGAGTAACAATTACCGTACAGGGTAAAATGGGCGGTACTGTTACTGATGTGGACGGTAACTTTTCGATTAAAGCCTCGAAAGGTGATAAATTGATTTTTTCATATGTTGGATACGAGTCATATGAATATATAGTAACAGAAGAGGTGCAAGATTTGGAGATTAATCTTGAAAGTACAGCCTACGAAGTGGAGGAGCTGGTGGTTACCGCAATGGGAACTCAACGAAAGATTTCTACTCTTGCATCAATTTCATCTGTTTCGCCTAGTGAACTTCAAGTGCCTACACCATCTGTATCTAACCTTCTTGGAGGAAGGGTAGCGGGTGTTATTTCAATGATTAATAGTGGTGAACCAGGCAAAAACTTAGCAGAGTTTTGGGTGCGTGGTATTGGTACTTTTGGTGCTAATAGTAGTGCCTTAGTATTGATTGATGGACTTGAAGGAGATATAAACTCAATAGATCCTGCTGATATAGAAAGTTTCTCTGTTCTTAAAGATGCTTCAGCTACTGCGGTATATGGAGTAAGAGGTGCCAACGGAGTTGTACTAATAACCACTAAGCGAGGTGAGACAGACAAATTAAGCTTAACAGGAAGAGTAAACTATTCTATTTCACAGGTTCGTCGCCTGCCTCAATATCTTCGTGCTTATGACTATGCGTTGTTGGTGAATGAAGCCAAACAAGTGAGAGGAGAAGACCCAACATATAATAATACAGAGCTAAATGTAATTAAAGATGGTTTGGATCCTGACTTATATCCTGATGTTAGTTGGCAAGATGAGATGATTACTAACTTGTCTCTAAAACAAAACTACTATGTGAGTGCTAGAGGGGGTGGAACTGTGGCAAAATACTTTGTTAGTTTGGCTGCTTCTGATGAATCTGCTGCGTATAAGATAGAGAAGGATAATCCTTATGCATCTAATACTGGTTATAATACATACTCGTTGAGATTGAATTTAGATATTAATCTTACAAAAAGCACAGTCTTATATTTTGGAGCTGATGGTTTTGTGTCTGTTAATAATAGACCAGGTCAGGTAAATACTGATTTTATATGGGATTCACAAGCGAGTCTTACTCCTTTGATTTTCCCACTACGCTTTTCAAATGGCCAATTGCCTGCTGCGGGTTCTGACAGTGGAATGTCTCCTTATGTGTTGATTAATCATACTGGAAAAACAGTAATTAATCACAATAGTAGCTTATATACTATGGCTATAAATCAGGATTTGAGTAGCATAACTAAAGGCTTAAAAATTAGAGCACAAGGTGCATATAACAGAAATGGAAACTTTACTGAACGGCGCTTTACATATCCTGCTCAATATCGAGCAATAGGACGTAATGCAAAGGGAGAACTTTTAACTCGTGAACAAGTTCCTGTAAGCACTTCGGCGCTGTATAGTAGCTCTCAATCTCAGTGGAGAAAATATCACTTTGAATCAACACTAAATTATGATCGTGTATTTAGTGATGACCATAGGGTAGGTGGATTAGTTTACTATTATATGAGTGATGACCAAAGTACTGATCAAGCATACTCTGGTGAAAATGCCAATCTAAGTACTAGTTTGGGGCAAATTCCAAAACGATATATGGGTTTGTCAAGCCGCATCACATATGGGTTTAGAGATACTTATATGCTGGATGTCAACTTTGGTTATACTGGCTCCGAGAACTTTATTCCAGGTAAGCAATTTGGCTTTTTCCCATCAGTTGCACTAGGATGGATTCCTACTAATTATGAGTTCGTTCAGGATAACATTAAATGGTTTGATTTACTTAAATTCAGAGCTTCATACGGTACTGTTGGTAATGATAGAATCGGCGGTGGACGCTTTCCTTATTTAAATCGCGTGTCACAAGGATATACTTCTGTTTGGGGGTCTATGTCGAGTGAAGAAAGAGTTGGGATTGCAAGAGTTGGTGCCGACAATTTAGTATGGGAGGTGGCTAAAAAAGCTAACTTAGGAATTGATATGGGATTTTTTGATAGTAATTTGACTGTAACCATTGATATGTTTAACGACCGTCGTGATGGTATTTTCCAACCTCGTGTTCAGGTTCCAGACTATGTTGGCCTTACAAGTATGCCATATGGTAACGTTGGAAGAATGGAGAGCTGGGGTTCTGATGGTAACTTCGCATATACTCATATTATTAATAATGATATGGACTTCACAGTTAGAGGTAACTATACATTTGCTCAAAATAAAATTTTGAATTATGAAAAAACTTATGATGATTATCCATATCAAGATTATACGGGACTGCCTAACAACGTATGGAGAGGCTTACAAAGTTTAGGTTTTTTTAAAGATGAAGATGATGTAAGATATAGCCCAAAACAAACATGGGGTGAGGTAAGACCTGGTGACATAAAGTATAAGGATATTAATGGTGATGGAAAAATTGATGATAATGATAAAGTTCCAATTTCGTATCAACAAATGTATCCACAACTTATGTATGGTTTTGGTGGTCAATATCGTTATAAAAATCTTACAGTAGGATTATTGTTTAGAGGTACTGGCAAGGTAGATTATTATAGAAATAATACAGGTTATATTCCTTTCAACAGTGGTGAATTGGGTAATGTGTTAGTTCAGTTTAATGATCCTTCAACAAGGTGGATTCCAAAATCATATGCAGAAGCTAATGGTATAGACTTATCTTTGGCTGAAAATCCAAATGCTCAATTGCCACGTTTACAATATGGTAATAATGCAAACAACACTCAAATGTCAGATTTTTGGAAGGGTGATGCTAGATATTTACGTTTACAAGAAGTTACACTAAACTATAATCTAAGAAATAATTTCTTGAAGAAAGCAGGTATTGGATCATTAGATATTCAATTGGTGGGAAATAATCTATATGTATGGGATAAGGTCAAAATATTTGACCCAGAGCAAGCTCATAGAGTAGGGCGGGTTTATCCTATTCCTGCAATTTATTCACTTCAGTTATACGTAAACTTCTAAGATGTTTAATTGAAATCTCAAAATAATTATAAAGATGAACGAAAAAATAAATAATATAAGAAAGATCGTTATTGGTAAGGCTATTGCTCTATTTCTGGTTTTCACAATAGGGTTGTCTTCATGCGATTTTCTAAATATTGATGGATATGTTGATGATGAATTAAAATTGGATTCAATTTTTGCATCAAAGAGATATATAGAGGCCTTTATGTGGGATGCGGCAGCACAGTTTCCAGATGAAGGGGCTATATTTGGTGGAGGCAGCATGTACACTCCTGGGCCTATGGCTACTGATGAGGCTTTTTGCTTGTTTGGTTCTGGAGAGTTTGAGGGTATGGCATTTGTTTTAGGTGAAAGGAATGAAACAAATTTGGGAAGCTTTAATAGATGGGGACAATGGTATAGAATAATTCGCCAGTGTAATACAATATTTGATAGAATGGATGAGGCGTCGGATTGGACATCTGTTGAGCGTTTGAATATTGTTTCTTATACTCGCTTCATCAGAGCTTACGCATATTATAATCTGATGATGAATTTTGGTCCTGTTGTATTGCTGGGAGACGAATTGCCTAATAATAACGAAGATATAACATACTATGACAGACCTCGTGATTTGTTTGACGACTGTGTTGATTATGTTTGTTCTGAATTTGAAGAGGCTGCTTTATATATGCCTGCTAAGGTGTCGTCTGTTTTAGAATATGGTCGTCCTACTAAGGGGGCTGCTTTAGCTTTAGTTGCAAGACTCAGATTAATGCATGCAAGTGAGTTGTTCAATGGAGGACGTTCTGCAAGAACATATTTTGGTGGATGGACTAGGAAAACAGATGGTCAGCATTATATTCAACAAACATATGATCCTGAGCGTTGGGCAATAGCAGCTGCAGCTTCAAAAGCAGTAATGGAACTTACTCAAGATGGTATTCCATTGTATCGTTTACACACAGTGGAGGCTGACGACAAAACCCCAGATTTACCTTCAAATGTTAGTGATCCAGATTATCACAAGACATTTCCTGACGGAGCTGGTGGTATAGATCATTTCCATTCATATTCCGATATGTTTAATGGAGAAACAGTGATGAATGTGAACCCCGAATTTATTTGGGCGCGAAAATCATCAGTTCTTACTGACTATACAAAACATTCATTTCCCGTTGCAAATGGTGGTTGGAATGGTATGTGTGTTACTCAAAAAATAGTTGATGCATACGAAATGGCAGATGGACGTAAAATTGGTAACTCAAGCGATGAGTACCCTTATAGTGAAAATGGTTTCACAAGCTCAAGAAAGGAATTGTATCGCGACTATTATTTGAATGCTAACGTTTTTAATATGTATGTGAATAGAGAGCCACGTTTTTATGCGTCAGTTGGATTTAGTGAGGCTTTTTGGTCAATGGGATCGACAAGTGATAACACTCAAAAGAACTTGACTGTAACTTATTATAATGACTCTCCTAATGGTAAAAGTGGTGCACCCAATCCTAATGATCACCCAATTACTGGATATGTACTAAGAAAATTTGTTAATCCAATTGATGCTTGGGCTGGAACAAGTGCTAGAAGAATTGATAAGCCGTTCCCAATAATACGTTATGCAGAGATACTTTTATCTTATGCCGAAGCATTAAATCAATTAGAGGGTCAGAGTTTTTCTGTTTTAGTAAATGGAGAAATGCAGACATTTAACCGAGATGCTGATGAAATAAAGAGTGCCATAAATCAAATTAGATACAGAGGTGGACTTCCTGGTATATCAGATGCTGATCTTGCAGATGCTGATAAAGTTATGGAGATTATTAAAAAGGAGAGAATGGTGGAGTTTTTATATGAAAACAGACGTTATTTTGATGTTCGTAGATGGGGAGATTATGAGTCCTCAGAAAGCGAACCAATTAAAGGTATGAACACAGCAGGAACCAAAGAAATGTATTATCAACGTGTTGTTCCTACTAGTTATAGAATTTCTAATAGGGTTGTGAATAGGAAAATGATTTTCTTGCCAATTCCTAAAACAGAAATGAGACGTTTGCCATCATTTGATCAAAATCCTGGATGGGAATAATATTATAGTTGTTTTAATGAATTAAAAACTAGATATATGAAAAGTATAATACATAAAGCTTCGTTATTTATTATTGTCGCTATTATTGCATTAATATCATGTAATAGAGATGAAATATTTGAGCGAGAGCAATACAAAGCTGTTGTGGCGCTACTTAGTGATGATGGGTTTAATATCTTTGCCGAGGAGTTGGAGTTTTCTGAAGACGGTGTTGATGGATATATAGCAGCATCGTGTGGTGGAGTTAAGCCAACAACAGAAGCAATTGATATAAATATAATTGAGGATGAAGCATTATTGAAGCATTATAATGTGAGTAATTTTGATACTGATGCTGATAGATATGCTCAATATTTGAACTCAAGTAGATATGATGTTGATAGTTATAAGATTACTATACCAGCAGGAGAAAGAAACGCTAGAATGCATATTAAATTGAGAACAGAAGGCTTGTCGCCTGATACTTTGTATTTAATTCCTTTCCGAGTTGAAACTTTTTCAGCATATGAGTTTAGCCCCAGAAAGAACACCGTTTTGTATCGAATTTATTTAAAAAATCGTTTTGCCTCAACTAAGGATGGCGATGGTGCTACTATGTATAATCATAGAGGTAAGAGAGGTGCGACCAATACAATGATGCAGAAAAAGGTATTCCCAGTTGGTAGAGATGAAGTCAGAATTATGGCAGGAATCAAAGAGTTTAAGGCTGAGGAAGAATCCATTAGTAGATGGTCTTTGCTAATTAAAGTTGAAGATGACGGAAAGGTAATTATCGAACCTTGGGATAAATCTCAATTTGGGATGAAAGTTACTCAGGTTGATGGAGATGAGGATTTTCCTAATAATTTCACAATTTTTGATGATGGTTATAATAAGTACAAAACATTTTTGTTGAGATATGACTATGTTGATCCAGATGATGGAGCTACTTATCAAATGTCGGAGGAGCTTAGAGTTCCATATAATGAAAGAGAAGATTACTAATTTTTATGTAAGTCTTATATTTATTGACTAACAAAATAATAGTTTAAAATATATGAAAGTAAAATATAATATTTTTTTAGGTGTTTTCTTGATTGCTGTGCTTTTGGCGGGGTGTAATAGTTTCGACTCGTTTGATGTTACAGAAAGACCTTTTGTCGATCAAACATCTGTTCAGCTATATATAGGAGAACATGCTGGTGACAGAGGCTCAGTACAGCTGAAGAGTAGCCCCGCAAACAACTCTTATGTATGGACAAGTAAAGACACAAATGTTGCTACAGTTGATCAAACTGGATTGGTGAAAGCTGTAGGTGAGGGAATTACTTCAATTGTTGTTCAGTCAAAAGATGACCAGATAGTTATTGATGTGAGTGTACAAGAGTTTATACCATTAGAGGGGTTTACTCTAAGTGTAAACTCTGTAATAGATTTTTGGCAAAACACCACGCCAATCTTTGTTACTTTAATTCCTGATAATGCTACGGATGTAGATATCGAGTGGTCTTCTACAGACAACAGTATTGCTAAAGTATATAACAATGGCTTAATTAGAACTTTGGAAGAGGGCAGAGCGACTGTTACAGCAAGATACGGAGATTTTGTAGAAACTGTTGATGTTTGGGTTCCAGCTCCTCCCGTCAAGATGAGTAAATCTGGTTGGAGTGTTCCTGGCTTAAATATGAATAGTAATGATGGAACAATTGGATATAGCTCGCAACAAGCAGGTGATGGTGGAGGTGTTCCGTCTATAATTGATGATGACTTAAACACTTATTGGCATGCTAGATACGGAGCTCCTGCAAGTAAGTATCCACATTGGTTTATAATAGATTTAGGAGAAGAGGTAACTATTGCACGTGTTGGTATGGCAAGACGCTCAGGTGATAATCGTGGTCAGAAAGGTTATCAGATTTTTACATGTCTTGAAGAAGGTGCAGTTAATTTGGATGATCCAACAACATGGGAGTGGGAAGATCAAGGTGATATTCCATTTGATTCGAGTGTAGATGGGATACAGGTTCATTCAGTTAGTTCATTCCCTCAAGCAAGATATGTTAAGGTCTATATTTCGGAGCAGTATAGAGGTAGTAATGATTTTGCAATGGTAGCAGACTTCAGTGTTTATATTTTTGAAGACTAAATTGTACTAGCTAGGACTAGACACTACATTAATAAAATATGCTGACAATATTTATCAGGACTTTTTTTATTATAAATTAACGTTATCCAAAAAAGCAGACTGAAAACTGTAGTCTGCTTTTTTGTTTATTCAGCATATGATTAACTGTTTTACGTTCGTTGTTTAAATCTATATCGAACTACTTATGGTATATATTTCATTCAGGTAGTTATAGTAATTTCAAAACAAAATAATACTTAAGCACAACTGAATCAATAAAAACACTGGGCTAGAATTAAAAAGTCCGTACTTGAAGAATAAACCCATTCATCAATATAAAATCACCCTTTGGTGAATATAAACCCTTGCCATGATGCTTAAATTGCTTGCTATATTTCTATTGTATTTGTGTTATACAATGCAATTCTACATGTAGATTTGAATCGTTCGTCTCTTATACAGTGTAAATCTACATATGGATTGGTACTGTTCGTGTCAAATATAATAGAAGTTTACATGTGGATTTCTATTGTTCGAAACACGAACAATAAAAATATAGTGTCCAGTCGATTCATCTAAAATGATACCTATATATTCGAGACAATAATAAAGTACTTGATTATTGGTGTGATTAATTTGATGATTATGGCTAAAGGTAATATGATTAGTAATATCACATTTAAAATGGTGTATAAGCACATTATCGATTGAAGTTAGTATTTTTGTTCTAGGTTTTGCGATGAAATTTGCATCATTTAATATTACATTGTATTTTATTTGTATTGTAAAGAGTTCTATCTTTAACATTCTGTAATTCTATAAAACTATGAGACTATTTTTTTGAAAAATTATTTATTATAAAAAAACAATGAGAAAACAATTATTAAATTTTCTATTGATTATTATTATTGTTCTTACTTATTCTTGTTCGAGTACAAGTAGTAGCAATCATGTAATTGAGAATGATCTTTCAACGGGGGTACGAGCACCAGCATATCCATTGGTAACTGTTGACCCTTATTTTAATGCTTGGTCATGCACTGACAATTTGTATGATGATAAAGTAAGACATTGGACCGAGAAGGAATTCCCTCTTGTCGGAGCCCTTAGAGTAGATGGTGAAGTTTACAGATTTATGGGTGAGGAGAGAGTACCATTGAAAATGATTATACCCACAGTACGTGAAGAGAAGTGGGAAGGGAAATATACCTTGAATCAACCACAAGGTGATGACTGGAAAAATGTTGATTTTAATGATGGTGCATGGATCACAGGTGTGGCCGCATTTGCCACTAAGGGTGAGCCTCATATGTCAACATTATGGGATACTAAAGATATATGGGTAAGACGCACTTTTAATCTTAATGAAGATTTATCAAATAAGACTATCTATCTAAACTATTCTCATGATGATATATTTGAATTGTATATAAATGGAATACAAGTAATAGGTACTGATTATTCATGGAACTTCAATCTAGTTTCAGAGCTTTCAGATGAAGTGAAAGAGACGCTGAAAAAAGGCGAAAATGTTATTACGGCTCATTGTCATAATAGAACAGGTGGCGGGTATGTAGACTTTGGTTTGTATGAAAAGGAGGAAAATAAGAGTACCTTTACAAAAACTGCAGTTCAAAGATCAGTGGATGTTTTGCCTACCCAAACTGTTTATAAATTTGACTGTGGTCCAGTAGAGCTTGAAGCTATCTTTACTACACCGTTGTTAATGGATGACTTATATCTGCTTTCTCGCCCAATAAGTTATTTGACTTATCAGGTGAAATCTAAAGACAACTCAGAGCATGATGTACAGGTTTATATTGATGCTACTTCTCATTGGGCAGTTAATGAGATAAGTCAGGAAGTTACTTACGAGAAAATCGAAAAAGACGGACTTTCTTTCCTCAAAACAGGAACAGTAGAACAACCAATTCTAGCTAAGGGAGGGGACGACATTCGTATAGACTGGGGGTACTTCTATTTATCAGGAGAATCTGATCAAACTACTAATATGGGTTTTGGTGAGTATTGGGATATGAAAAAAGAGTTTGAGGCTACTGGAAAAATTTCTTCCAAAAATATATCTGATTTACCAACAAACCTCACAAAAGATATTACAGTTCTTTCTTATTCTAAAGATTTAGGAAAAGTGTCATCTATTAAGGTGTCAGATTATGTGATGTTGGGATACGATGATATATATTCGATTCAATATTTTAAGAACAACCTTAAAGGTTATTGGACTAAAAATGGAAAGATAGATATTTATGGTGCTTTCAAAAGTGCTGTTAATGAGTATGATGACATCATGAGTCGCTGTGAAGATTTTAATAGTAGTATGATGAAAGATGCAGATAAGGCAGGTGGACAAAAATATGCTGAGTTGTGTGCATTAGCTTATCGTCAGGCAATATCTGCTCATAAATTAGTTGAAGACGAGAGTGGAACATTATTGTTCTTATCAAAAGAGAATAATAGTAATGGTTCTATCGGAACGGTTGATGTTACTTACCCATCGTCACCATTGTTCTTGATCTATAATCCTGAATTAGCAAAAGGTTTATTGAATCACATCTTCTATTATAGTGAAAGTGGTCAATGGACAAAACCATTTGCTGCTCACGATATTGGCACATACCCTATTGGTAATGGACAAACTTATGGTGGTGACATGCCAGTGGAAGAATCAGGTAATATGCTAATATTGACAGGCGCTATTGCAACAATTGAAGGTAATGCAGATTATGCTGCAAAACATTGGGATGTGCTTACTGTATGGACAGACTATTTGGTGGAAGAAGGCTTAGACCCCGATAATCAATTATGTACTGATGACTTTGCCGGGCATTTTGCACATAATGCAAACTTATCCATAAAAGCAATCATGGGAATAGCATCGTATGCAAAACTAGCTAAAATCCTAGGTAAAG
>CAYFTB010000039.1:0-17274 GCA_964345875.1 uncultured Proteiniphilum sp.
TTTATTGCCTGAAAATAAATCACCTCCATTGAGATAACAGTGGAATCTTAAAAAATATATTCAATGAAGAATCAATCAGAAAAAAAAGTAACAAGAAGAGATTTTCTTACAATGTCAGCACTGGGCTTAACAAGTCTGACAATATTGCCAAGCTGGACACTTGGGGGAGTTAGAATAGCACCAAGTGATAGAGTGGTTATGGGTTTTATAGGCTTAGGGCGACAGGGAATAGGGGACTTTCACTCTTTTTCGCATTGCCCTGGAGTACAGATTGCTGCAGGATGTGATGTCGATACTATCAAAAATGAGAGGTTTAAGAAAGTGATAACATCATGGCAAAAATCAAAAGGAATGCCAGAGAGGTGTGATACTTATGATTTTTACGAGCAGATGCTTGAACGAAAGGATATTGATGCTATTGCAATAGCAACACCCGATCATTGGCATGCACTTAATTCCATACACTCATGTCAGACAGGCAAAGATGTTTTCTGTCAAAAACCACTAACATATAATATTACGGAATCGCTTGCCGTAGTGAAAGCTGTTAGACATAATAAGCGAATCTTACAAGTAGGTAGCCAGCAACGCTCAGATAAGGAGTTTCAAACAGCAATAGCCATGGTCCGTAATGGTAGTCTTGGTAACGTTAATGAAGTTCATGTCAGAATAGGAGAGCCACCTATTCCATTTAATTTGGTTGAAGAGCCTGTGCCTCATAATCTAAACTTTAATCAATGGCTTGGACCTCTCAACTTTCCCGAAGTACATTATAATCATGCAATGTGTCCACCTATTGATTATCCTGACTTGCAGGAAACGGGTGAATGGGCTGTATGGCGTTATTACAGAGAAACTGGAAACGGTTATACTGGTGACTGGGGTGCTCATCATTTTGATATTGCACAAGCTGCCTTAGGTATGGATGGGCTGACACCAGAGGAGTATATACCGATAGGATATAATGGTACAAAATATTCTACAATGAAATATGGTAATGGACAGGTTATTACTGAGCAACCATTCCTTGAGGATAAACCTGACGATAAAGGAATACACTTTATTGGTGATAAGGCATGGTTGAAAGTAGCAAGAGGTTATATAGAATGCTCTAATCCTGATTTATTGCAAAAATCTGAGCAAAATATCGCTGCTGGAGAATATGAAATTAGTCCTTCGCATATGCAAAACTTTATTGATAGTGTGAGAAGCAGAAAAGATCCTATAGCACCCGTTGAAGTAGGAGCTTCAACCAATATTTTGTGCTGCAATGTGAATATTGCAAATGAGCTAGGACGTCCTGTAAAATGGAATCCTGCAACTAAAAGCTATGTAGATGATAAAGAGGCCGAGTCTCATCGTTTATATTATTATGAATATAGAAATCCTTATAAGTTGCCATACTTATAAACTGAAATTTTGTGCTTTATGAATAATTTCAAAACTGTATATTTATTAATTTGCTTATTGTTTACAAGCTTTGTCGTCTGTAAAGGAGAGCAACCTCCAAATAAACATTCTAATTATACACTTGATGGCAAGAAAGTGCTTTATGTGTATGGGGGATGGGATGGTCATCAGCCTAAAGAGTGTAGAGATATTTTTGTGCCATGGCTAAAGTCTGAAGGAGCAGAAGTTATCGAAGCTACATCAACCAGCATATATGAAGATGAAAATGTTATGGGTAGTGTTGATCTGATTATTCAGCATGTCACTATGAGCGAGATATCTGGTCCACAAGAACAGGCGCTTTTGGGTGCAGTAAAGCGAGGTGTTGGATTAGCGGGCTGGCATGGTGGCATTGGTGATTCGTTTCGCAACAATACTGATTATCAGTATATGGTTGGAGGACAGTGGGTGGCTCATCCTGGAGGTGTTATCACATATAAAGTGAATATAACCGATCATAATGATTATGTAACTAAAGGAATTAGTGATTTTGAGATTAAATCTGAACAATATTATATGCATATTGATCCTAATGTAAAAGTTTTGGGCACTACTACTTTTTCTGGAGAACATGACTCATGGATTGATGGAACAGTTATCCCTGTTATTTGGAAAAAGAGTTTTGGAAAGGGACGTGTATTTTATTCTTCATTGGGTCATGAAGCGATTGACTTTAAAGTTGCTGAGGTGTTTGAAATTATGAAAAGAGGAATAAAATGGGCCGCATATAGTCTTACGGAAGGACCTGATAAATTGGTGGTGCCGGTTTATAAATAACTTATAATAAGTCTGTTTCATATTTTTTATATTTCTATTGTAGATAAGTAGAGATATTAAATGATATTTACAGCTGTTGTTTTAGATAATATTCTTGTAGGTAGTTGTCCTCTACCAGCAAGATTTATATCATCAATTCAACCTGATAGATGTTGAAATCTTTTGATGTTAATGCAGGATTAGCTAGCATTGTTAGCTAATCCTTGCATTATTTTTTATGGTTTCTATCAAAAAATTATAATCAAATCAGTTTAAGACCACGTAAGGTAACAAACAAAATTAGCATGAAAAATTTTACAACATTATTAAGCTTCAGTCTATTGATCAACATTCTTTTTACGTCATGTTCAGGTAAAAACGCTCATAGTGTGAGTAATGATGATATTATTCTTGAAAACGAGCAATATAAACTGGTCATTGGGAGTGATGCTATAGCTAGAAGCTTGGTTTTGAAATCAACAGGTGAGGAATGTCTGATGCAGGGTGAGGACATGGCTATTTTTTCTGTAACGCAAGAACGCCCATACCATAACGAATTGAAATTAGGTCATCCTAACAAAAAAACAACTTTTCAGGCAGATACTATTTATCGTAAGGATAATCAATTAATTGTTGGTTTTGAATTGCTTCCCTGGGAAGCCGTTATTCGAATTAAAGAAACTCCCGCTTATATTAGCTTTATCCATGATGGTTTTATTGTAGAGGCTGATGATTATCCAGACTATCTTAAAATTACTCCACCACCAGCTACTGAGCTGTGTTTAATACAGTTGCCTATACGGAGTAGAAAATATTTTGGTGAATGGCTTAATGTCAGTTGGGATGACAAAGTTGCGGTCAATGTGCTGGGAACGGATCCGTACGCCTATATCGATTTTGAAAAACGTAACGGATATCATGTTTTGACAGCATCTGCACTAAAAGATATCAAATTAGAAGGTACAGGTGCTGCGCTAATAGTCAGTCAACCAGAGAATCTTCTAGACAATATAGCTCAAATTGAGGAGGATTTTGATTTACCCAAGGGCGTAGAAAGCCGTCGACATAATCTTATCAACACTTCGTATTACTGGACTGCGGATATAAATCCTGGTAATGTAGATGAACATATTAAATATGCCAAGATGGGCGGATTTAAGTTGATGAGTATCTACTACCCAGCTTTTGAGGGGCCATACGGATATGATGGAATAGGTGATTATGAGATTGACAGAAGAAGATATCCCAATGGGAAAGAGGATTTGAGAAATATGTTAAACAAAATTAAAGCTGCAGGAATAACACCTGGTGTCCATTTTCTGCATACTTTCATAGGACTAAATAGCAGTTATGTAACTCCTGTTCCAGATCATAGATTAAATCTTAAAAAAACTTTTACTTTATCGGAGAATTTGGGGAGTAGCGATACAGAAGTATTTGTTGAGGAAAATCCAATGGGTTGTACGATGGCCGATGGTACTAGGATATTGAAAGTCGGGACGGAGTTTATCTCTTACGAAAATTATACTACCACCCATCCTTATAAATTTACAGGCTGCGTAAGGGGAGTGTACAAAACCAACGTCAATACTCGGCCAAAGGGAGAACTCATCGGATTAGTGGATATTTGTGAATTTGGTGCTGCTAGTGTTTATATTGACCAAAGAACAAATTTACAAGACGAAATTGCTGTAAAAATAGCCAATATTTATGATGCTGGATTTCAATTTATTTATTTTGACGGATCTGAAGGTGTGAACCCGCCATTTGGTATCAACGTAGCTTTGGCGCAATATAGAGTCTTCAAGCAATTAACTCCGCAGCCGATATTTGCTGAAGGTGCTGCTAAGTCACATTTTTCTTGGCACATGTTGAGTGGAGGAAACGCTTTTGATGTCTTTTCTCCTGAAGTTATCAAAGAAGAAACTAGGAAATGGCCTGCAGAGGAAGCTCCTAGGATGAGGCAGGATTTCACGCGACTTAATTTTGGTTGGTTGGGATATTTTATACCTAACGAGAATACCATTGGCACTCAGCCTGATATGTGGGAGTACGCTACAAGCGTGGCAGCTGGTTGGGACTCTCCTATTTCAATTCATTCAAGTCTTATCGGTTTTAATGCACACCCAAGAACATCCGATAATTTAGAAGTTGTTCGAAGATGGGAAGAGGTTAGATCAAAACACTGGCTTACCAAAGAACAAAAAGAAATGTTGCAAAATGCAGATCAGGAGCACCACTTGTTAATTAATGAGCAAAATAATTTTGAATTGTTACCCTACTACCAAATTCACGATATTGCCGGAGGAAGCAAGGAAGTAAGAGCATTCATATTTCAACGACAAAAGGAATATTACGTGGTATATTGGCACATATCAGGCAATAAAAAATTAGAGCTACCATTAAACTCGTCAAATGTAACCTTATATGAAAAGATTGGACAGGAAGAAATAGTTTCTATGGGAGCAAACAATAAAATAATTCTTCCTGCTAGTAATCGCCGATATATTAAGGTAAACAACCTGACAAAGGAGCAATTATTGGAAGCGTTTAAGGAGGCGCGAATTATAGAATAATTTTGACATACTATGCAACTGTATTTCAGTATAAGCTATCATATAATCAACACTTAGTATAGGTGTTGTAAGCTCTAAATTAGAGAGCTTGTATTTTCTGATTTGTTTAAAACTAATATGTTAGCAGTTTTTGCAATATATTCAAGTTCTTTTCGTGGTTTTGTATGACATTGTTTGTTGTATTTAATTGTATGAAATTTAGTTAGATATGTAATTTGTCAGTCAAATGAACAATTTTTTTTATTTGAATTCATAAATGAACAATAGGTTTAATAATAGTAAAATGAATAACGTTATAGGTATTGATGTCGGTGGTACGTCCATTGTAGGAGGTAGAGTTGAAGATGGCCAAATTGTAAAGCAAGTGTCAGCAGATACTCGTGCTGAGATTGGTGGCGATATTACTCTTGATATTTTAAAAAATGTAGTAAGTCAATTAATAACTCCTGAAACAAAAGGAATTGGATTTGGAGTGCCAAGTGTGGTTGACAGAGCCAATGGTATCGTTCTCAATGTTCAGAATATTAATGACTGGGATGAAGTGCATATAAAAGATATATTCGAAGCCAAGTTTGATGTTCCTGTTTATGTAGATAATGATGCAAACTGTTTTGCAATGGGTGAAAATATTTTTGGACAAGGACGCAGCTATAGACATTTTGTTGGAATTACTTTAGGAACGGGTGTTGGTGGTGGAATTGTTCAGAGTGGACATTTGCTTGAAGATGCAAATTGCGGCTCGGGCGAGTTTGGTGAGTTGCCATATCTTGATGGTATTTTGGAAGATTATTGCGGGAGTAGCTTTTTTCCTCGTTTTGGTAATATGTCTGGGTATGAAGCTTCAGTTTTGGCAGAGAAGGGAGATAAAGAGGCAATTAAACTATTTGAAGAATATGGTAAGCATATGTCTATATTAGTGAAAAACATAATGCTAATTATAGACCCTCAAGCAATAATATTAGGGGGCTCTATTTCAAAGTCTCTTCATCTTTTTGAGAAGTCTATGTTTGCAAATCTTAATAATTTTCCATATCCCAAATCGGTAGAAAGAATTAAGATTCTTAAATCGGAAATAAAAGATCCTGCTGTGTTAGGGGCTGCATCCCTATGTTTAAATCGTTAATATTTTACATTGATGATAATAAAAAACAGCCGATAAAACTTATAAAAGTTATCGGCTGTTTTATTTTATTAGAGTCCCAAACTATCTCTATAAAAATCTAGTGACTGAAAAATGAGTTCCTTATCAGCAGTTTGATTTATTTTTATTTCGCCTATGTCGGATAACAGTGTGAAATTAATTTCTGTGCTAACATTCTTTTTGTCATGTTTCATTTTCTCATATAGTTGTTCGTAGTCGTCACAGCTTATGTGCATCACGCCATAGTTTTTATGTATAAATTTTATTGTTGCTTGTAACTTATCTTTTGGGAAACCACATAGTATGTGTGATAAGTACAATTCAGGTATCAATCCCCATGCAATAGCGTAACCATGAAGAACTGGATTATTATTATCAAGCGCGAAGCTTTCAAAAGCATGACCAATAGTATGTCCTAGATTTAGAGCTTTACGTATGTTATGCTCGTATGGGTCTTCTTTCACTATATCTTCTTTTATTGAAACTGATCTGAAAACAGCATCATTTAACCATTCAAAGTTTACTTGATTAATATCAAGTCTTAATAGCTCATCCCAATCGGAGTTACTACTAATAAGAGAATGTTTTATCATTTCGGCATATCCTGATAATATATCCTCCTTATTTAGTGTGGGAAAGAAATATGAAGATATTAGTACGTTTGTGGCTGGATAGAAAGATCCTATTTCATTTTTAAATCCTTCAAAGTTAATGCCTGTTTTTCCTCCAACTGATGCATCTACAGCTCCAAGAAGTGTTGTGGGAATATTTATATATTTAATTCCTCTTTTGAAAGTGGCAGCAGCAAAACCGCCTATATCGGTTATCATTCCTCCTCCTAGATTAATAAGCAAAGAGTGCCTAGTGGCAGAATTATTTGAAAGAACTCTCCATATATGAGCCAGGTTTTCCAGAGTTTTATTATTGTCTCTGGCAGGAATTATTATTCTAACAGCTTGATTTATATCTTCAACTTTATTAAGAAGAGGAAGGCACAACTTGTCGGTAAACTCGTCAGTAAGTATAAATAATTTATCATACTTTATATTTGCCAGTATTGGTTTAATATCTTCAGTGAGGTTTATGCTTTTTATTATTGATTGCATATGTCTTGAATTTATAATTCTATTATTCTTTTTGATCTTTTATTTTCAAACTATATTTACATTGGGTTGCTTATCGTGAATCGCTTTGTAGATTTCATCTTGAATTCGCTCTCTTATTTTTAGAGTTGATAATCTGTTAGGACTACGTTCAGGGTATACCCGGTTTGATAGGAATATATAAATAAGATTATTGTCTGGATCTGACCAGAATGATGTGCCTGTAAATCCTGTATGTCCATAAACTGTAACAGGGGTAAGTGGACTTGTTGGACTTAAATTATTATTCTTGGGTTCAGGTTTGTCAAATCCTAAACCACGTCTGCTTTTGCTGCTGGTAGTTTTGGTGAACAAATTTACTGTTTCTTCACTAAAATATCTGTCACCTCCATATGTCCCACCATTCATAAGCATCTGTAACAGTTTTGCTAAATCGTCTGCACTAGAAAAGAGACCCGCATTGCCTGATATTCCACCAAACAAAGCAGCACCTTCATCATGAACATATCCCTTTAGTTGTTGCCTGCGAAAGAATGGATCATTCTCTGTTGGGGCAATATTCTTTTCATCCATTTTGTTTAGGGGTAGATATGTTGTAGTGTTTGCTCCAAGTTTTTTGTAGAAGTTATTTTGTAAATAACTATCCAAGTCCGTGCTAATAATATTTTCAATAGATTCTTTAATCAGCATAAAGTTTAGACAGCTATACTTGTATCTTTTAGGCCCAAGTGGAGTATCAATAATATCATGTAGCAGTTTATCATGCATCTTGCTGCTTGCATACATTGATTTGGCTACAGGTTGATCAAATTGTTCAGACTTGACATTAGATATAAATTGAGAGTCAAACTTGTAGTCTGTTCTTCCCCATGCTCCTGCATATCTTGCGTGAAAAACATCAGACTTGGATCCAAAAAGATTTCCAGTATAGCTTTTTTCATCTATTGCAGAAGTGTAGTAAGGAATAAAAGATACAATGCCAGTTTCGTGAAACAGTGCCTCACGCATCGTGATACTGGCTTTGTTTGTGCCTTTTGTCTCTGGAATAAACTTGCCAAAATTATCTTGCAACCTTATCTTCTTTTCATCGTATAGCTTCATAAAAGCAGGTAGAGTTGCCGCAACTTTTGTGATTGAAGCTAAATCGTAAACAGTTTTGTGATTTACTTTGTCATTTTGTCCATATTCAAGATCGCCAAATCCTCGATCATAAATAACTGTGCCATCTTTAACAATCATTATATAGCATCCAGGATATGCATGCTGTCTGACACCTTCTAGTGCAATATTTTCTATATGGCTAAATGCATTTGTAGAAATCCCTAACTCTTCGGGCATTGAATAGTTTAGTCGGATCTTATCTGTTTTAATGCTTGTGTTAGCTGCATAGTCTCCAACAGATACTGGTAGTCTTCCTGAAATTGAGATTCCTCCAAATATTGCTTTGGCTGAACTAATTTGAGCAGACTCTGTATTATCATAACATACTAATACGGAGTTTGACTCTGCAACAGAGGCTTTGAAATTATCCAGTCTGTAAGGTGAATCAAAAAGGGCAATAATTGTTTTTGGATTACTTTTTATTAGCTGCTGAATTGTTGGGTCGCCTATTTTACTACTATGAATTGAGACTATTAAAATGTCATCATTTTTAACCTTATTAATAATATCTGTCACCTGTGCATCAGTTTGTGCTTGATAGTTTTGAGTTTTAGTATATCTTCCCAACCATTGTTGGAATGTAGTTTCAGAATCAACACCTATAGCAACAGAAGATACATTATTTTTGTCTAAATCTTTTAGTGGAAGCAGATTATCTTTGTTTTGAATCAAAGTAATAACTTCATCATATATCTTTCTCTGCACCCATTTACTTTTTGAAGAGTTTACTCTACTGTTTAATGTTGCCGTATTTATAGGTTTAAACTTGTGTGCATTGAGAATATATTTATAAGTGAGAATTTTTTTAACCTTTTCATCGAGCATCTTCTCCGAAATAACTCCAGATTGTACTGCTTTTTTAACTTCATCAAACTCTTTTGCTTGATTAATAACGCCCAATACAATATCGTTGCCTGCTAGCAATGCCTTTACACTCATCTCTGGTTGTAATGAAACACCTTTCATTGCCATTCCATCAGTAAATGTGAGTCCAGTGAACCCCATTTCCTCTTTAAGTAATGATTCTCCTATTTTTTTTGATAAAGAAGATGGCATTCCTTCTGTTTTTAGTGTTGGTACATTGAGGTGACCAAGCATCATTCCTGATAGCCCTGAGTCGATATATTGCACAAATGGATATAACTCTACTTTGTTCAGTCTATCAATATTGTGATTTATTGTTGGTAGTGTGTGATGTGAATCATCAGAAGTATCTCCATGTCCTGGGAAATGTTTTGCTACTGCCATAACTCCATTATCTTCCATTCCTTTAGCAAAAGCAAAACCCTGAAGTGCAACAAATTCAGCATCTTCGCCATATGATCTTGTGCCAATGACTGGATTTTTAGGATTGCTATGGACATCTACTGCGGGCGCAAAATTTATATGAATTCCCATCTCATGACATTGACGGGCAATTTCTTTACCATATGTTTTTAATACATCTGGGTTGCTTATTGCACCAATAATTTGATTGCGAGGATATACAGGTGCATCAGTCAGTCTCATCGATAAACCCCATTCACCATCCAAAGATACAAAAAGAGGAGTTTTGGAAATACTCTGTATATAATTGGTCATTTCTGCTTGGTCGGATAATGTGCCTTTAGAGAAAAGTACTCCGCCTATCTTTTGTTTATCAATGTATGATGCTATGCGCGAACGCCAAGAACTGTTTGATTCAACAATAGGGATAAAAAGCTGACCAACTTTTTCGTCTATACTAAGGCTGTTATACACAGAATCTACCCAATGCTGAACTTCTTGCTTGTTAGAGTTTCTATAAAGATTTGTTTCTGTTTGTGAGAAAATACACAAAGATGAAAAAGAAGTCAGTAGTAGTAATAATAATTTATTCATTTTAGTTTTTCTCCAATTCAATATCAATTTTACCTACATATACGCCTCTTCCAGCAGTTTGATATATCATTACATCTTCGTTGTCTGCATTTTTTACTATGTCAGGATCTTTCATATATGTATGGCTGTGACCTCCAATTATGATGTCTATGTTATGTGATTTTTCTGCTAATTTTTTGTCTGATGTGAATCCAAGATGAGAAAGGCAAATTATCATATCACACTTATATTCTGATTTGAGTTTTTGTGCCCATTCATTTCCTGTTTTTATAGGATCTAGAAATATCATTTCAGGATAGTTGGCCGTTGCTATTAGTCCTTGAGGTTGTACATTTAGTCCTATAACACCAATTCTTACACCATCTTTCTCAATTATTATGTGGTCTTTTAGCATACCTTTGAGGATAGTATTTGAAAAATCATAATTGGTGCTGATTATTGGAAACTCTGACCATTCTATCAGTTTTTTCAATCCATCCAGTCCATAGTCAAATTCATGATTACCCAGAGTGCCAGCATCATATTTCATTATATTCATTGCCTTGATCTCTACTTCGCCCTCAAACAGATTGTAATATGGAGTTCCCTGTACAAAGTCACCTGCATCAAACAATAAAACATTTTTATTTTCGCTTCGTATTTTATCAATAAATGTAGATCTGCGTAACACTCCACCCATTTCTGGTGAATGCTTGTCCGTTTTAGGTAGTGGCTCTATTCTGCTATGCGTGTCATTAGTATGCAATATTGTAATTTTCTTGCCTTGTGCATAAATATTGGAGCTAAAAGTGATGAAAAAGGATAATGCTATTGTGATATATATATTATTCATTTCTAACTTCATTTTATTGTTCAATAATTATTCTGCCATCATTTTTTGAAGATAGCACTTTTCCATCATTGGTTTGTTCTTTTACATATTTAATCATCATGTCGCGTAGAGTAATGCCTGTGTTATTTATTTCTACAGCATCTAGAAATGCATCCATACCATTATTACCATCTGCAAGATAGTCTAATGTAACAATATTGTACACTTTATTTTCATCAACTGGCTGTCCATTTATTCTAACACTCTTCACTTTTTTATCTTTTATGATAAGTTTTACGTTTGAGGATATTCCAGAACCTCCCATTCGTGCATATGAATTAAAAATACGGTTTAGGTCTTTACCTTTTAGTTTTAAAAAAACAATAGTGTTGTCGAAAGAATATATTTCATATAGGTTGCCAAGTGTAATTACACCTTTTGGCATTGTTGCTCTATGTCCATGAACATTCATAACTGCAACATCAGCTCCATCTTTAAGTTGTTTATCTCCGTATGCTTTCATTGCATCGGAAGTGAAGTTTGTCAGAGGGCTCTCGGGATATCCATAAGTCATAAGACTTGCAGATTCTCCAACTTTTTCCCCCATTAGCTTATCCAAAACATCTTTGTGTTGATCCACCAATTCTTTAAGTTCTTTATTTGGATTTTGATCATAGCTGTTGTTCATCTCTATAATTTCACCCTTCATGCTGGCAACACTGTATCGTTGAGGTTGACAAGATATAAATATTAAAATGGTAAAAATGACAAGAGTTATTATTCTATTCATTATTAGCAATAAGTTTTGAATGATAAATTAATTCTGTAAAAGTACATTTTTTTTATCTTTCAAACAATTTGAAATTCTGTTTTTAGAATTAACATGCATAAATTAATGATGTTATCAAAAAAGTTACTACATTTGCATCCGCTTTGCGCAATCTCTGTCAATATGAATTCGATATATTGCGTTGACTAGTTAATAATTAACATAAAGCTTTTAATAACAATGGATTTTATCAAAATTGCAGAGCAGTCTTTTGTACAAGAAAAAAGAGAACTGCCAAAATTTAAAAGTGGAGACACTATCACTGTTGCTTACCGTATCGTAGAGGGTGCTAAAGAACGTATCCAGCAATATCGTGGTGTAGTTATCCGCATCTCAGGTGAAGGAGATAACAAACGATTCACAGTTCGTAAAATGTCAGACAACATCGGTGTAGAGCGTATCTTCCCAATGAACTCTCCATTTATTGACAGCATTACCGTAAATAGCGAAGGTAAAGTTAGAAGAACTAAACTTTACTACTTGCGTGATCTTAGAGGTAAAGCTGCTCGTATTAAAAAGAAATCTTTTTAATCATTTGTACATAAATGATATTAGACGCTCCGATATTTCGGGGCGTTTTTTGTATGTTTGTGTGAATAATTATCCCGAACAATGTTACATAAAACTCAGGCAGTTGTTTTAAGCATCACAAAATACAGCGATAAGTTCTCCATAGTTCATCTCTTTACTCGTGACTTCGGACGTGTTGCTTACTTAATTCCTCGAATAAGTAGCAAACGCTCAAAAGTAAATCATCTCTTGTTCTCTCCTCTATCACTGCTCAATGTAGAGGTTGAGCATAAGCCGCTTCGTGATGTTCAGAAAATAAAAGAGGCTCAGCGGCTTCAGCTGCTTTATGATATTGGTAGCGATATAAATAAGATTTCAATATCATTCTTCTTGTCAGAATTCTTAACAAAAGTGTTGCGTGAAACTGACAGCAATATTCTATTGTTTGAATATCTGAAGAATAGTATAGAAGTGCTGGATGTTGCAAAGGAGGGGTTGGCTAATTTTCACGTGACTTTTCTTTTGGGGTTAACTAGGTTTTTGGGGCTGTACCCTAACTTTGGGGATTATAATGAGAATTGCTTCTTCGATATCATTAGTGCCAATTTTACAAACACATTACCTTCTCACAAGTATTTTTTGAAAGGTGCGGAATGCGTATTTCTTAATAAATTATCACGCATCAACTACTCAAATATGCATCTGTTTAGGCTCTCACGGAATAACAGAAATGCAATAATTGATAATTTAATTATCTATTACAGGGTTCATGTTCATGATTTTTCAACTTTAAAGTCTCTAGATATACTGAGTCAATTGTTTTAAACTCTAAATACCTGAAATACTATTACTCTGCCGCTTGTTTTAATTGCAAAGTCCTTGCCCTCCGATTCATTGAGAGTGCCTTCCCACCAATTGTTCAATATTCTGTCATCGATAGCATATTTCAATCCTTTTGTAGTAATTGGCATATGATCTATAGCAAATATGGAAACTTTTTCGCCTGCATGACTATTAAAAATGGTGTCTTGTTTTATTGGTGTGAAAACCCCCCAGTTAGTAATCATTTTCACGTTCACACCCATCAGTATATATTCGGTTAAGAGAGATATATTCCCTATGGTATGATCTTCTCTGAGACCAGTGCCTCCTACAATTGTAATATCATTTATTCCTTTTGATATGCAAAATCGAACGGCTTTAGTAAGGTCATTGTTCTCTTGTTCGTCAATGTGGTGAAGAATACTTGCATATTTAAGCTTGTTCTCATCAGATATTGAGTCTAGATCACCTACAATTGCATCTGGGACGTTTCCAGAAGATATAAAGTTATTTGCAGCACCATCACAACATACAGTATATGACGAATTGTCAACTACTGCCAAGGGTATTTCATGACTGGGGTATCTTCCGTTAGCAATTATCACTGCTGAGGTTTTATGATCTGATGTTGTTCTCATTTGTATATTTTTCTATATCTACACTTGCAAAGATAGTTTACAATAATATATAGTCGGTAATGAAGTGCTAACAATTTATGACTAAAAAAAGTACACGCTTGTAAAAACTGCAAGCGTGTACTGATATTTATGTGTAAATAATCTAGGAGTGATTATTTATCTTTTTTGATTGTAAGCTTATAAACGAACAAAAATAATGTTACTGTTCCTATTGCAAAAATAGTGTCACCAATCACTCGTGACCATTTGAAAACATTTACAACTGGTTGTTGCATAAATTCAGCTGAACGGGCATACCACATTCCGTGATTTACACTGGCTACGGTTTGCATCATTCCAACAGGCAATAGGCTGATAAATACCATTGCAAGCAAACCAATATTTAACGACCAGAACGTGAATTTGATTAGCTTATCATTCCATTTTTGTTTTCTATACATGCTTCGCAACACAAATAGCATAAGTCCAATTCCTAACATTCCGTACACTCCAAACAGAGCTGCGTGTCCATGTAATGGTGTGGTGTTAAGCCCCTGCATATAATAAAGTGCAATTGGAGGATTAATAACAAATCCGAATATACCTGCACCAAGGAAATTCCAGAATGCAACTGACAACAGGAAGTATATAGGCCATTTGTAATCTGCAAGCCATTCGGTGGATTTGCTCATTCTGTAGTTTTGGAAGGCTTCGAAACCTATCAATACTAATGGAACTACTTCTAAAGCACTAAATGTTGCACCAAGAGCCATAACACCTATAGGAGTACCACTAAAGTATAAGTGATGGAATGTTCCCAATATTCCTCCAGAAAGGAATATTATTGTAGAGAATAATACGTTTTGTGTTGCAGATTTAATTCTTAATAATCCCATGCGTGTAAATAAGAATGCGGCTACTACAGTTGCAAATACTTCAAAGAATCCTTCCACCCATAGGTGAACAACCCACCAACGCCAGTATTCAGCAATAGCAAGGTTGGTTTGTCTTCCCCACATTAGTCCTGCAGCATAAAATAGTGCAATCGAGAAACATGAAATTAAGAATAGAATTAGAAGGCTTTTCTCTTGGGTTCCCTTTTTGATAATTGGCATGATAGGTCTTACCATGAGTGCTAGCCACAAGAATAATCCAATTGTTAGTAGTATTTGCCAGAATCTGCCTAAGTCAACATATTCGTATCCTTGGTGTCCAAAATAGAAGTTCTCAACTAAACCAAGTTTTTGCATCACTCCAAGCCATTGTCCTATTAATGATCCAGCCACTACGATTATAAGTGCAATAAACAGAACGTTTACACCAAGTTTCTGAAATTTTGGATCTTTGCCGCTCAAGGATGGTCCAATATACAAACCTGTTGCAAGCCAAGCTGTTGCAATCCAAAGAATAGCTATTTGAACGTGCCATGTTCTTGAGACAGAGTAGGGTAGGAAACTAGCCAAATCAATTCCGTAAAGTCCGTCTCCTTCCACGCCGTAGTGAGCTGTTATAATACCTAATCCCACTTGTGCTAAGATTAACAGATTCACTACCCAGAAATACTTTTTAGTTGCTCTCATTGATGGGGTCACTTTTTGATTCATCAATGGGTCTTCAATTGGTTTAAGTGTTTCTTCCTCTTTGGCTCTGATATTTACAAATATCAAAATGCCAATGCCTACAAGTAGCATTATGATGCTGAAACCTGTCCAGATAACAAGACTGCCAGTTGGCACGTTGCCAATTTGTCTGTCGTTCGGCCAGTTGTGGGTATATGTTAGATCAGAGTTTGGTCGCTCTGTAATACAAGCCCAAGATGACCAAAAGAAGAATGAAGCCATCTTATCCATTCTGTCAGTATCCTTGATACTATTCTTTGGAATGGCATAATCTGCACGAAGTTTGTCCAACTCAGGGTTGTCCATAAACAAACCAGTATAATAATCTTTTAGATGCAAGAACACTTCGTATCTGTCATCAGAGATAGTTAAGTTTTGAGTTGTTTCGTTGTATGTGTTCTTGCGTAAGAACAGCTGAAGACGTTTCTCTAGTGCGGCCTTTTCTTCATCACTTTTAGAGTCAAAGTCTCCACCAGCCCATTTGTTCAATAGATATTGAGCCTCACGATGTAGGTAGTCGGCATTCCAGTCGGGAGCCACATATGCACCATGTCCCCAGATAGAACCTAGTTGCTGTCCGCCTATACTTTGCCAGATGTTCATTCCATCTTTGATGTCTTGTCCCGAGAATAGGACTTTTCCCGATTCATTCACTACCTGTTCAGGTACAGGAGGTTTTGTTTGATAAATTTGATTGCCATAATATAGCAATATGGCAAACGATACTCCCACAACAAGAATTAGGGAGATCCATAGTTTTCTTTGACTCATAAAATAATCGTTTTACTAAATTAATGATTAAATATTAATTACCCTGTATGACTAAAGTATTAAACGTGTATTAAGACTAAAATGTCTTTAATAGTTTTAAGTAAAAAAACATGTACTATTTTTTGCACATTAATACTTGATGAATCTATTGTTTATAATACTATATGAATTAGCAACAGAGGATTTATATCCTAAATATAATTATTTTAAAATGTTAATTTATGGTTTTGGATTGCAATTTAATTATGCTTTATAGCCAAAATCATATTGCAAATGTATATTTTATTTAATATGTTGCAAAGAAAAAAACGAATTATTTCAGATACTTCTGTCTTTTAATGCAAAAATTACTAAATTGGTAACAAATAAGCTGAGATTATATGGCAGGCAAGTCCTATCAAAACAAATATGTGAAATATTGCATGCACGAACTCACGTTTGGCGGTGGCATAAATAAATGCTCCTATGACGTAGGAAATTCCACCGGCTATGAGCCAATATATTACGTTCATGCTATCGGTGGCTTTTGCAGAATCTATCAAAGGATTGAATGCTATAAACACAACAAACCCCATAGCAACGTACGAGAATGTTTTGAGATGGCTGTTTCTTTTTAGTTTTTTAAAGCTGACTACAATGCCTATTATCGCAATCATCCATACTAATATTAGTACTGTGGCACTCCATAGAATTTTATCGCGAAGAAGTATAAAAGTAAAAGGGGAGTAGCTTGCCGCAATGAGAAGATATATGCTTGCATGATCAAAGTGTCTGAGTTGTGATTTTAGTACAGGTTCTTCCACGAAGTGGTATATAGTTGATGCCAACATACATGTTATCATGCCAGCTCCAAATATTGAGAATGCTACAATTGCTAACGAATCGTGTGCTACCCAGCCTTTTCTTATTAATATAAATGTGGATATGAGTGCCATTGCTACACCTGCTGCATGAGTGATATAGTTGGCTCTTTCTTCACGCTTTGTATAAAAATTTGTGTTTTGCATAATCGTTCATTTGTTTGATTAGCTTAATATGGAATACAAAATGATACCTTAAAACTATAAATAAAAAGGTCAAGTTTTGGACAAGTTTATATATCCAAATGTGAACCTTTTATCAAAAAAACAAAAAACCAAAAAAGGGGTATGATACTATCAAACCCCTTTTTTAATGCGTCTTACAGTAGTAGCGGGACCGAGAATTGAACTCGGGACCTCATGATTATGAATCATGCGCTCTAACCATC
>CAYFTB010000040.1:0-16863 GCA_964345875.1 uncultured Proteiniphilum sp.
TATTATATAACCTTGAATTCATTCCCCAAAATATCACATCTGTATTTTGTAGAATAGATTAGTTTGCAAGTTGAGATTTGTTATGAATAGACTATATTATAGAGTTTGTTCTTTCATAAACTCCACGACTATATCATCTATACCAATATATCCTCGCGATAATTATCGGGAGTAGCAGATGTAAACTAATCATCTAGACATAATAAACCCTATCGGAGATAGCTAAATTTTGTACTGTATTTCTATTGTATTTGTGTTATACGATAGAAATTCACATCTAGATTCGTGTTGTTCGTATCTTATACAATAGAAATCTACATGTAGATTTCTATTGTTCGTGCCTTATATAATCGAAATCCACATGTGGATTTTCATTGTTCGTGATCTATATAATTGAAATATACATCAATTTTGGAGTATAAATAACAATAAAAGATGAAATAATAGTATTGGGTCTATTCTGCATATATAGAAATATGTTCAGTACAACCTCGTGTGGTGATGTTTGGTTGTGTCTGGATTGATTTTGTATAATAGTTTAATTGTCCAGTTTATTGTTATACAATATTGACTTGATAATTCTTCATATATTTTTAGCTTAAACAAAAGGGAGTTTGCAATTTTCTGAAAAATAAAGTACCTTTGAGCTAATTTTTCAACTTTGAATTAATATATGTCATCAAAAGATATTAACGAAAACAACTTAGAAAATAAAGAGAATATAGATAATCAAAATGATGTAGATGCATCTGGTATTTCTAAAAAATCTGAAACAAAAATAATAACTAGGTTTGCTGGAGATTCTCCTCTGAATTTATCAAAAATGTATCAAGATTGGTTTCTTGATTATGCCTCTTATGTTATATTGGAACGTGCTGTGCCACATGTGGTGGATGGATTAAAACCTGTTCAGCGTAGGATTCTTCATGCCATGAAACGAATGGATGATGGCCGATATAATAAAGTGGCTAATATTATTGGGAATACCATGCAGTTCCATCCTCATGGCGATGCTTCTATTGGCGACGCATTGGTGCAGATGGGACAAAAGGACTTGCTCATAGATTGTCAGGGAAACTGGGGAAACGTTTATACTGGTGATGGAGCAGCTGCACCTCGTTATATTGAGGCACGTTTAACTAAATTCGCTCTTGAGGTATTGTTCAATGCTAAGACAACCGAGTGGAAACCATCATATGACGGCCGAAATAAAGAACCGATAACTCTTTCTGCAAAGTTTCCATTATTGCTAGCGCAAGGCACAGAAGGAATTGCAGTAGGATTGAACTCGAAAATTCTTCCTCATAACTTTAATGAGTTGTGTGATGCATCAGTAGCCTATTTGCAAGGTGATGACTTTGAGTTATATCCTGACTTTCAAACAGGTGGTTTTATTGATGTCGAACGCTATAATGATGGCGAGCGAGGAGGTGCCGTAAAAGTAAGAGCAAATATAAATAAACTTGATAATAAAACTCTTGTAATTAATAGTCTTCCATATGGAAAGACTACTGCATCATTAGTTGAATCTATTCTTAGGGCTAATGAGCGAGGAATGATAAAAATCAGAAAGGTTGATGATATTACAGCCGAGAATGTAGAAATACATGTTCAGCTTGCAGCCGGAGTCTCGTCTGATAGAACAATTGATGCACTTTATGCTTTTACGGATTGTGAAATTAGTATTTCACCTAACTGTTGTATTATTGAGGATGATAAACCTCATTTTATAACTGTGAGCGATGTATTGAACATTTCAACAGATAGAACAAAATATTTATTGCAGCTAGAGCTAGAAATAGATAAAAAAGAGAAACAAGAGGCATTGCTTTTTGCATCTCTTGAAAAGATATTTATTGAAGAACGCATTTATAAGGATGCCGAATTTGAAAGTGCCAAAAATATGGATGCTGCTGTTGTTCATATTGACAATAGACTTGAACCATATAAATCCAGTTTTATCCGTGAAATAAACAAGGATGATATTCTTAAATTAATGGAAATTAAGATGGCTCGTATTCTTAGATTCAACTCTGACAAAGCCGATGAGAATATTGCCAAATTTATTAGTGATATAGAAGAGATTGATCACAACTTAAATAATATTGTAGATTATACCATTGCTTGGTATTTGATGCTTAAAGATAAATATGGAAAAAATTTCCCTCGTAAAACAGAGATAAGAAGTTTTGAAAATATTGAGGCCGCAAAAGTGGCTGTAGCCAATGAAAAGTTGTATGTTAATAGAGAAGAGGGTTTTATAGGGACAGGATTAAAGAAAGACGAGTTCGTTTGCAACTGCTCTGAAATTGATGATGTAATAGTCTTCTTCAAAGACGGAACTTATAAGGTAGTTAAGATAAGCGATAAGTTATTTGTGGGTAAAAATATTCTTTATGTGAATGTATTTAAACGCAACGATAAGCGAACGATATACAATATGGTGTATAGGGACGGTAAAACTGGTCCTCATTATATTAAGAGATTTAATGTTACAAGCGTAACAAGAGATAGATTGTATGATGCATCACGCGAAAAGGTAGGCTCAAGAGTTGTTTATTTTAGTGCTAATCCAAATGGAGAGGCCGAAACTATAAGAGTCTTGTTGAAACCAAAGCCCAGATTGAGAATATTGCAGTTTGAAAAAGACTTTAGTGAAATAGAAATCAGAGGAAGAGGTGCAATGGGTAATATACTTACAAAAGCCGATGTACATAGAATTACGCTAAAGCAAAAAGGTTTGTCAACATTAGGTGGACGTAAGGTCTGGTTTGATTATGATGTTAAAAGACTTAATTATAATGAAGAGGGCGAGTACTTGGGCGAGTTTCATGCTGATGACAAAGTATTGGTGATAAATAAGAATGGAGACTTCAGAACTTGCAGTTTTGATTTGAGTAATCACTTCGAACCCGGATTGATAAAGATTGAGAAATTTGATAAAAACAAAGTGTGGTCTGTTGCACTTTATGATGCTGATCAGAAATATGCATATCTAAAACGATTTACATTTGAAGAGAGTGATAAGGCTGTAAACTTTATGGGTACAAACGAGGAATCGAAGTTGTTTTTATTAACCGATACTGTGTTTCCAAGAGTAGAAGCAATATTTGGTGGAAATGATGATTTCCGTCAATCACTAGAAATAGATGTCGAAGAATTTATTGCAGCAAAAAGCTATCGGGCAAAAGGTAAGCGTATTTCTAATTATGAAGTTGCAGAAATAAAAGAACTTGAACCAACACGCTTCCCCGAGCCAGAGGTTAAACCCGAAAAGTCAACAGAAATAGAAATTGAGGCTGAAGAACCAATTAATGAATCTGATTTATTAGATGAAATAACTGGGCAAATGAACTTATTTTCTTGATGATTTTATCATGTAAACAATTTGATAGAATTTAAAGTCTAAAATAGCCATTTTAGGTGTAGTTTGCTTTCAAAATTTATAAACATTATCTTTGCATCAAAAATTAAAGATAATAAAATGGCAACAACACCTAATTGTATTAAATGCGGAAGTAGTGTGACTTACTTTGATGGGTCATTATATCATTGTACTGAATGTTTTCAGGAATGGACACAGGAGGATGTGGATAATGCACAAGCTGAAGAGAAAGTTATGGACAGCAATGGCAATGAACTATTTGACGGAGATGATGTGACTGTCATTAAGGACTTAAAAGTTAAAGGCTCTTCTATGGTTGTAAAAAGAGGAACAAGAGCCAGAGGAATAAGGCTCTCACAAGAAGATCCAACGCATGTTCAAGCTAGAGTAGATGGACAAACAATATTTTTGAAAACAGAGTTTCTGAAAAAATAGATTACTTAGATAATCATTATTGGTAATATTCTTGATAGTTATGACTATTGAAGAACAAAAAGCGTTTGGGTACGATAATATCCAAACGCTTTTTTTGTTATCTTTGTAATCGTTTATAATATATTGAGGTGATATGCTTATCATCTAAAATTAGTTAGAAAATAATGATTGCAATATTAGGAATAGAATCATCATGCGACGACACATCAGCAGCAGTAATTGTGGATGGTGTTATCAAATCAAATATAATAGCAAACCAGTCAGTTCATGAACGATATGGTGGAGTTGTGCCCGAACTGGCATCTCGTGCGCATCAACAAAATATTATACCTGTAGTTCACGACGCTCTTAAACAAGCTAATCTGAAAAAAGAAGATATTTCGGCAATAGCATTTACTAGAGGTCCAGGATTATTAGGCTCTTTGCTTGTTGGCACATCTTTCACAAAAGGATTTGCGTCAGCACTTAATATTCCCATGATAGATATTAATCATCTTCAAGCTCATGTGCTTGCACATTTTATAAAAGAAGATGAGTTTGATACTAATCAGCCTAAATTTCCTTTCCTATGCCTTTTAGTGTCAGGTGGAAATTCGCAAATTATATTAGTGAAATCTCATAGTGAGATGGAAATCATTGGTCAGACTATAGATGATGCAGCAGGTGAGGCTTTTGATAAATGTGCAAAAGTGATGGGGTTGGGTTATCCAGGTGGCCCTGTGGTTGACAAATTAGCAAAACAGGGAGAAGCGAACAGATTTGAGTTTAGCAAACCTAATATTGATAATTATGATTATAGTTTTAGCGGATTGAAGACCTCCTTTCTGTATTTTATCAGGGATGAACTTAAGAAGGATTCTGAATTTATAGAAAATAATAAAGAAGACTTATGTGCTTCACTTCAGAAAACAATTATTGATATTCTTATGAAAAAGCTATATAAAGCATCAAGAGATTTGAATATAAAAGAAGTAGCTGTAGCTGGTGGAGTATCTGCAAATTCTGGATTACGCGCCGTCTTTGAAGAGTATAAAATAAAGTATGGTTGGAATATTCATATACCTAAGTTTGCATACACAACAGATAATGCTGCAATGGTAGCCATTTCGGGATATTATAAATACCTGGATAAAGAATTTTGTGGAATGGAAGCCGTGCCTTATGCTAGAGTTTCTATTTAAAGAACATCATTTAGTCTGTAATTTGAAAATAAATAAAATACTACACATATATGTCATTTGAAAACAACTTAAAAGAAGAGAATAAGAAAAGTCTCAATTTCATAGAATTGATGGTTGAGAAGGATATAAGAGAGAGTAGAAACAATAGTAGGATTCAAACTAGATTTCCTCCCGAACCTAATGGTTATTTGCATATTGGTCATGCTAAAGCAATTTACATAGATTTTGGAATTGCTAAAAAATATGGTGGTATTTGCAATTTGAGATTTGACGATACAAATCCTGTCAAAGAAGATGTTGAGTATGTTGACTCAATAATGGAAGATATAAGATGGCTTGGATTTGAGTGGGAGAATATATATTATGCCTCAGACTATTTTCAACAATTGTGGGATTTTGCAGTTCAATTGATAAAAGAAGATAAAGCATATGTGGATGAACAAACAGCCGAACAAATTGCAAAACAAAAAGGTACTCCAACTGTATCAGGAACGGAAAGCCCATATCGTAACCGTCCAATAGAGGAATCTTTGGAGTTGTTTGAAAAGATGAATACTGGCGAGATCGAAGAAGGAAAGATGGTGTTGCGTGCAAAAATTGATATGGCATCGTCTAATATGCATATGCGAGATCCTATTATTTATAGAATAATTGACATTCCTCATCACCGTACAGGCACAGAGTGGAAAGCTTACCCGATGTATGATTTTGCACATGGTCAGTCAGACTTTTTTGAGGGTGTTACTCATTCATTATGTACTCTTGAATTTGAGGTGCATCGTCCACTTTACGATTGGTTTCTTGATCAATTAGATACAAGTAAATCTAGACCTCGTCAGACTGAATTTAACAGACTCAATTTGACCTACACTGTTATGAGCAAACGAAAATTGTTGCAGTTAGTGCAAGAAAAGCTTGTTTCGGGATGGGATGACCCACGAATGCCAACAATTAGTGGTATGCGTCGTCGTGGTTATTCTTCAGCATCTATTAGGTCTTTTATAGATAGTATTGGATATACAAAGTATGATGGAATAAATGACTTTTCATTATTAGAACATGCTGTTCGTGAAGATTTAAACAAACATACAGCACGTGTATCAGGAGTAATAGACCCTATTAAACTTATTATCACTAATTATCCTGAAAATAAAGTTGAGGAGTTGGAGACAATCAATAATCCTGAAGATGAGTCAATGGGCTCAAGAAAAGTAAAATTTTCAAGAGAGTTGTGGATTGAACGTGATGATTTCATGGAAGATGCTCCAAAAAAATATTTCAGATTAACCCCTGGCAAGGAAACTCGTTTAAAGAGTGCCTATATCGTAAAATGTACAGGTTGTAAAAGAGACGAGGAAGGTAATGTTGTAGAGGTTTATGCTGAATATGATGAGCAAACCAAAAGTGGTATGCCAGAATCAGGACGTAAAGTCAAAGGCACAATACATTGGATATCTGTTCCTCATAGTTTAGACGTTGAAGTTCGACTCTATGATCGCTTGTTTTTAGAGGAAGATCCAATGGCTGAGAAAGAAAAAGACTTTAAGGAGTTTATTAATCCAGATTCGCTAATAATAAAGCAAAACTGTAAGGTAGAAGAGTATTTGAAAAGCTCAAAACCGTTGGATAGCTTTCAATTCCAACGAATTGGATATTTCAATGTAGATAAAGATTCTACTCAGGATAAAATGATTTTTAATCGTACAGTTGCTTTGAAGGATTCTTGGAAGAAACAAAGCACTTCGGAATAGTTTACTACATTAAAAGTTTTATTTTTGACGATATATATTGATAAACATGTAAAGGTGAGTATTAATATCAATTATGTATAGTCGGCACTTCTATTTAACAGAATATGCAAAACAACGATGATATTAACATACAGGATTTGGTAAATAAGTATGAGAATATGCTAATTTCCGGCAAGAAGATATATTTTGATGCTGATGAATTTGCTATGCTTACTGAATATTATATGTCTATGGATGATAATATGCTTGCCAATGAAATTATCGAAGAAGGTCTGAAGATTCATCCTGGAAATACTGCATTAACTGTCTTGAAGGCTAAGGTTTTAGTAGATATGGATTTGTATGAGGAGGCATTGATGTATCTTGATAATATCTCGGATGATGAAGATTCTGAAATAGCATTAATAAAGATTGAGGCTATGTTTCAAGTAGGAAGAGATGAAGAGGCAAATGAGTTAATAAGTAATACGATTGCAAATAATTTACCAATCGAAGACCTATATATATTCATCACAGAGCTTGGCTTTATAATGAACGATATAGAGAATTATAGCCGTGCCATTTATTATTTCGAACAAAGCCTTAAAATTGATGAATCAAACATTGAGGTATTTATAGATCTTGCATTTTCATATGAAATGATGTCCGATTATGAGAATGCCATCAAATACAATAATCGTCTTCTTGATCTTAATCCTTATTCTTATGATGGGTGGGTTAATTTAGGTAAACTATATTCACTAAACGAACAATATGATCTGGCTATTAGTGCATTTGACTTTGCAAATACTATTAATGAAGGTGATGTTGATACACTAAAAATGAAAGCATTATCATTATTTCTTAATGATAATGCCTCTGAGGCTATTGCTACTTTTAAAGAATGTATCAAATTGAATCCAGATGATGTGTCAATTTATGATTCAATTATTGAAGGATACGAATCATTGGAACAATATGACGATATGCTAAGCTTTATTGATATTAAAGAGGAAAGATTTGGCTCGGAAGGAATAGTTATAAAACGTGCATTTGTTGAACTTTTAAGAGATAATATTGCAAGAGCTTGGGATTTGTATTACCAAGTGCCAGAAGAAGAAAAAGAGACGCTAGATTATTATATTCTTGAAGGCGAGTTGTTCTTTATTTCAGAGAACTTGCGTGCTTCTGAGGCTGCATATATAAAAGCAGCACTTTTGTCAGAAAATGATGTAGATATAATAGATCGACTGGCAAATGTCAATGTTGCACAAGAAAAGTATGAACAAGCAGCGAATTATCTAGAGCAACTGTTGAGGATAGATCCTGATTTTCCAACTGCAAAAGCTCGTCTTGCTTTTATTAGATTTGAAATAGGAGTTAAAGAACCTTTTGATAAAGTGATGGAACAGTTTTCGGATGATGAACTTAGAGATCTTCTCGAAATAATATCAGGAAGTGATTCTTCTGATCTTTTAAATCAAAGTAGAGAAAAATTGCTGATACGCATTAATGAAGCTAGAGAAAACAGAGTGCTGTTTAAGAATATTAAATATTGAAAAAGAGTTGCTTCAATTTGAACAGCGAGTCTAAAATCTATAAGCTATAAAGAAAAGCCTGTTTTCATCAGTTTGAAAACAGGCTTTTGTAATTTTTAATAGATTATCAGTATATTGTGCCGATAATACCGAAATAGCCAAAAAACAGATATTATAAACTAGGAAAACTATTTAACAATATTTATCCATACTTATTGTTGCATTTGTGATGATACAAGTTCATTATAATAGCCTTTTTTTTAAACTTTCTACATCAATTTACTTCGTAATGCCTCCTACTTGCATACAGTTTAAAAGCTTATTATGCTATGTTTGTCTTGTGGATAACATCCTGGTCTGAACAATGTCTATGCTATTCCAACCATACAATTGTATAAATTTATTTAGTTTATAAAGCATTGCTTATAGTTCACTAATTTTTGTATTGCATTTTTTTATTTAGATTAATTCTCGTAAAATAGCTTTACAACTCTTTGATCATCCAAATAAAATTGTTGATTAATTGAGAACAAAACTGGACTTATCTCTGCAAAATCTGCACAAGTCCGTGGAATATCAGCAAGTTGTACTATTTGATTATCATGAATGAAAATCAAAACACAAAAATGATCAAAAGAGGCTTTATTACTAAGTCTATTTTTAAGTTTTTTGGAAATATTGAAATTCAATTTATCTAAATCCGCATATGCATACGGTTGCATAACATAAAATGAATCAACCTGACTATCAATTATCGAAGTGAAATTAAAAGTTGAACTAGTAGTTAATTTATCCAAATACTCTCCAATATTTTTTCCACTTATATCTCGATTTGAACAACCATAAATAAAAAATAAAATTAATACGAGGGAATAAAATATTGTTTTTTTCTTCGTATACATATAGTTTTTAATTGTAGTATACCTTGATTGGATGTGTCATAATAAAACTCATCTTAGCAGCATTATAGTTCTATTCTGATTCTCTTTTTTATTTTATCTTTAACTCCTTTACCCAGGCCTCAGAATATATCTCGAATTTTTGTCTCATTTCTCTGGCAATTGTTTCGGCCTCTTCACGTGTTGAGAATCCATCAGCATATACATCAATTCTATTAGACCTTTCGATAGAATTGCAGTTGATAAAACCATCAGATTTTAATCTGTCAATCATTTTATCAGCAATATCTCTTATTTCATAAACTCCTACAATGACAATATACTTATTATCATTGTTGTTAGAAGATAATATTATGTCATCCGAATTTGCAATCTCGTTTTGATCGGTTAATTGAGTTGAAGCCAAGTACTCTGAGCTTCTATTTTTTTGTTTATTAGACTTTGCAAATATGCTGCTCTCTGATAATATTTGTGCTGATTGATGTTCTATCACAGAGTCTTGTATTGGAATAATCAAAAATAATATAGCAATAATTGCAGCAGCTGCAGTGCTAATACTGATTTTTGACAAAGCATTTTTCTTTTCAATAAATGGTTTGCTTGCGGTATTGTTCTTGGGCTTTAACTGAAGTATTGGCTTCAACGAAGTAGTCTGTAATCCAAAATTATCAGGACGAATAAAAGGAAATGACTTAAATATCAATAAATTGTCACTGTTTATTTCAAAAGTACCCAATCCATTTAATGAAACCCTCTTATTATTTTTCAATTCATCTCGCAATTCATTAACTGATTTCTCAATTTTATGTGATGCAAGTTCGAATGAAATATTTTCAGCTCTCATGTAGGATTCTGCTATAAGTCCATCGTTATGAATTAATAATTTATTAAATATCAGTTCATGCCCAGGGTTATGAAAAATAGATAAATCCTCTTTTCGTGAAGATGTTGAGTTAACAACAAATCCACCCATTCCTGGCACAATAACACAATCGTGCTTAAGTAGAAGATATTCTAAATGCAAAATCAGTTGATTCATAGTACAAAGATAAAAAAAACATAATATAAATAGAATAATAATGTCTAAATAATCTTCATTATTGGGTTTTTAATAGAGTGTCTTTTGAACATCAATCATTATGTCTTATATTTGCAGTCGAAAAATAACATTTCGTTTTTTAAGGTAGAGGGTATTAATGAATAATAAAGAAGAAAGTATTACTTTAGAAACAACAATAATTACAGCTATAAATGAGGATAATAGTGTATTATTAAAAAGGGGTAGAATAAAAAAAATTCTTTACGCCATATTAGGAGTTTTAGCTTTAATTTTGGCTATACTTGGTATTGTCGTTCCTGGATTACCATGCACTCCTTTTGCACTTCTTTCGGCTGCTATGTTTGCAAAAAGCTCGGACAAGCTCTACAATAAAGTTCTAAATAGCAAAATAATTGGCACAAGAATCAAAGAATATAAAAAACAAAAAGGTATCACCAAAACTGGTAAGATAAAGGTAATTATCCTCATGTGGACAATGGTGTTAATTTCAACCTTATTAGTTCTTAAAATATTCACACTACGTATAATAATATTCTGTGCTGGTATAATTGGAGCATTGGTTGTGTGGTTTTTTGTTCCTGAAGGGAAAAAGGATATCTAGTAATTAAAAGATTTATCTCTCAAATAAGCGAAATAATATTTCTCTACAGTCTTAGACAATAATTCGATGTTAAACATATCCGAAGCAGTCTCAATTGTCTTTATTGAACCATCCTGAAATAAAATCATTATACTCTCATCATATTTGCTATACATATCTGTTACAAACGAATCAGAAGCAATAAAGTAGTGTGACTCTTCCCTCGAAATATCAAGGTTTCTCATTATCTTGTTTCTAAACTTTTCTTTTATATCTTCGCCAAATGGTGCGTTACTAACTTCAATATTAAAAAGTTTCCTAGTTATCATACCTCGGCTTAAGGTAGAAATAACAATGTCGTGGTGATTTTGCCACACCTTAAGTGATGTCCAAATATCATTGTCATCAAGATTCAGGAAATGATTCAGAGTATCTGCATTTTCACTAAAATCATTTATAGCGATATCATTTTTCAGGAAAAACTTCAATGATGGTGATGCAAATAGCTCTTCTCCATTTCTCACTAAATACTTAGCACGATTAATAATGTTTATAAGCATTTTTTCAGCTGCAACAGCAGTCTTATGAAGATACACTTGCCAATACATAAATCTGCGCGACATCAAAAAGTTTTCAATCGAGTATATTCCTTTTGATTCCACAACTAACTTGTCATCCACCACATCCAGCATTTTCATTATTCTGGCAGCTCCTATACTTCCCTCTTTCACACCTGTAAAAAAACTATCCCGCTGCAAATAGTCTAGTCTATCCACATCTAATTGACCACTAACTAGCTGATTTAAAAAACTTTTATGATGTTTATTAGTGAAAATATCTATGGCGGATTTTAATTGGTTGTCGCAATTGTTGTTGATTTGATTCATAATTACAAGCGAAATATCTTCATGATGAACATTGTTAGTTAGAGTGTTCTCAAGAAGATGTGAGAAGGGAGTGTGCCCAACATCATGAAGCAAAATAGCTGATAATGCACCTATATATTCATCATAAGAAATATCATGTCCCTTATCTTGCAGATTTTTCAAAGCCACATCCATCAAATACATTGCACCAATTGTGTGATGAAATCTGGTGTGTTGTGCCCCAGGATAAACATATGAGGCCATTCCCAGTTGTTTAATTCTATTTAAACGTTGCACTGAGGGGTGCTGAATTAGTTTATATACAAATTGATCTGGAATATTTATAAACCCAAAAACAGGATCATTGATTATTTTTTTCTTCATAGATATACTAAAAAAGCTACTGGAAAAAGTCCAATAACTTGTTGTTACAAAATTAGAAAAATTGCTTGACTTAAACTCAGACAATATGTATGTTTTATTTACAATATGTTTTTGCATCCCAAAACATATTACAAAAACAGCAAAAAATTATTACGTTCTAAACTTTTTCTATATTTTTATGCTACCAAAAATATGTAACATCATGATTAATAATAAACCTGTATCTTTTTCCAACACAAACTATCAGATTTTCATTATTTTGACGTCTATTAGTTTAGCATTGATATTTATATTTGCTAGTCTCCTACTCGACTTCAATTGGAAAGGTTTTTCGAGTGGTTTATGCGTGTATATACTTTTGAATCTATTAATTATACACCCTTATAAGTATGTAATTAGTGATAACAATCTAAGATATAGATTTCTTCTCAGAAAGGCTAGAATAATAAATATTGATGATATTATTGAGCTTGATGTTTCCAAGAATAAATGGTTATCATGTACCTATCTTCCTGCTGGATTCAAAACTCCCACTTATGAGCGAATAAGACTAAATAAAAACAAAATGGATATTTTTCGAGAAGAATTGATGAAACGTAATCCTCGTATCCAAATTTTATACACCTAAATATCCTTTTGGCATTAATATAAATTATCGTAAGCTAAACCTAAGTCAATATTGTTCTCTTTTTCCTCTATTTTTCACTAAATTGCTTTATTTGAACATAGATAAAAGTGTTTTTGATGATATTCAGAAATATTTTTGGTTGCTAAAAGCTATTTTGATGATATTTGAAAGTTTCTATATCGAAAAAAACATTTCAGATAAATTATAAAGGAGAATGCTTCTTGGTCATTCCCTTGATTTATAGAAAAGCAACTCTTGCTTGATTATCTCTAAGCCACATCAATATTAACGAGTGGAAGTATTAAAAAAATGTTGTACTTTTGTGTTCAATTTCATAATACGATATATGCAATCCTACAAAATAAATACAATCGCAATTTGTTTCATATTTGGAGTATTAACAACCAATTTTGTGAGTGCTAATGAGCTGGAACAACAAGTTGAAACATCACAATTAGATAAAAAAAATACTGAAAATCAGTCATGGATCAAAAAGGTTGAATCTTGGTATGAGAGCAATATGAATTATACTAGTATTACTGCTTTGATGGTTCTAGAAAGCTCGTTTATACCATTTCCCTCTGAAGTAGTGATTCCGCCCGCTGCATATATTGCAAGCAAACCCGAAAGCAATCTTAATATTTTTCTTGTCGTTCTTTTCGGAACTATTGGTGCTTTGATTGGTGCCTATATCAATTATTTTCTAGCCATGTTTTTAGGACGTCCCATTATCTATAAAATTGCAGACAGCAAATTTGGCAAGCTATTGCTTCTCAATAGTCAAAAGATAGAACATGCTGAAGACTATTTTAATAGGCATGGTAAAACTTCTACTTTTGTGGGACGCTTAATTCCAGCTGTACGACAATTGATTTCAATCCCCGCAGGACTTGCCAAAATGAGCTTTGTAACATTTACTGTATATACCATTATGGGTGCAGGTTTGTGGAATATTACTTTAGCACTGTTGGGATATATAGCGCATGGACAAGCTGATGTTATTGACAAATACAGTCACGAAATTGGATATATTGTTATAGCGATAGTTATTGTAGCTATTCTATATTTTGTTTTGAAGTATTTGATGAAAAGGAAGAAAGAAAAAACAAATTAGCTTTTGACAGGTACTTTACTTTAATGAAGAAGCTAAATAAAAATCACGGACATATTGCATTATTTATTGCCAATTTCATTTTTGGCCTTAACACACCTATTACCCGAACGATTGTTCCTGAAGTAATTGATCCCTTTGTCATGACTTTCTTTAGGATGGCTGGAGCAGCTATACTATTTTGGATAGCATCCATTTTTACAGTTAAAGAAAAGGTTCCTGCCAAAGATATTATAAAGTTCTTTTTTGCATCAATGTTTGCAATTGTAATTAATCAAACAGCATTTATATATGGTCTTTCAAAAACATCACCTATTGATGCATCTCTTGTGGTAACTTTATTGCCATTATTAACTATGATTTTGGCTGCAATAATAATTAAAGAGCCTATCACAATTAAAAAGGCAATAGGTGTTATTGTTGGTGCTTCAGGTGCTTTAATTTTGATAACAGGCCAAGCAAATCAAAATACTATTAGCTCAATTAGTGGAAATATAATAGTATTATGTTCTGTATCCTCATTTGCATTATATCTTACCCTTTTCAAAGATTTAATCGCAAGGTATTCGCCATTTACAGCCATGAAGTGGATGTTTTTATTTGCAGCTATTATTACTACAATGATTGGTTATAAGTCAATTGCAAGTATAAATATATCAGCCTTTGACACAAGCGTAGTACTTAGAACATTATATGTAGTTGTGTTATCTACTTTTATAACTTATATGCTAATTCCTATTGGTCAAAAAACACTTCGTCCCACCACAGTTAGCATGTATAACTATCTGCAACCAATAGTAGCATCATTGGCAACAGTCATTATTGGAATGGATAAATTTGGAATTGACAAGATTCTATCTGCTGTTCTAGTTTTTGCCGGTGTATATTTAGTAACTCAGAGCAAAGGGAAGAATGATTATGAAAGTAATATTGAGAAAAAGCAATAATCATCAGATTCAGAGATATAAACTTGCTACTGAACTATATTTAATTTGAATACGACTCAAGAAATATATACAGAATATTGACAAACAGAGAATTAATAATTCAGTACCGATAAAGGATTGTTTCTTTAAAATATCAAGGGCTATATTAACTGAACGCTTGATCATGCCAATTAAATCAATGGCACGACCAAGCGTTTAATTTCTACTATTCCTTATTGAAAATATGTAAGGAGTAAAGATATTTCTATTTTAGTTTTCTAGCCTTAACTCCTTCGTTTGTCATAACAACTGGAACGATTTTATCGTTCTCATCAAAATACATCTTTTCGATACAAGTTTCTCTCGCATCTCTCACATTACCTTCTGTTGCTGACATTGGACGACGATGATATACAATATACCACTCATCAGTGCCAGGAACATTTATCACAGAGTTATGTCCTGCACCATTGGCTATTATTCCATCTTGTTCCAAAACAACACCTTCTCTTTTAAATGGACCTATGGGAGAATCACCAATTGCATAAGCAACCTTATAATCAGGGCCTCCCCATCCACCTTCAGACCACATAAAGTAATATTTGCCATTTCTTATAAACATCACAGAACCTTCTACATAACCACCCTCTGGAGTTATCTCTTTAAACACCTCTCCATCATCAAAAGGTATAAATCCAGAAAAGTCATCATTTAGTTTTGTAATATTACAATGTCTCCATCCTCCATAAATCATGTAATATTGTCCATCTACATCTTTAAAAATAAACTGATCTATTGGTTGTGCTCCATTAATAATTTTATCCAATAATGGTTTTCCAAGATGATCTTTATAAGGACCCTCGGGTTTATCAGCCACTCCAACACCTATTCCGCCTATTTCATCATTATTTTGAATATCATTTGCACCAAAGAAAATATAGTATTTACCATCTTTTTCGGTGATTGCTGGTGCCCACATTGCTTTGTGTGCCCATTTCACTTCTTTAGAATTTATGATATTACTATGCTTTGTCCAGTTTACCAAATCTTTTGACGAATATGCGTCCAGAAAGATTTGCTCTTCAAATGGTGCCGAATATGTTGGAAAAATCCAATATTTACCGTTAAAAACTGTTCCTTCTGGATCAGCATACCAACCAGGGAAAATTGGATTCCCCGACTTTTTTGTAACACAGCTGGGCAAAACACCTAAAATGAACAATGACGCCAAAACTGGCAGAAACTTTCTCATAATGAATCTATTTTTTAGTATATAATTTAGTTTGTGTCTGTATTTATATGTAAGATTGTAAAACTTATTGTCGCAAAGATATAAATACCTTTTCAATATTAGTCTAAACACATTAATAATTGAGATTGTGCAAAATGCTAAGTTCAGTTTTATAGAGTAAAATGTTTCGAAATTGTATATTGAACATAGTTTATATACAAACAATGCCAATCTGTCGATAAACACAAAACATACGAGTCTTAATCAAACTATTTATACGACAAACAATAGCTAAAACTACTAACTATTAGACAAATACAGTACTCAATCATTTGGAAATAATTAAACGATTACCTAATTTAGGGTGTCATAACTTTGACAAATGGAATTAATATAAAAACAAGAACTAAAAAATTAGAATTATGAAGAAGTATTTAGCATTAATGTTAACTGTATTATTAACAGCTAGCTTATCAGTATCTGCACAAAACAGAGGAGAACGACAAGGAAACTCTAATAGAGATCGTCAAATGACTGCAAAAGATCGCGTAGAATGGATGGCTAAACAAATTGACTTGACTGACACTCAGAAAGCTGAAGTTGAGGCATTATTTAAAAAACAAGATGCAAAAAGAGCAGAACAGATTGCTAAAATGAGAGAAAGCAGAGATCGCACAACTGCTAATCGTGATAAGGCAAGAGAAGAGATGCGTGCTGCACGCGAAAAAGAAGCAAAAAATAATCAGGCCGAGCTTGAAAAAATTATTGGCAAGGAAAAGTCTGATAAACTACAAAAACTTCGCGAAGAAAGAATGAGTACTAATCGTCAGGGAAGGAGAAACTAAGCTGATTGAGAATGCAATAAAAAAAGCCTTGAATTCATGAATTCAAGGCTTTTTTTATTGCATT
>CAYFTB010000041.1:0-3904 GCA_964345875.1 uncultured Proteiniphilum sp.
AGATCTTAAATTATTCCATTTCTGCAATTGCGCAACTGATGTGCCATTTTTTGACGCAATCTTAGATAGTGTGTCTCCGCTTTTGACACGGTAATATACATTCTCTGTATTTCCGCCTGAAATGCTATTATTTCCAGCAATATATTCATCAGTGTTAATTCTGTGAGTATCGAATTTGTCTTTATCGAAATTAATGATCTCATCTTCCTTCTCCAAGAATGCATATACTTTTGTTATTGGTAAAACCAAAGTGTGATTTTTGAAATTTCCAGGAATAACATCCTTTTTGTATTGAGGATTCCATCTTCGGATATCTTCAACAGAAATATCAAGTACTTTTGATATTTGATTAAAGTTTACTTGTTTGTCAACATGAATAGTATCCAATGAAATCATGTCTGTATTTGTGGTTTTTACGGGACATATTTCATGTTTGTCGTAATAGCTCATCACATAGTTCGCTGCAATAAATGCAGGGACATAGCCTCTTGTTTCCTTCGGTAAGTTATGATAAATTTCCCAATAATCATTTTTACCACCACTTCGCACTATAGCTTTGTTTACATTTCCTGGTCCACAATTATATGCAGCAATGACTAGGTTCCAGTCATTATAAATTGAGTAAAGGTCTTTTAAGTATTTAGCTGCAGCCTCAGTTGATTTGTATGGGTCTCTTCTTTCATCAACAAGGCTGTTTACTTGAAGTCCATAGCCTTGTCCTGTTCTTAGCATAAATTGCCACAATCCTGTTGCTCCAGCTCTGGAAACAGCAATTGGATTTAATGCTGACTCGATAACTGGGAGATATTTTAATTCAAGAGGTATCCCTTGTCTGTCCAGTGCTTCTTCAAACATAGGAAAATAATATTCTCCAACAGTGAGCATGTAGCTAACTAATTCACGTTTTCGGATAGTGTACATGTCAATGTAGCTTTTTACAACCTCATTATACGAAAGTTCCATCTCGCTCGGGAAGTCGTATAGTCTGTGGGCATAAGTGCTGTCATCATAAACAATATTTGAGCCATTGCTACAATCACTTTTTGAACTGCTAAGGTCTATTTGCCATTCTTGTATTAGTGTTGCTAGCTTATTATTTAAATGTTCAGGTGCAACGATTGACGTGTCGTTATCAAGGGTTTTGGTTGATTGTGAATAAGAAGCACATATATAAAACAATGTACTTGTTAGAATACTAATAATTAATTTTTTCATTTATTATTCGCTTTAAAATGAAATGAAGAAACTGTTTTAAAGTGTTAGAATTAAAAACTAAAACTACATCTAAACCCAACTGACTCAGCAATAAAATTTTTATTGCTACTACTACTAATCATCACGGGTTCAATCTTCATTGATAAATCAGGGCTTATGTCGAACTCAAAAAGTTGAGCATCAACATATGCATCTATAATCCCCAATCCATATAATCCTATTCCTATTATGATACTTAAATCACGATAATATCTAAAATAATTTTTTCGGTCTTTTAAAATTCTTGTGAACCACTCTTTGTCAACATCTTCATAATCTTGACCATAAGGAAGTAAATCATGCCAACTGTTTGTGTCAGGATTATCGTCTAAGATATCTTTGTAGCCATTGAAGTAATCTAGATAGTGGGTATTATTCCACGTAATGGCATATGATACTCCCACAAAACCACCATATAAAATTGGCAGTTTCCAATACTTCTGATTATAGATCTGTCCCAGACCTGGGAAGATGGCTGAATATATTATTGCTTTATTTGGGTTTGGTTTAAAAACCTTTGCGTTATCTGCATTTAAATTATCGAACACAGATGATGAATCTATGGGTAAAGTTTTAACTGTGTCATTTAACAATGAATCTTCAATACTCAGAATCTCTTTGTAAATTGAGTCAATAACGAGTGAATCTTGTAATTCAGAAATAGAATCCCTTATTTGAAATATGGGATTAGTTCCTCTAGCCATTGAACAAACAGCGACATAAAAGAATATAACGAGTATGGTTTTGTTGACTTTCAACATTATATTTATTTCTTCATCGTGTCAAGTACAGCTATAATATGCTCTAACTCTTCTGAATTTGCAAAAGGGATTGTTATCTTGCCTTTTCCGCTCTTGTTATAATTAAACTGAACATTTGTTTTGAAATAACTTGACAGATGTTTTTTTAGAATATCAAAATCTTCACTCAGAGCAGATTTTATGTTGTCTTTTTTATTGTCTGTTTTGTTGGGTTCTACACCTTCTGAAATTTCACGTACGATGCTTTCTACCTTTCTTACTGACAGACCTTCCTTAAGAATAAGATTATAAATTGAGAGTTGCTTTACAGGATCGTTTATCGTTACCAGTGCTCGAGCATGCCCCATATCAATCTTTTTGTCTTTAACCCCCATCTGCACTTCGGCAGGAAGTTTAAGTAATCGTAAATAGTTTGTAATGGTTGCTCTCTTTTTTCCTACTCTTTCGCTAAGTTGTTCTTGGGTAAGTGATAACATTTCAATCAAATTCTGATATGCTAATGCTATTTCAATTGAGTTTAGATCCTCTCGCTGAATGTTTTCAACTAATGCCATTTCCATCAGCTCATTGTCAGAAGCTGCTTTTATATATGCAGGTATAGTTTCTAGTCCAGCTAATAAAGATGCTCTATATCTTCGTTCTCCTGCAATAATTTGGTAAAAACCATTTCCTTCATGACGTAAAGTGATAGGCTGAACTATTCCAATCTTCTTTATCGAAGCAGCTAGTTCTTCTAAGGCTTCTTCATCAAATGATGTGCGAGGTTGATCGGGATTAGGCTTTATCTTATCTAATTCAACTTCTATTATAGATGTTGAGCCTTGTGACTCTCCTTCATTGAAAGATATTAAGGCATCTAAACCTCTTCCTAATGCATTTTTTTTACCCATATTATTCAAAGATATATTACAAAGTTAATTGTTTTTTTCGATAATCTCTTGAGCTAATTGCATATGATTGATAGCTCCCCTTGAGCCAGCATCATACATTAGAGCTGGCTTGGCGTGACTTTGAGATTCGCTAAGAGTTATATTTCGTTGAATTACAGTGTTGAATACCAGTTCCTTAAAATGACTCTTAACCTCTTCATAAATTTGATTGTGAAGTCTAAGACGAGAATCGTACATCGTTAATACAAATCCTTCAATTTCTAGTTTAGGATTCAGTTTTGACTTTATAATCTTGATTGTATTCAATAATTTGCTTAAACCCTCAAGAGCAAAGTACTCACATTGAACAGGAATAATTATCGAATCTGAGGCAGTTAGTGCATTTACTGTAATAATACCTAAAGATGGCGAACAGTCTATAAGTATATAGTCATAATCTGCTTTTAGCGGAATGAGGAGGTCTCTAAGCCTTTTTTCTCTACTATCCATTTGAACCATCTCAAGTTCTGCACCAACTAAATTAATGTGTGATGGAATTATATCAATATTTTCAAAAGGTGTTTTCATTACTGCTTCACTTGGAGTACACTTGCCAATCAACCCTTCATAGACTGTATTTTTAAGATTCCTTATATCTATCCCAAGTCCTGAGGACGCATTAGCTTGCGGATCGGCATCTACTACCAAAACTTTCTTATCAAATGCTGCTAATGATGCAGATAAATTAATCGTAGTTGTGGTCTTGCCAACTCCTCCTTTTTGATTTGCTAAAGAGATTATTTTTCCCATGTAATTACTTTATAATGAAAGGACAAAATAAGCAATAATTATGCAGATTTGGTGTTAATTAAATAAAATGTTATCTTTTTTGTTGAAAACTAGGCTTTTGGTTGATAACTTGTAATTCTATATGTTATAAGTGAAATTATTTCTCATTCTTTTGTAACCTTTTGCCTATCATATATGTCTTATGATTGAAATCAAATTATTAATTTAAAA
>CAYFTB010000041.1:4004-15565 GCA_964345875.1 uncultured Proteiniphilum sp.
TTGTATCTCTTAGAAATGGCACCGTCCTAGTGTCTCTGGCAGTGGGTTTGCTAATAGGATTATTAATAACAGAATACTGGATAATAAATGATGATATGCAGTTTTGGATTATTGGTTCTAGTGTGACATTATTCTTGGGTATTGGATATCTTATTTATTATATGTTTACTCGGAATACACTCCCAATACAAGATGAAAATATTGAAGAAGAAAAATAATTTTGCAGTATTTAATGACTGAAGCTCAATTAATAAGAAAAGTCCTTTCTGGCGATACTTCCGCATTTGGTTATTTTGTCGATAATTATCAGAATATGGCAATCACGATTGCTTATAGGATAATTGGCAACATGCAAGATGCGGAAGATGTTGTGCAAGATAGTTACATAAGAGCATTTCGAAATCTACATACTTTTAGAGCAGACAGCAAATTTTCTTCTTGGTTATATCGCATTGTATATAATGCTGCGGTATCTTTTTCTAAAACTAGAATATGGATTGATGATTCAAATTCTGATTTATTAAAGCTTTCTTCCGAGCCAAATTTTACATTTGATGAGAATGAAATGGTTGATTCTGTTGATAAAATTCTTGATTTATTATCAAAAGGAGATGCTCTTATTCTTACTCTTTTTTACTTGGAAGATCATTCAGTAAAAGATATTGCATTGATAACGGGACTTAGTGAGTCTAATGTTAAAGTTAAACTTTTTAGAGCGCGTAAGAGTTTTAGAGATATATGGATGTCGTATTTTGGTGAAGAGCCATCAATTGGATAAAAATAAAGCATATAAATGAAAGAAAATAATATAAAATTTGATGATGAAATCATGCGTCGATTGATGCAGGGAACTAAAAAGGAGGCGTCTGATAATTTAAAGCATCGGATAATGAATCAAGCTGAGCAGGAAGGTGCTTTAAAGCGAAAGGCACAAGTGCGTCAGACTTGGAATAATAATTTCATGAAAGATTTTTATAGTATAATGGGTTCTATGTATATAGTATTGGCCTTATTAATAGGAGCTACATATGTCACAAAAGGTAAAGAGTTTTTGTTGACAAGCGATTTTTTATTCTATACTCTATTAATTGTTTTTGTTTTTGTTTTTTTCTGGATGATTTCGGCTATCGATGAAAGACTAAAACATAAAAGATAAGAGATGTCGTGAAATAATTTTTGGCCATACGTTAATCATTATATGTCATCGAGTCTAATCTTTTTGTGTTACGTTATTTTATATGTTAGAATCAGCAACTAAAAGCACTTTATAATATACTACTTTGTTGCCAGCTTATACCAAGGTAAGCGATAATAATACCATTCCTACTGAATCTTATATTCTTCTTGGCAATTTCATCCTAAAATCATTCTATCCTTTCATGATTTTTATAGGACCTCAGATGGTATAGGACTAATTGATTCTATATTAAACCTGTATGTGCGAAAATAACCTCTGGTATTGTTGTGGATTTATATTGTATAAGACACGAACGATGCAATTCTATATGTAGATTTACATTGTATTGGGTACGAACAGTACAAATCCACATGTAGATTTGTATTGTATAACGGCTATACAATACAAATCCATAAGTGGATTTCTATCGTATATAATCAATACAATAGAAATATAGCATAAGATTTAGCCACCACTGTTTGGGAATTATATTCCCTAAATGATATTTTACTCTTGCTGATTTAGACTTATTGTCTCCTCTTTGTTTTTTTGAATTATACTCGATTGTTTTACCGATTCAAGATGGTATTTCGTAAGATTAATTAGAGGATTTATTGCTTAGGTGTTGGTAAGAAAATGGATATATAGTTCTTTTATCAGAACCAATACCTTGCGTAAATATATAAGTATATGTGAATGGAGCTAGATATATGTTTTTTGATATACCCACTTAAAGCCAACATTTGCTCGGAAACTAATATATTCCTCACAAATGCTGAATTGGGGTTTTAATATATTGAATTCAATTTTTATTACTCCCAGCTTTCATCAAAGCCTCCTTGTGCTTCGCTTATTAGATTGTTTTTTTCAAAAAAGAATTGGCTTTCACCAAATGCAGGCTCAAGTTGATCGAACCAAGTTGCTTTACTGTCATATTTAGCGAAAAAAGGAATATCGACCAATTGTGGATTGCGACATTGCAAGAATTGTAACACAAAAACCTTTTCACCATTTATCTCTGTAACTCCAATAACATGAATTTTGCCAGGAGCTGCACTCATGCTTGGTCCTCTTACTGTACGTGCAATACCACTGACATTAGCGTATGCCTTTCTGAATATTTCCCAAGACTTACCTAGTGGAACCTCAAAAAAATCTTTTGAACCAGTATCTCTTGCTATAAACATATAATATGGTATTAGTCCTAATCTAACTTGCTCAGACCACATTTCAGACCACACTTTGTGATGGTCATTTATATATCTCAATAATGGAGATTGAGTTCTGATGACTGCTCCCGTATTTTGAATCCTTTCAATAGCTTGTTTTACTGCATCGGTTGATAGTTCTTTAGGATGATTGAAGTGTGCCTGAAAAGCCAGATGTTTCCCAGCTTTCTTTACCTTTTCGAACAGAGCCAACATCTCATCCGCATCTTTATCTGTTAAAAAACGATATGGCCAATATGAAAGTGATTTTGAACCTATTCTGATATTTTTGATATGATCAAACTCTTTGGTAAGTAGTGGTTCAATGTAAGCCGACATTATCTTGGCTGAGGTTGTCATCGGGTCACCACCTGTTAAGAGAATGTCAGTGATCTTATTATATTTTAATAGATATTTGTGTAGTAAATCAGCCTCCTTCATAGCAAACTTCAGCCCATTAATCCCTGTAAATTGTGGCCAACGAAAACAAAACGTGCAATATGCATGACAAGTTTGTCCTTGACTTGGAAAGAATAAAGCTGTTTCTCTGTATTTGTGTTGCATGCCATGTAGCCTCTTTCCATCTATTATTGGAACATTTCTTTTTTGTCCAGCTGGATTGGGGTTTAATTGCATTCTGATATCGTATATAGTGTTTTTCAGTTTATCAGAATCATTTTTCATACTAGCCTCCTTTATTTTTCTGAAATTTGATTTAGAGAGCATCTCTTTTCGTGGAAAAGTAAGTGTGAAAATTGGGTCATTAGGAATATTGTCCCAGTCAATCAGTTGCTCTACTACATAATTATTTGTTTTAAAGGGTAATACTTGTCCTACCATATCAATGGCTTCTATGTCATTCTCAGAAAGCACATTAATTTGAGGAATTTCTTTGTAGTTTTGAAGCGAAAAGCTTCGGTATTTGTTAATATTCATTACTGTATAATATATTTAGTGGTTAAAAGATTTTACTATAATTATGTGAAGTGCTATAGGTGGGTGCACTCTAGAGATAACAAATATAGTAAAAATATATTTAGTGGCAAAATTGCGATAAAACAGCTCTGTTTCCTGTCAAAAGGTAAATAAAATGATTCTTTTGTGGATAAAGTAAATAATTTCTCTGAAAAATATATGAAATATGAATTTTTTATTTACATTTGCAACATGAAAAGTGATATTCATTCACATATTTACTACCAAGAAGCTATATACGTTGTCCGACGATGCTTTTAAATCTTTGCAGGCTATCTTAAGCTTGCACCACTTTCCCTTTGTTTTCTTTTTTGCCGTAAGGTATTATTTTCAATCACAATTTATTTATTTACGTTTTAAGGATGAGTGTAGAAATTCATATAGCAAATAGCAGCTATGTAGGCTACGCAGAAGAAATTTGCGAACTTATATATGTGTCTGCTCAGGCACGTGGCACAGGTATTGCCAAAAGAAGTCCTGAATATGTTTCCGAAAAAATTAGATCGGGCAAGGCCGTTGTCGCTCTTGATGGCGACAAGCTGGTTGGGTTCTCATATATTGAGACTTTTAGCCACCAACGATTTGTAGCTAACTCAGGTTTGATTGTTCACCCTGACTATAGGGGGCAAGGCCTGGCTAAGCGAATCAAACGTAATATTTTTGATCTCTCACGCAAATTGTATCCGGGAGCAAAAATATTTAGTATCACCACTGGATTGGCTGTGATGAAGATGAACTCTGAGTTAGGTTTTAAACCTGTAACATATTCAGAGCTTACAGATGATAAAGAATTTTGGAAGGGATGCCAAACTTGCCGTAACTTTGACATCCTTCAACGAAATGATTACAAAATGTGTTTATGTACAGCATTGTTATTTGATCCTGTAACCAAAGAGAAGAAAAAAGAAGAGTCTTCTACTAATAGCTTGTTTGCAAAAAAAGTAGTTAGACCTATTGTAAAGAAGCGTCAAGTCAATAAGTTACATAAGAAATAGAAATCAATAGCCAAATTGGCTGTTACAAATATTAATACTGCTAATGTATTAGCATAAAGCTTTAATTTAAAATGAAAGAAAAAGTAGTTTTAGCATTTAGCGGAGGTTTAGATACCTCATTTTGTGTTCCATATCTGATTAATGAAAAAGGAATGGAGGTCCACACTGTAGTTGTAAATACTGGTGGCTTTTCGGCCGAAGAATCAAAACGTATTGAAGAGCGTGCGTTGGCATTAGGAGCCACTACTCATACCAGTATTGATGCTGTACAGGATTATTATAGTCGTGGAATAAAATATTTGATTTATGGCAATGTGTTAAAAAACAATACATATCCATTGTCTGTAAGCTCTGAGAGATTTTTTCAAGCAATGGAAGTTCTTAATCATGTGAAGAAGGTTGGTGCAAACTATGTGGCTCACGGTAGCACTGGTGCTGGCAACGACCAAATTCGTTTTGATATTGTATTCGAAATTCTTGCACCAAATGTGAAAATTATTGCTCCTGTTCGAGACCTATCACTTACACGCCAATATGAAATTGATTATCTGAAAAATAAAGGATTTGATTTCTCATGGGAAAAATCAAAGTACTCTATCAATCAAGGATTGTGGGGCACAAGTGTTGGTGGTGTGGAAACGCTTACTTCTTCTGGAGTCCTTCCCGAAGAGGCATATCCATCTCAGGTACTTGATCATGGCACCGAGCGTATTAAGATTGGATTCAAAATGGGTGAGCCAATCTCGCTTAATGGAGAGAAGATGTCTCCAGTAGATTTAATCCTAAAACTACATAAAGTCGCTTCCAAATATGGCATTGGACGTGATGTTCACGTGGGAGATACCATTATCGGAACTAAAGGACGGGTAGCATTTGAAGCACCTGCCCCTTTAATAATAGTGAAAGCACACCATTTGTTGGAGAAACATTCGCTCACAAAACAGCAAATGTATTGGAAAGACCAATTGTCTGGTTGGTATGGACAACTTATGCACGAGGCACAATATCTTGAGCCTGTTATGCGCAATATCGAAACATTTCTTGATGATTCACAACAAAATGTGTCGGGTGAAGTTGAGGTGGAGTTGCGTCCGTATCATTTTTCAGTGCTAGGATGTAGTCCCAAATATGATTTGATGAGCTCTAAGTTTGGTGAATATGGAGAAACAAACAAATCATTCACAGGACAGGATGTTATTGGGTTTACAAAAGTAACAGCTAATCCTTTGAAAATATATTATTCAATTCACGACCAAAAGAAATAACAATATGTCAAAAATAAAAGTAAGCATTGCGGGTGGTACTGGATACACTGCTGGCGAATTGCTACGTATATTGATTGACCATCCGAATGTTGAGATTGAATCAGTAATTAGCACCACTTCTGTGGGTGAGTCGGTGGGGGAAATGCACCGCGATTTGTTTGGTGAAACGGATTTAGTATTTACTGATACATTTAATAATCCCGATGTAATATTTCTATGCCTTGGTCACGGATTATCTCGAGCGTTTTTGCAAGAGAATAAATTGCCGGAAAACTGCAAAGTTATCGACTTGGGGAATGACTTCCGCAATGTGCCTAAGTTTGAGGATAGAGAATTTGTATTTGGTATTTGTGAACTTAACAAAGAAAAAATAAAAGCAACCAACAATTTAGCTAATCCTGGCTGTTTTGCCTCTTCAATTATTTTGGGACTTTTGCCATTAGCGTCTATTGATGCTTTGGTTGATGAGATTCATGTTCATGCTATAACTGGGTCAACAGGTGCTGGCAAGCGACCTGGAGATACTACTCATTTCAGTTATCGAGATAGTAATGTTTCAGTTTATAAGTCTTTCGAGCATCAACATCTTGAAGAGATAACTCACACTTTAAAAAGTGGAGGGAGTAGCGTAGTGCCTCAAATTAATTTTGTGCCGATGCGAGGAGATTTCACTAGAGGCATTTTTGCAAGTATCTACACAAGATGGAACAATTCTATGAGTGAAACAGCAGCAGTAGAACTTTTTAAAAACTATTATAAAGAATCTCCTTTTGTTTTTGTTTCTGACAGTAGTATTTCTCTAAAAGAGGTGATCAATACAAATAAAGTGTTGTTGCATATTGAATTTCACAATGGATATATACACATAACTTCCATAATAGACAACTTGGTTAAAGGAGCGTCAGGCGCTGCAGTTCAGAATATGAACTTGATGTTTGGTCTTGATGAAACCACTGGACTTAAACTAAAGGGAAGCGCATTCTAATAATTTATAAATCTGGAAAAATGAACTTATTTGATGTATATAGTTTGTGGCCTATTGAGCCTGTAAGAGCGAAGGGTTGCAAAGTGTGGGACAAAAATGGTACAGAGTACTTAGATCTATATGGTGGTCATGCCGTTATTTCTGTAGGTCACTCACATCCCCACTATGTAAAAGCAATTCAAGAACAAGTGGCAAAAATTGGGTTTTATTCAAACTCTGTTGAGAATAACCTGCAAATAGAGTTGGCAGAAAAGCTTGGAAATCTTTCAGGATATCCAGATTATTCGCTGTTTCTAGCAAACTCGGGTGCTGAGGCAAATGAAAATGCACTAAAGCTTGCTTCATTTCACACAGGAAAAAGACGTGTTATTGCTTTTAATGGGGCATTTCATGGTCGCACCTCTGGAGCAGTAGCAATTACAGATAATCCCTCAGTGCAATCGCCATTTAATATGGGACACGATGTTGTTTTTCTTTCTCTTAATGATATTGATGCAGTTGCTGCTGAAATTGAAAAAGGAGACGTTGCATCAGTAATTGTTGAAGGAATACAGGGAGTGTCTGGAATATTCTTGCCAACGGATGAGTTTTTGCAACAATTGTCAACTCTTTGTAAAAACAATGGAGTCATTCTTATTCTTGATGAAATTCAATCAGGCTACGGACGATCAGGCAAGTTTTTTGCACATCAGTATGCAAACATTAAACCTGATATTATTACTATGGCAAAAGGAATGGGCAATGGTTTTCCTATTGGGGGAATACTCATTTCTCCAGAGTTTGAGGCTAAAAAAGGAATGCTTGGCACCACATTTGGTGGCAATCATCTTGCTTGTGTGGCTGCTATAGCGGTTCTTGATATTATGAAGAATGAGAATCTAATAGATAATGCTAAAGTATTGGGCGATTATCTAATTGAACAACTTGAATCTTGCAAAGGAGTAAAAGAGGTTCGTGGACGTGGTCTGATGCTTGGGATAGATATGCAACCCGAATATGCAGATGTTAGAAACAAACTCCTTTTTGAGAGTCACATCTTTACTGGCGGTGCCAAAAACAATGTGATGAGGATACTACCACCCCTTTCTATCACAAAGGAGGAGATAGATATATTTATTGAGAATTTAAATGAGAAGCTCAATTAATTTGTAAACCTAATAACAGATGAAACATTTCACTAGTGTAAAAGATATTGAAAATATAAAACAAGCTCTTCAAAATGCAAAATATGTAAAGGAAAATCCCTTTGCCGATCAGGAGTTGGGACGTAACAAGACTCTATTGATGATCTTTTTTAATTCTAGTTTGCGTACTAGGTTAAGTACTCAGAAAGCTGCACTTAACTTGGGGATGAATGTCATAGTACTTGATATAAATCAAGGAGCTTGGAAACTTGAAACAGAGCGTGGTGTAATCATGGATGGTGACAAGCCCGAACACATATTAGAGGCAATTCCTGTAATGGGTAGTTACTGTGATATAATTGGTGTTCGCTCATTTGCTCAGTTTGAAAGTAAGAGGGACGACTACAACGAGGTGATACTTAATCAGTTTATAGAGTATTCGGGTAAGCCAGTATTTAGTATGGAGGCCGCCACTCGCCACCCTTTACAAAGCTATGCAGACCTAATAACGATTGAAGAATTTAAAAAGGTTGTGCGTCCCAAAGTAGTACTAACATGGGCCCCACATCCTCGTGCATTGCCACAGGCAGTTCCTAATTCGTTTGCAGAGTGGATGAATGCTACTGATTATGAGTTTGTAATTACTCATCCTGAGGGTTATGAGCTTGATGAGCAGTTTGTTGGTAATGCTATTGTAGAATATGATAGAGAGAAAGCATATAAAGACGCTGATTTCATTTATGCTAAAAACTGGTCAGCTTTTCAAGATCCAAATTATGGTAAAGTGCTTTCAACCGACCGAGCATGGACAGTCGATACACATAAGATGGCTTTGACCAACAGTGCATACTTTATGCATTGTTTGCCAGTTCGTCGCAATATGATTGTTGCCGATGATGTTATCGAAAGTTCACAATCTATAGTAATTCAAGAGGCTGCTAACCGTGTGGTATCTGCCCAAAGTGTATTGAAAGAAATATTGAAAGGATTGTAATATTTTTAGAAACTAGAAATGGATAAAAAAGAACATTTGTCTGTAGTAAAGATTGGTGGAAATATCGTTGATAATCCTGACGCCTTGAATTTGTTTTTGAATGATTTTGACAAACTTGAAGGACTAAAACTATTAATACATGGTGGAGGCGTGATGGCCTCTAAGATGGCTAAGGAATTGGGTATTGAAACCAAGATGATTGAGGGGAGACGAGTGACTGATGCAGAGACTTTGCGTACTGTAACAATGGTGTATGCTGGATGGATAAATAAAAGCATCGTTGCGTCGCTTCAATCCATAGGATGCAATGCCGTTGGACTTTCGGGTGCTGATGCAAATACAATTCCATCAGTGCGAAGATCGCCCAAACCCATTGATTTTGGTTTTGTAGGCGATCCAAACCCAGATAGGTTGAATGTTGATTTTACATCATTATTGCTTGACAATGGTGTAACACCTGTATTTTGTGCCATCACTCATGACGAAAAGGGGGCGCTACTAAATACTAATGCTGACACAATAGCGTACACCTTGGCTGCTGCTCTATCTAAAAAGTATGACACAACTCTTTATTATTGTTTTGAAAAGGAGGGTTTGCTTCGTGATGTGGAAAATCCAGACTCTATTATTAAGACCATTACTAAAGATGAAGCTGAAATATTGAAAAATGAAGGTGTTATAGCTGGGGGAATGATTCCAAAAATAGACAATTCGTTTAAAGCAATAGAGAAGGGCGTTTCGGAGGTAGTTATTCTTCATGCCCAAAACTTACTAACAAAATATGGCACTGTGCTGAATTAATAAAAAGATATGATGAACTCATACAAAGATAGTGCCATTGAAATACTTCGTAAATTAATATCCTTACAATCATTTTCGGGTGAAGAGGAATTGAGGGTTGATTATATATTATCTTTCTTTGAAGATAAGGGAATCATCCCCGAGAGAATTGGAAATAACTTAGTGTTTAGTCAAACTAACCATAACAATAGTAAGCCGACCTTAATGCTAAATTCGCATTTAGACACCGTTAAGCCAGCTAGTGGTTATACATTTGATCCCTTTAATCCTCCCATTTCATATAGTCATGTTTATGGTCTTGGTAGCAATGATGCTGGTGCAAGCGTAGTGTCTATGATTCAAGTATTCCTTCATTTCTATAACTCTGATTTACCTTTTAATATAGTATTGGTACTCTCTGCCGAAGAGGAGAACTCTGGGCAAGGGGGAATGACACATTTGTGGACGAAACTGATTGAAAAAGTTGATTTTGCAATCATTGGAGAGCCTACACAAATGAAGGCTGCTATAGCCGAAAGGGGATTGCTAGTAGTTGATGGAGAAGCAAAAGGAGTTAGTGGTCATGCTGCACGCAATGAGGGCGTTAATGCTCTGTATGTTGCATTGGATGATATTCAGATTATTAAAAATATAAAGCTAGAGAAGGTGTCGCCCACAATGGGTGAAGTTAAGATAACAGTAACACAAATAAATGCTGGAACTCAGCATAACGTTGTTCCTGATAGATGCAGTTTTGTAGTGGATATTCGTCCCACAGATCAATATAACAATAGCGAAATAATGGATATTCTTCAGTCAGAGGTGAATAGCACATTGACAGCACGCAATTTAAAGAATAAAAGCTCTGCCACTCCTAATAATCATTTCATTATGGATGCTATCAAAGGGATGGGGATTGAATCATATGTTTCTCCAACCACATCTGACTGGATGAGGATAAGTTGCCCAGCTGTGAAGATGGGCCCAGGCGATTCGGCACGTTCTCATCAATCTGACGAATATATTTTGATTGATGAAATTGAACAGGGTATAAATGGTTATATTAAGTTTGTAGAACAACTGACAAAAGAAATAAAATAAGAATATAATGGCAAAGATATGGAGTAAGGGATTGGATTCCGACAAGTTAGTATCAGACTTTACGGTGGGTAATGACCGTGAGCTAGATTTGAGATTGGCAAAATATGATGTCATTGGCTCAATGGCACATATTAAAATGTTGGTGTCGATTGGTCTTCTAGAAGCTGATGAAGAAAATATTTTGCATGCAGAGCTTAATAATATTTTGAGTGAAATAGAGCAAGGTAACTTCAGGCTTGATGATGATGCCGAAGACATACACTCGCAAGTTGAGGCAATGCTTATTGACCGACATGGCGAAATTGGCAAAAAGATTCATTCTGGTCGCTCACGAAATGATCAGGTATTGGTCGATTTGAAGTTGTTCTTCAAAGATGCAATTAAAGAAGTGAGAGATAATGCCGTAATCTTATTCGACTTATTGCAAAAGATAAGCGAGCAGCACAAGGCAGTGTTAATGCCTGGATATACCCACGGACAAGTTGCAATGCCATCTTCATTTGGTTTGTGGTTTGGTGCATATGCTGAGTCATTGATAGATGATATGCAAACGTTGGTAGCGGCTTATAATGTAGCCAATCAAAACCCTTTAGGTTCGGCTGCTGGCTATGGTAGCTCGTTTCCGCTCGATAGAGAAATGACCACAAAAGAACTTGGTTTCGCAGAAATGAGCTATAATGTGGTGGCAGCTCAAATGGGGCGTGGCAAAACCGAACGCACTCTTGCTTTCAGTATCGCATCATTTGCATCTACTATTAATAAGTTGGCTGTTGACAATTGCAATTATTTGTCATCCAATTTTGGTTTTATTTCATATCCCGACAATCTTACTACTGGTTCTAGCATCATGCCACACAAAAAGAATCCCGATGTGTGGGAGCTTATTCGTGCTCATAGCAATCGCCTGCAGAGCCTGCCAAACGAGATAGCACTTATGACAACTAATTTACCACATGG
>CAYFTB010000041.1:15665-16770 GCA_964345875.1 uncultured Proteiniphilum sp.
AATCACACTCATGCTGGTAGCATTGGAAATTTGTGTACTAATGAAATTGCTCGAAAAATGAATAAGGTGGTAAGCCTGATTAAGTAAAAAATATATAGGGTAGGGTAGTGTAATTGCTTCCCTACTTCTTTTTAAGCACGTTGACTCCAATAACTCCTAATACTACCATCACACCTCCAATTATATGATAAGTGTATAGCGTTTCGCTAAGAAAAATAACTCCCGCAAATACAGCAATGATTGGGCTCAGATTGTTGAATATTGATACTTGCGATGCAGGAATCACCGTAAGTGCATTGTTGGTAAGAAATGATGTGAGGAATGATGACAACACTCCCAGATATAGTATCGACCACATAAATTCACTGCTTTTGAATGCCTCAAAATAGAGTAGTATGGTGCCAGCTTTAATATGCGATGATATTGCTAATATGTTGAACATAATGCAAGCGGTGATGGTCATAAAAAAAGTAATATCCATTGCGTTGGTTTTTTGGGTGACTCTTCTTCCTATCACAAAATATATAGCCATTGCAAGAACAGACAAAAGAATAAAAATATTTCCTTTCAAGGTTTCAGTTCCCATGCCACTAAAACCAGTTTTGTACAATATATATACAATACCTCCTACTGAGAAAAATATACTTAGCGTTTGCCAAATTGTATTCTTTTCTTTTAAGAATATACTTGCAAGTATTAATGTGATGATTGGAGCTGCTGCACTTATAATGCCCGCTTCTGAAGCAGTTGTATATTTCAGTCCAATAGTCTGCATCGAAAATAACAAAATAGGATAGAAAATAGATAACAATAACAGTGGAATAATTTTCTCTCTGTTAATATCAGGCTTCTCACGTTTTATGAAGATATAGTATAATAATAGCGCAGCTGTGGCTACACTAAATCTGTGAGCTAATAAATCAATTGTTGACGCATGATTTAGGGCAAACTTCACAAAAATAAATGAAAATCCAATTATTGTTGTCATCAATGTAAGCCCTAGATAGGCAATTGCCTCTTTATTGTTTCGTATCATCCTATTAGTTTGTTGTTAATATGGTTTTTCACTTGTCAAACTTAATACATTTTGATCAAAAGTTGAAAT
>CAYFTB010000042.1:0-16560 GCA_964345875.1 uncultured Proteiniphilum sp.
CGGAATTTCCGGACAACTGCTTCTGATGGTAAAGTATATAATACTACATTTTACAATCAATAATCAAACCTATCTCTATATGCCCATAGCCCCAGTGCTGGTGTTGAAATATAGTATATATCTTCTCCATTGGGTAGGGTATTGAATCCTTCTTTTAGATTCTTGAAGTTATATTTCTCCATTGTTTCGTCAATATCGGCATAGTTGAAGCCTACGCTCTCTATTTCTTCCTGAGTAATGTTTCCTTCGTCTTTACCAGGGCAATATACTATCTTAAATCGACCTTCGGATGAGCCATGAATTAAATGTGCCGCGGCGCCAAGGTTGTTTCCAAGCTCTTCATTTTCTTCTGTTGCTCTTAGTGTTTGTTCTGTGCCAAAGTACCCGTATTTTCTAATTAATCTATCTATTTCTTTGTCTTCCCCAAATTCTTTTAGGGCAGGAGCAAGCACAATAAGTTCGCCTCCATCTGCAATTGCCATCCGGGTACGGTATATTGATTTGTTGCCTAACCAAGTACTTTTGAATTCTGTTGGATCAAGCCAAACTACTACTTTATCAAGTGGCTTCTCTACCATCTGGAAGTTTACCTCTAGCGATAACTTTGCAGCTTCGTCAAACACATCTAGGCTATCACCAATAAATAAGCCATATGTTTGTTGATTGCCCTTTTCATTGACACCTACTACGGTAAGAATATAAAGTATGGGCATATGTGCTGCATAGTTGTCAGAAGCATAATTAAATATTCTTCTTACAGGAGTATCTGCTCTTCCCATCATTCGCTCCATGCCATACACAGCACCTACATAATGACTTTTGTTTATTCCCTCAAATCCACCTGTGCCAACAAATATATTTTTATTATAGTTTGCCATTCCAACCACTTCATGAGGAACAACTTGGCCAATTGATAGTATTAAGTCAAAATCTCCTTCCACTAATAATTTGTTTACTTGTGCTGGCCAAGTAAAATCTAGTTTACCTTCTGTTACTTTACTTACAAATTCTGAAGGAACTTGTCCAAGCGTTACTACATCATTTCTCCAGTCATGCTCACGAAACAGCTTCTTAGGTGTTTCACCAAACATCGTACTAATCTGTTCGTCAGTCATTGGAGTGTGTGTCCCAAGTGCGGGAAGAATGTCTGTTAACTTATCTCCATAATAGTTCCAGCTCATTTCGGTAAGTTCTCCAGCACGGCTAGGGAAGCGTGTGAAATCAGGGGGAACAACCAAAACCTTTTTCTTTTCTCCTATTTTGTTTAAGGCCTCATATAATCCTTTTCTTAAATCATCTGTAGATAAATTTGATTTTGAAGAACCATATTTATAGTAAATCATAATATTGTATTTTTAAAAAACGCAACTCTTTAATGGTAAGAGTTGCGCTTATGTTTATTTTATGTAATCTATTATCTTATACATCGTACATAGTTGATGCAGTGCTTCCGCCTCGTCCCGTCCAATCTGTGTGGAAAAACTCTCCGCGAGGCTTGTCAACACGCTCGTATTGGTGAGCACCAAAATAGTCACGTTGAGCTTGCAATAGATTTGCCGGTAATCTACCATTTCTAAATCCATCAAAATAGGTTAGTGCAGAAGCCATAGCTGGAACAGGGATACCGTTCAAAACCGCAGTTGATACAACTCTTCTCCAGCTCTCTTGCGCTGAAAGAACAGCCTCTTTAAAGAATGGGTCAAGTAATAAATTATCTAGCTTAGAATTATTGTCGAATGCTTTCTTAATGTCACTCAAGAAACGAGAACGGATAATACATCCTCCACGCCACATCAATGCTATGCCACCATAATTCAGATTCCAATTAAATTCCTTGGCTGCCTCCATCATCAAGTCATATCCTTGAGCATATGAAATTATTTTAGATGCATAGATTGCCTCTTCAAGGTCATTAATGAATTGCTCTTTATCTCCAATAAATTTTGGTTTGGTACCTGATATTTGTTCAGATGCTTTAACTCGCAAATCCTTTTGAGCCGACAAGCTGCGTGAATAAACTGACTCTGCAATCAAAGTCAAAGGAATTCCTAAGTCTAATGCAGTAGATGCCGTCCATTTGCCAGTTCCTTTTTGCCCAGCAGTGTCAAGAATGTTCTCAACCAATGGGCTTCCATCTTCATCTTTATAAGCTAGGATATCTCTAGTAATTTCAATCAGGTATGAATCTAGTTTTCCTGTATTCCACTTTTTGAATATTTCGTGTTGCTCAAAAGCATCTATTCCAAGTAGGTCTTTCATCAAATGATATGCCTCATTGATGATTTGCATATCTCCATATTCAATGCCATTATGAACCATTTTGACAAAGTGTCCAGCACCATCTTCACCTACCCAATCACAGCAAGGAACTCCATTATCAACTTTCGCTGCTATTGATTGAAAAATCTCTTTTACATAAGACCAAGCTTTTGGCGAACCACCAGGCATCATTGATGGACCAGTAAGTGCTCCCTCTTCTCCACCCGAAACACCTGTGCCTACAAATAATAATCCTTTGCTTTCTACATATTTGGTTCTACGAACTGTGTCAGGGAAATGGGTGTTGCCTCCATCTATTATTATGTCCCCTGGCTCAAGAAGGGGAATTAATTGTTCAATAAAATTGTCAACGGGTGCACCAGCCTTGACAAGCATCATTACTTTGCGAGGACGCTCAAGTGATTCTACTAACTCTTTCAATGAGTGAGCTCCGATAAAGTTCTTATCCTTGCCTCGCCCATTTATAAAGTTGTCCACTTTCTCGACTGTGCGATTATATACTGCTACTGTGTATCCCTTACTCTCCATATTTAGAACTAAGTTTTCGCCCATGACAGCCAAACCAATCAGTCCTATATCAGCTTTCTTTTTCATTTATGTTGTTTAATTAGTTCAATTTCATTTGACATTTTCTTCGTTAGTAATACAATTTTAGTTGTTTTACTAATGATTAACGGAAATGTCTCTCAAATTATCGTCTTACTCTTGCGTTGCCATTCCATATGCTCCACACCATTTCTTCGTCGGCAGGAAGTGCATAGTCTGTAAGGAATGTTGTTGCTAAGGCACCAGTTGCCCATGCAAACTGAACCCACTGTGTGGCTGGCTTTTGGGTTAGAATAGAATAAAGTAATCCACCTACAAAGCCATCCCCACCACCAATTCGATCTAGCACATTAATAGTACGCAACGGAGCAATATGCCAATTATCATTTTCATAAACAATTGCGCCCCAAAGATGTTCGTTTACATTTATCACTTCTCTCAATGTATTGGCAAAAACAGAAACATTTGGAAATGCTTTTTTAGCATTTAGAATCATTCCTTTAAATGCATCTATTGTTTCTTCAATATTTTCACCTCCTGCTTTTGGACCCGAAACGTTTAGGCATAATTGAAAATCTTCTTCGTTGCCGATAAGAATATCTGAAAGTGATGCTATTTCGGTAAATGCTTCATGCAGTTCATCTTCTCTTCCTTTCCAAAATGTAGCTCTGTGGTTTAAGTCGAAAGAGATAAGTGTACCATGTTTCTTAGCATATCTAGCAATCTCCAAACAAAAGTTGCTAGTTTGGGGAGAAAGTGCAGCTATTAATCCTGATAGATGTACAATTTGCACACCCTCTTGGCCAAAAATTCTCTCTAGGTCGAAATCTTCAACACTAAGTGTGCGGCCCACTTCTCCTGCTCTATCATTTTGTACCCGTGGACCTCTCAGTCCATAGCCACTATCTGCAATATTAAACTGATGACGATAGCCCCATGGATTTTCTTGTTCTACTTCCGGACCTTCGTAGTCGATATGTCTTGCCTTTAGGTCTGACTTAATAAAAGCAGCTATTGGACTATCTTTTACAAATGTGGTGAGAGCCTTCACGGGTAGACCTAGTGATGATGAAATGCTGGCAACATTTGTTTCGGCACTAGTGGCTTGCATCTGAAACATATTACTGCTATGAACGGGCTGTCCATTTACTGGGGTTATTCTTACTCCCATACTAGTTGGAGTTACCAACGAATATTTATAATCTGTTCTTAATTTAATCGACATGTTCAAAGAAAATTGATTTTAGAAATGTAATAATTTCAAATAATGAATTAAATACTGAATGCATCAAAACCACCATCAACTATAGCTACAGTACCTGTAACAAACTTGGATGCATCGCTAACAAGATAGTGTAGAGTGCCGAGTAGATCTTCGGGTACACCAAAACGTCTGAATGGAGTGTGGGCTATAATATTATTTCCTCGGTCAGTAAATGAACCATCTTCGTTAGTTAGAAGAGTTCTGTTTTGTTCAGTTATAAAGAATCCTGGACATAAAGCATTAACACGGAAATCTTCTCCGAACTTAATTGCCATTTCTCCTGCCATATATTTAGTGAAGTTGGTAACTGCTGCTTTTGCTGCTCCATAACCAGCCACTCTTGTAAGAGGGCGTATAGCCGAAGCTGAGGAGATGTTGATAATATTGCCCTTTTTTGCATCAACCATATATCTAGAGAACACCACAGTTGGTACAACTGTTCCCATCAGATTTAGATCAACTACATTTTTGAAATCATCCATTTTTAAGTCGAATATATTGTTATTCGGACCAATGGTCGCTCCAGGCATATTGCCTCCAGCGCCATTTATTAGTACATCTATCTTGCCATAAGCATTAATTATATCTTTGGCATTTTGTATGAGTACCTCTTCGTTAGTAACATCAGTTTGAAGAAACATTGCTTCTCCACCTTTAGATTTGACACTTTCTATTAGTTTATCACCCTTTTCTTTGTTTCTGGCTAATACTGCTACTTTAGATCCATGTGTCGCAAGATATTCCACCATTGAAGCTCCAAGGACACCTGTGCCTCCTGTGATAACTATTACTTTATCTTTTATACTAAATAATTCGTACATATTATGTTATTGATTAAAATTGAAAGAAATTCTTCGCGTTATAATAGCATATATTTTGCACCATTTTGCCAATATGCTTTATCTCTGATTTAGGGAGTAATCCTTTTTCTATGTCATCACCAATCATATTGCACAATGTTCGTCTAAAATATTCGTGACGTGGATATGATAAGAAGCTCCTAGAGTCTGTGAGCATACCCACAAATCTGCTAATCAGCCCAAGATTAGAGAGAGATGTCATTTGGGCTTCCATTCCAGCTTTCTGATCTAAAAACCACCATCCCGATCCAAACTGTATTTTGCCAGCAATCGATCCATCTTGGAAATTCCCGATTGTTGATGCTATCATGTCATTATCTCTAGGGTTAAGGTTGTAGATAATAGTTTTTGTAAGTTTATTTTCTTTGTCTAAACTGCTTAGAAACCTGTTTAAACTGTTTGCAATATTTTGGTCACTAATAGAATCAAATCCTGTGTCGGGACCTAGATTTTCGAAAAGGCGCTTATTGTTATTTCTGATTACACCATAATGAAATTGTTGTGTCCACCCTTTTTCCCAATCCATTATTCCACCTTCGTAAAGCATTGCAGATTTGAACTTGTCGATATCCAATTTGTTTAGTGATTCTCCAGATATTGCCTTTTTAAAAATTTTATTTATTTCTTCATTTGTATATTCTTCGGCGTAAAACATCTCCATGCCGTGATCCGAAAGCTTGCATCCCACACTTGCAAAGAAATCATGACGTTTTCTAAGTGCTTCTATTAGTGTTTCAAATGAATTGATAGAGATTCCCGAAACTTTGGAAAGTTTATCAATGTATTTGACATACTCTTTGCCTGTTTCAACACTCATAGCCTTGTCAGGTCTCCATGTTGGAAGTACCTTTATATCAAAGTTTTCTTCTTTGAGTGCTATATGGTACTCCAAGCTATCTACAGGGTCGTCGGTAGTGCACACAACTTCGACATTATACTTTTTCATTAGTCCTCGAGCCGAATATTCGGGTGTTCTTAATAATGCTGTACACTCGTCGTAAATTTCTTTTGCTGTTTCACTATTTAATAGTTTTGCCACTCCAAAAGCAGTTTTAAGTTCCAAGTGTGTCCAATGATAAAGTGGATTTCTCATTGTGTTGGGTACTGTATTTGCCCATTTCTCAAATTTCTCCCAGTCGGTAGAATCTTTGCTAGTTATATACTTTTCATCTACACCATTAGTTCTTAGTGCTCTCCATTTATAGTGATCTCCCTCTAACCATATCTGCCCCAAATTATCAAATCGCCTGTCATTTGCAATCTCTTGTGGATTTAAATGGCAATGGTAATCTATAATAGGTAATCCTTTCGCATATGTATGATATAGCTCTTTGGCAACATCAGATTGTAGTAAAAAATCATCATTAATAAAATCTTTCATAATATATAATATTGTTTGTTTTTGTTTACGTACACAATCGATTTCAAAATTACACAATTAATTTAGAAAATACAATGTATGAGACATTTAATTTTATTCTAGACTACATTTTTAGTTTCGCTATAATATTGTTCTCTTTGTTATATCTTCTATAATTCATCTAATTTTTATTGTTATATTTGCGGCATTGATAATTTGAAATGTAACATCCTATCTATATAAATGAAAAAAAGAGTACGAATAAAAGACATAGCCAAGCTTGCAGGTGTTTCTCCTGGTACGGTTGATAGAGTTCTGCACAATAGAGGTAATGTATCTGAAAAGGCACGGCAATCAATCGAAGATATTCTTAAAGAGGTTGACTATAAACCTAACATTCACCTTTCTGCATTATCGCTAAAAAAAAGTTATCAAATTATTATTACGACACCTCATTCGTCTTTAGGGGAATATTGGGATAGTATCCATAATGGAATAAAGTTGGCAGTAGAGCAATATGAGAGTATTAATATTCAAATTACTCTTCTTACTTATGATCAATATAATATTTATTCATGTAAAGAAGTGTTCTCGGAGGTTGTAAACTTATCTCCTGATGCTGTAATTATTGGACCAACTTTTACTGAGGAAACTACGCATTTATGCAATGTGCTAGAAGATAATGATATACCATATGTGTTTGTAGATTCTTTGGTAGAGAATACTCATCCACTGGCTTTTTATTCTGCAAATCATTCAATATGCGGGTATTTGATGTGTAAATTATTAATTTCACTAATACCAGAATGTAGCGATATTGGTATTCTGCAAGCAATAAGAGTTGGTGATCAAAGTGCGAACACTAGTATTATGCGACGCGAGGGGGCGTATGAATATTTAGAAGAGATAGGCTATCGTAATAAAGTCCATAATTTGCAATTTTCAGTTTATGAAACAGAGCAAAACGAAGCAAATATGAATAAGTTTTTTAAACAATATCCCAATGTTAGAGGCGTAATTGTTTTAAATTCACGGGGTAATGTAATATCAGACTTTCTTATTGAGAATAATAAATCTAATGTGAAACTTGTTTGCTTAGACTTGACTAGTTCGAATATTTTTGCACTTAAAAATGGAGGCATGGATTTTCTTATTGATCAAAATCCAGAGTATCAGGGATATATGGCGATGAAAACCTTATTGGAAAATCTAATTTTGAAAAACAAACCAATTGTTGAGAACTTCATGCCTCTGAATATTGTAACAAAGGAAACTGTTGACTTGCAATTGGAGTTTAACTTGTTAAAAAGAATATAACTCCTAGCTTTAAACCAAATCAGTCATTTTTTGTTGTTAAGAATTATGAGAAGAGAGAAGATTAAATTTTTGAATTCAAAAGGTCTTGAATTGTCTGGTTATTTAGAGATTCCAGAAGGTGTATCACCTAAGGCATATGCAATATTTTCGCACTGCTTTACATGTAATAAGAATTTAATAAATGTAAAGTTTATTTCAGAGACACTTAGTGAAAATCAAATAGCTACGTTGAGATTTGATTTCACAGGGCTAGGAGATAGTGAAGGTGATTTTGCTAAAACAGATTTCTCATCTAATATTGATGATTTGCTGCATGCAGCAAAGTTTTTAGAAGATAATTATTCCGCTCCAAAGTTGTTAGTCGGACATTCACTGGGTGGTGCTGCATCTATAATCGCAGCAGGTAAAATTGAGTCTGTAAAAGCAATTACTACAATTGGTACTCCGTCAACATTAGATCATATTCGACGTGTTTTTGCTAGTAAAATGGAAGAAATTATGTCTCAAGGAAGTGCATTGGTAGATGTAGCTGGAAGAGATGTGGAGATTGGTCGTGATTTTGTAGAAGATCTTTCCAGGTATAATATTAAAAGGTCATTAAATGAGCTCACAAAACCTATTCTTGTTATGCATTCTCCTGAAGATGACATGGTGGGGATAGATCATGCTACAAATATATTCATGGCCGCTAGACATCCCAAAAGCTTTATTTCATTAGATAATGTTGACCATCTAATTAAGAACATAAAAGATGCCCGATACATTGGCAAGCTTATAAGTGCTTGGGCTTCTAAATATATCTAATATTATTATTTTTCAAAGTGGTGGTCATCGTAGTATTTTGAAAATGTATGTCCCCATCTAAAACCGAGCCTTCTAAACTCCTTTACTACAATATGATCTGGATATAATGTACCATTTATAGTCGTGTCTTGTATTGCACTATTAGGTTCATTAGGTTTATTTCCTTTTTTCCATCTTAAAGGATTAAATCTGGGATTAATGTCAATAGCCATTCCAGTAGCGTGTTTTGAATATGATATATTTCTATAACAAAAGCTATAAGTATTGTTATCATCCATAGAAAGGCTGTCGCTCCAGTTGTATCTCACTATCGGTACTGCTTTTTCAACAACAAACTTATTTTCAAGCATAAAGCCAAACATATTAATAATTTCTTCTTCAAGCTTCTTGTTTGTGAGAATTTGACCTTGATGTATCTTGTCATCTGTTGAAAGATATTGAACATCAAACAGGGTTAATTGATCAATTATTTCATTTGGAGCTCTGGTACCTTCAATCGCATCATTAAAACTTAATTCCGAATCAATAATAATAGTATCTGCCAGCTCTAGTTCAGTTAAATTTATCTGACTATCATTGATTGTTACAGCAGTGTTGTTATTTTGCTTTTGAGGGTCTTGCTTACAAGAAATAACTATTGATAACAACGCTAATAATAGGAAAAAATAATAACTACTTTTATTCATCATTAAGTAAACTCTAGATCAAACTCGTCTGACAGCTTTTTGAGAGCAGGATTATCTTCAGCAAAATTATTAAATAAATCTCTCTGTGTTACAGGCTTAGTTATCACTGGTGCCTCAGAAATCTCTATTTGCATTCTTAGATTGTCATTCTTGAGCTCATTTCTCAAATAAGTCATAATATCAACACTTGCTTCATCCAGATAGCTCTTATTCATTTCAGTATTGACTATTATATTAAAAGTATCTTCATTTATCAAATGAGGTTTGCTATTCTGCATTGTGTTTTTAAGAAGTACTTCCTTATCGAGCTTATTAGCATATAGTTCCCATTTTTCGTTGAGTTGTTGCTCTGTGAATTGATTGTTTAATTTTACTTCCTTAGAATTTGTTATACTTTTATTTACTTCCTCACTTTCTTCTTTCTTTGATGATATAGAAGATAGAGAAACGCCAAGTCCAATAGTTTGTCTATTAATTACCGCTTTCTTTTCATTATTGGTAGAAAGAGGTACTTTTGGTTCAGAAATATTATTAGTTTCAGTATTGCTGATATTTGACTTGTATTTTTCTACAGGTGCAGCTTCAGTTTTTGAAATTTGTTTTATATTGTGGGTAATAATTGGCGAAGGATTTGGATTTTCTACTAGTTGGCATAATTTGATAAAAGTAAGTTCGAGCAATAATCTTTTATTTTTGCTTAATCTATATTCTAAGTCGCTCTTGTTAGCAATTTCTATTGCACTGTATAAAAACTGATTATTACATTGCTGTGCCATTGTAATATACCTTTCTCTTATTGAGGCTCCTACTTCAAACAGTTGTGCAGAAGCAGTGTCTTTACACACCAGTAAATCTCTGAAATGCGAAGCAATACCACTTATTATGTACTGACCTTCGAATCCTCGGTTCAAAATGTCATTAAGAGTAATAAGGGAGTTAACTACATCTCCATTTAGAATTGATTCTGTGAGTTTAAAATAATATTCAAAGTCTAATACATTCAGGTTTTCTATTACAGCTTTGTAAGTTACATTCCCCGACGTATAACTAGCTGTTTGATCAAAGATTGATAGAGCATCTCTCATTCCTCCATCAGCCTTTTGTGCTATAATATTTAAAGCCTCGGGTTCTGCTTTTATATTCTCTTGCTCTGCAACATATTCAAGATGCTTTACGATATCTGATATGTTTATCCTATTAAAATCATAAACTTGACATCTTGATAAAATGGTTGGAATTATTTTGTGTTTCTCTGTTGTAGCTAAGATGAATATAGCATGAGCTGGTGGCTCTTCCAAAGTTTTTAAAAATGAATTGAAAGCAGATTGTGATAACATATGCACCTCGTCAATTATATATACTTTGTATTTACCTATTTGAGGTGGAATTCTCACTTGATCTATTAGTGATCTTATGTCGTCAACGGAGTTGTTGGATGCTGCATCCAATTCATGAATATTATATGAACGTTGCTCATTAAATGAAACACATGACTCGCATTCGTTGCATGCTTCGTTTTCATCCGTCAAGTTAAGACAGTTTATTGTCTTAGCAAATATTCTCGCACACGTTGTCTTTCCAACCCCACGTGGTCCGCAGAATAGATATGCATGCGCTAATTTATTTGTTGATATAGCATTCTTAAGTGTCGTAGTTAGAGCCTCTTGACCTATTACCGAGCGAAATGTTGACGGTCTATATTTTCTAGCAGAAACTATATAGTTGTTCATATATTTTATTGATATTATTAGAGGCAAATGTACTCAAAAATTATCAATTACTCAATTCATTCTCTCTTTTGGCTGTTCTATTCAACGTTTTTTTATACTTTTACATCAATAAATTAATACGATCAATGTTCAATAAGTTAAATTCACTCTTAAAGCTTTCTGTAGTAGCTGTTATATTATCATCATGTTCATCAAGCAAGAATACATCTTCTGATAATAATGAGATAGATATGAACCCTATTTCTGAAGAACTTATTATAGTTCCTGATACATTTGTTTTGCCCGATATGCCCGATGAATTAATAGATTCTGATGCGCGTGCAAAGTATTTAGTAGCTCATTACTGGGATAATTTTGATTTTACGAATGAGGCACTTATTGATATACCTGAGATTACTGAACAAGCTTTTGTGGATTATATTAATATACTCTATTATGTAACTTTAGATGAGGCTAAGGTTTCACTTGTCTCTACAATCCAAAATGCTGAAATAAATAAGAGTATGTATCGTCATTTTGCTAGTTTGTTTAACAAGTATTTTTACGAACCAAACTCTCCTTTCAGAAACGAAGAGTTTTATATTCCTGTCTTAGAGCAGGTCTGCAATTCAAGTCTTCTAGAAGAAGAGGATAAATCTAGATACTCTTTCCAGCTACAAATGACTAAGATAAATAGAGTAGGGTATCAAGCAAACGATTTTACTTATACATTACAGAGTGGTGAATCCTTCAAGCTTAATTCAATTAAAAGCGAATATACAATTGTGATGTTCTCAAATCCCGAATGCTCAACCTGTATAACCATTACAAATGCACTTGCCAAATCGGATGTAATAAACAATGCTTTATCAATGAACTCTTCTTCGAGAACTATGCTAACTATTTTAACAGTGTTTCCTGATGCAGAGATTGATGAGTGGAAACAGCAAGTTAGCTCTTTACCTACAAATTGGGTGCATTCTTATGATCAAGGCATGACTATTACAAGACAAAAGCTTTATGATATAAAAGCTTTGCCAACTCTTTATCTTCTTGATAAAAGCAAGAAAGTGATATTAAAGGACACATCCTTAGAGACATTGGAATCGTTTTTTGAACTTCCTGATCGATAAATCTCTAAATATTGTTGGTTTAGAATTTAGTATAAATAAATATTTATTTGCTAACTTAATCCTTTTCTTTTAATCAAAAGAATAGTTATCTTTGTCATTCAGCCTGTTACAGATATATAGTTTATTCTTTACTGAATACCTTGTGTTTACGAATAATTTAAAAACAGACCAATGAAACGATTGCCTTTTCTAATTTTATCACTTTTGATTACAACTGTTTCTTTCACTCAAAATTATGATGAGAGTAAGGTCTGTGAGTTTCATTTACCAGAAATTTTAATATCTAAATCAGGTAATCAAGTTCATTCTCAACTAGACTGGTGCGATATTCGGCGTGTTGAGCTTCTTCAACTATTCGAAAATAATATCTATGGTATTGTTCCAACTGATTTTGATTCTATTAGCTTTGACTTAGTACATCAAGATGATAATAGTTTAAATGGCAAAGCTATTTATAAAGAAATTAAAATATCAACATTTAGAGAACAAAACAAATTCTCTTTTTCTATTTACCTCTACACACCTAAAAATGTTGTAGATAAAATTCCCGTTTTTATTACCATTAATAATCGTGGCTGGGATACTATGCAAGTATCTAATGAAAATCATTTTTGGCCAGTTCTAAAAGCTATTGAATCTGGATATGCTATGGTAACGTTTGATGTTAATGAACTTGCCGCTGATGATAAAAATAAATTTAGTAATCAATTGATTTCTAGCTTGTATCCAGAGCAGGTAGATACGAACAACGGAATGCGTGCCCTAGGTGCTTGGGGATGGGGTGCAAGTAGAATTATTGATTATTTGAAAACAGATGAAAGTATAGATTCTAAAAAGATAATCGTTGTAGGGCATTCCAGGGCAGGTAAAGCCGCTTTGTGGTGTGGTGCTCAGGATCAGCGTGTGGCAATTACAATTTCCAATGAGTCGGGTAATTCTGGAGCAAAACTCTCAAGAAGAAACTTTGGTGAATCGGTTGAATTTATTACCGAAATGTTTCCTCATTGGTTTATTCCTCATTATGCAACATTTGCCAATAGAGAGTATGATTTACCTGTTGACCAACATATGCTATTAGCCTTGATAGCTCCACGTGCTGTTTATGTAGCAAGTGCTGCTGATGACTTATGGGCTGATCCAAAAGGTCAATATTTAGCTCTATGTGCTTCGCAACCTGCATTTAATCTATTCAATTTGAATTTGAATTTACCGGAGAAGATGCCTGCGAATAATAAACAACTTATCCAACTGCCATTAGGGTTTCATAATCGTGATGGAAAGCATGACATGACTCTTTTTGATTGGATATGTTTCATAGAGTTTGCCAACCAATATTTCAATATAGATATAGAATAATAATTTTAATAATAATTTTTATGAAGAAAATAGTATTAGTAATTAGTGCCTTACTAGCACTTACATTGTTTTTCTCATGTAATTCTAAGAAAGACAATAAGACCGCTATGGCAGAAGATTGGATTCAACTATTCAATGGGAAGGATCTTGACGATTGGACTATCAAAATCAGAGGATATGAGGTTGGTGAGAACTACGGCAACACATTTAGGGTCGAGGATGGTATGATACGTGTTAGTTATGATGCTTACGAAACTTTTGATGAGCGTTATGGACATATATTTTATAATGAAGAATTTTCGAATTACAAAATTCGTGTCGAATATCGTATTCATGGTGATCAGTGTCCTGAAGCTCCAGGATGGGCCTACCGCAATAGTGGTATAATGGTTCATGGCCAAACGCCCGAATCAATGTATCTTGACCAAGAATTCCCTACCTCAATAGAAGTACAATTATTGGGAAGTGACTCAACTACAGAGCGAACAAACCTAAATGTGTGTACGCCTGGTACTAATATTGTAATGAATGATGAGCTTATACTTGATCATTGCATTAATTCATCGTCTGAATATTTTTATGGTGACGATTGGGTTACAGTTGAGGCTGAAGTAAGAGGAAATGATGTTATACATCATATTGTGAATGGTGATACAGTTATGACTTACTATAAACCTCAGCTCGACGAACGTGATTCTACTTATCCACGACTTATAGAGCTTAACGATGGAGACATAATGATACATAAAGGTACTATATCTCTCCAAAGTGAAGGGCATCCCGTGGACTTCAGAAAAGTTGAAATATTATTGTTAGACAACTAATACTTTTACTTAAGATAGAATTGGTATAACTTATATTGTTTGTTTTTATATCACTTCTATATATGAATACTTATTGTTATGTTTGTAACAATAAATTTAATTAACTCTAAAATATTTACATCAAATGGAAACAAATTTTGAAAACCAACAACCAGCTATGCCTCGTATTGGAGACAAAGCACCTTCGTTTACTGCAAAAACCACTCAAGGTGACATCAACTATCCAGATGATTACTTAGGAAAGTGGTCAATTCTATTTAGCCACCCCGCTGATTTTACTCCTGTTTGTACATCAGAGTTCATGACTTTTGCTAACATGCAAGATGAATTTGACGCTCTTAATTGTCAGCTAGTAGGTCTTTCCGTTGACGGACTTTTTAGCCATATTGCGTGGTTGCGCACCATAAAAGAGAAGATTGAGTATAAAGGGATGAAAAATATAGAGGTCAAATTCCCATTGATTGAGGACATCTCTATGAATGTAGCATCAAAATATGGAATGATTTCTCCCAAAGAGAGTGCTACTCAGGCCGTACGCGCTGTATTCTTTGTTGACCCAAAAGGAATTATCAGAACAATTGTCTATTATCCACTATCATTAGGTCGCAATTTCGACGAGTTGAAGCGTATTCTTATTGGTCTGCAAACTGCTGACGAATTTGGTGTTGCTCTACCTGCGGATTGGCGTCCAGGTGATGATGTAATAGTTCCAACCGCAGGTTCGTGTGGTGTGGCTCAAGAAAGAATGGATAGCCAAGATGAAGACATAACTTGCTACGATTGGTTCTTCTGTACTAAGAAGCTATCAAAAGAGGCTGTAGAGAACGCTCTTTATAAAAGCTAGTTGTTCGTAGGTGTCACTATGGCGAATATGCTTAGAAGCTAAACAAACAGCTTTGTGACTGTATTATAAGTCCCGCTTAATACTTGTATTAGGTGGGACTTTTGTTTTATCCCATATTATAGTTGCTAAATTGTTCCAGTTAAAAGCTATAATATAGTTTTCCATCTAATATATTCCTAGCAACTATTCAAGGATTACTTTGTCTATAGAATATCATCTTTGAAACAATTCAAGGATGATAATACGATGAAAACTATACTTTGAATCTATTCAAATATCAAAATCACACCAAAATATTACATTTGAATACTTTCAAGGATGATTTTTTTGTCAAAAGTCTATTGTGAATCTATTCAAAGAACATATTCTCTCTAAAACCTCTTTTTGAAACTAAATAGTGATATTAATTTTAAGTGTTAGCTAGCTTTAAGGTACTATCATATAAAAAATCCCGCCTCAAATATGAGAACGGGATTTCTATTAATATCTAAAATTGATTGATTACAATTTTGGACCAGCAGCTACGAGTGATTTACCTGCTTCGTTTCCTGTAAACTTGTTGAAGTTTTTGATGAAACGATCTGCTAGGTCTTTAGCTTTTCCGTCCCACTCTGCTGCATCACCGTAAGTGTCGCGAGGGTCAAGGATAGCACTATCAACTCCTGGTAGTTCTGTTGGAACCTCGAAATCAAAGTAAGGAATTGATTTAGTTGGTGCATCGTTGATTGATCCATCAAGGATTGCATCGATGATACCGCGTGTATCTTTAATAGAGATACGCTTGCCAGTTCCGTTCCATCCAGTGTTCACTAAGTAAGCTTTAGCACCTGATTTCTCCATGCGCTTAACTAGTTCCTCAGCATATTTTGTTGGGTGCAATGATAAGAAAGCAGCACCAAAACAAGCAGAGAAAGTAGGAGTTGGCTCGGTGATACCGCGCTCAGTTCCTGCAAGCTTAGCAGTAAATCCTGATAGGAAATAGTATTTAGTTTGCTCTGGAGTTAGTATTGATACTGGAGGCAATACACCGAAAGCATCAGCCGAAAGGAAAATAACTTGCTTTGCAGCAGGTCCTTTTGATACAGGCTTAACGATATTGTCGATGTGATAGATTGGATATGATACACGAGTGTTCTCAGTTACAGAGTTGTCGTCGAAATCAATAGTTCCATCTTCTGCCACAGTTACGTTCTCAAGTAGAGCGTCGCGTTTGATAGCTTTGTAGATGTCTGGCTCTGAGTCTTTGTCAAGGTTGATAACTTTAGCGTAGCAACCACCTTCGAAGTTAAATACACCTTCGTCGTCCCATCCGTGCTCGTCGTCACCAATTAGAAGACGCTTAGGATCGGTTGATAGAGTAGTTTTTCCAGTTCCTGAGAGACCAAAGAATACAGCAGTGTTCTCACCATTCAAGTCAGTGTTTGCCGAGCAGTGCATTGATGCCATTCCTTTTAGTGGCAATAGATAGTTCATGTATGAGAACATACCTTTTTTCATCTCACCACCATACCAGCTACCACCGATTAGTTGAATTTTCTCAGTTAGGTTGAAAACAGTGAAAGTTTTAGAGTTTAGTC
>CAYFTB010000043.1:0-1396 GCA_964345875.1 uncultured Proteiniphilum sp.
AAAAAAACTCTCGCCCCACATAAATATAATGTGAAACGAGAGTAAGTAATATTTTTTGCGTGAGAGAAATCAGTGCTTCTCTCAAAAATCAATTAAAACTTATATCCAAAACCTATATTTAGATATATATTGTGCATCGAGAATGATATTGCTGTGAAATCTTTCTTGAATACATTATTGAAATCATAGTCAACATTGGCAAATAGACTAAATCTACGTTGCAAAGCCCACTCTGCACCAAGCTGTGCACCCCATTGAAAGGAGCGGATGTCATCCGAAAAATCGTATGGACCTCTACCCTCTCCAGTGAAGGTAAGCTTTTCTCCTAAAGGGTTATTTAGTCGAAGATATCCATCGCTCACATATCCTGTGAATCCTTTATCAATAAGAAATGCTACGTTCAATCCACCATATAGATTAACCCTTGATGATATTGGTTTCACTACCGATAGAGGAATTACTACGTAAGTGTTTTTAACCTCAGTATTTACCAAGCCAGTGAAGTTACCACTAATTACTCCATCTCCTTGAACTACCTCGGTTAAGTAATTTTTCACTCTAGCTTCGGTTTCCATTCCCCTTGATTGCACTCTTGCACCTAATCGCACACCCCAGTCTTGATCATCACAAAGCCACTTAGTAGCTTGCACTCCAAGCCCAAGATGCAAACCTGGATTAAAAGATTCTATTTTTCTAATCTCTCGTGGAAATCCCAATGGCATAGAACCACCAATTCCGAATTGGGCATTTACCTCATAATCCATATTCTCGGTAAAGAATGTTTTAAGATCTCCTTTGTTTGATGCCTCTACATTGCCCATCACGATGAATAGCGATGCAATAAGAAGCAGTGATATTTGTCTATATTTTAATTTCATATCTATGTTTTTAATTTGAATAGTTTTTAAACTCGATTATCAAAAAATTACTCTTCTTCTTCAACCTCAGCCTCGTCGTCTAAAGTAATCCTAACTTCGTCAATATATAATGTACTACCTACGGCGCCATTGAATTTTGCACCTTCAGCACTTGATGAAAATACGATAGTAAACATATATTCAGCTTCTGGGTCAAAAGATTTGTCTTTTTCAAATTCAAATGACATTTCAAATGGCGTCCACTCATCAGTCTCTATCTGAAATTCTTTAGGTAGTCGAGCTACACTTACCATACTTTTATCTTCGAAATTATGGCTTCCTGTTAAGTAACTCTTAACTTCAACTTCTCCTTCCTCATTCTTTACGTACGTTTTTTCAAATAATATTGCGTAAGCATCCCACATATCTTCTTCAAGATTGCTAGGTTCATTATTAACCTCAAACTCTTCTCCCGCTTTATATTTAAAATATCCCGAAAGTGTTTTTGGAGCACTTTTGTAAGTGTATGGTTGCCCAAA
>CAYFTB010000043.1:1496-16106 GCA_964345875.1 uncultured Proteiniphilum sp.
TCAATTGTAGCTCCTTCGGTTAACACGAATTCAGGAGCAAACATATAGGAGCTTGCAAATTGTCTCAGTCTGAAAGTTACTTTATCATTGGTTACCAATGGTTCAACTTGCAGCAAATCCTTAGCGTTTTCGATTGAAGCCTTTTCGATATCAGCCTCTGCATTTAGTGCCTCCTCTTTAATACAAGAGGTAAATATTGCGGATGAAACAAATATCAAGGTCGCAATAAAATAAATTTTTCTTTTTGTATTCATTAATAAATTATTTAGCTAATTGATTATACGACTAAGTATCAATTAGAGTTTTTTCAAATAATAAAGTGGTGTGCAGATAGCCTAAAAACAATCTGTTACGATGCCAAGGTACCTCAAATCGATAATTAATACAATTATCGACAGCATATTGAAGAATTAATAACATTACAACCAAGCAAATGTTATAAAACATATAGAACAATAATCAACATATAATATATTTCTTTATTTTTGCATTTATTGTATTAATATTGCACACAAGTAGTATAATAAAACCAAATCACAGAGGGACATATTTTTAATATTTTTCGGTAATCAGAGCATTTATTTTTATGTTTTCACGTTGTTATTAAGAGATAAACCAAAGCAAATAAGACTAATAACTCTAATAAAAAATATAAAAAACATGACAAAAGACAAACCTACTTAAGTTACAGTTTTAATAAGCTATTATTAAAACATGTGAAATGAAATCGTATGCAAGAAGTTGAACCCTCACTTCACACGAGAGGATTCATCCTACAACTCATAATACTCAAAGACCCGCATAACGACATCAGGCACTTTTGAGTAATCTATTTATATACGTATTATACAAAGTTTGATTTAATAATTAATAGTGCAAGTTTATGAAAAACATTTTAGTTTTTTTTACCGCTCTACTTGTGAGCTTTCAGCTCTTTGCACAGCAACATAGCATATCAGGCAAAGTAACAGACATTGCTGATGGTAAAGCTATGATTGGTGTGAATATTATTGAAAAGGGGACAACCCACGGCACTGTAACTGATGTTGATGGAAACTACTCATTGAGTGTAGCTTCTACAAATTCAGTCCTAATTGTATCTAGCATAGGATACAAAACAATAGAAGTTAGCATTTCCAACAAATCAGTCATAAACGTTGAAATGACTGAAGATACAGAACTATTAGACGAAGTAGTTGTAGTTGGATACGGAAGTATGAAGAAAAGTGATCTCTCGGGATCTTCAATTACTGTAAGTGAGGACAAAATTAAAGGCACAATTGCCACAAACCTTGATCAGGCATTGCAAGGTCGGGCAGCAGGGGTTACATCTGTAATGACATCTGGAGCACCTGGATCGTCAGTTTCTATCAGCATTAGAGGACAAGCAACTATTAATGCTGGGTCTGAACCACTCTACGTTGTAGATGGAGTGATATGGCAAGGCGGATCAACAAACAGCTCATCACTAGGATTAAATCTAGGCAATGGAAGAAGTTCGTCAGTATCTCCATTATCGACACTCAATCCAAGCGATATAATTTCAATGGAAATATTAAAAGATGCTTCGGCAACAGCGATATATGGTGCACAGGGTGCTAATGGTGTGGTTCTTATTTCCACCAAAAGAGGTAGAGAAGGAAAAGCAAAATTTAGCTACGAAGCCATGTTTGGAGTTCAGGAACAGGTAAGAAGACTAGACATGATGAACCTTAGAGAATACGCTACCTATTCAAATGCACTGATGAGTACTACCGCTGGTGGAACAGAACAATCTGAATATAGTGACCCATCATTGCTAGGTAAAGGAACAAACTGGCAAGATGCAATATTCCGAACTGCTTATATGCATTCTCATAATGTTTCGGCACAGGGAGGAACAGATGCTGTAAAATACTATGTGTCAGGATCATTCATGAATCAAGAAGGAACAATAATTGGCACAGAGTTTAAAAGATTTGCTTTTAGAACAAATCTTGATGCAAATCTAACAAAATGGATGAAACTTGGGCTTAATGCGATGTTTGCTAATACAAAAGAAAAGCTTAACAGAGCAGAGGGAACAGAGGGAGTACTTACATATTCTTTGCAAAGCCCGCCCGATATTCCAATATACGATGCCTATGGCAACTACGCATCTATGGTAAGAGAAGGATACACAATGATTAATCCTATTGCAATAGCCCAAATAGACGAAAACTTGCTAAACAGACAAAAACTTAATGGCAATTTTTATATTGACATAAATCCTATTAAACAACTAAATCTACATTCCGAACTTGACTACGATATTGGCAGTTCGCGTTCGGAACAATGGAGACCAACATATGATTTTGGTCCCGCAGTTCAACGCCCCATCAACACTATTTCGTGGCAAAAGAATGATAATCTGTGGTGGGCATTTAAAAACTACGCCACATATACAAATTCATTTGGAAAACACTCAGTAACTGCTATGCTCGGTCAGGAAGTATGGGAATCAATGTGGGAATTTCAAAGAATATCTTCATCAAATCTACCAGGAAATGAAATCAAGAATCCTCAACTTGGTGATCCAGACACATATTCTATTGCTGATGGAATGGGTGACAATGCTATGGTTTCATTTTTCACAAGAGAAACATACAATTATGATGACAGATACCTACTAACATATACTTTCAGGCGAGACGGTTCATCAAGCTTTGGTCCCAATAACAGATGGGCGTCGTTTCATTCTTTTGCAGGTGCATGGAGGTTTAGCAATGAGAGTTTTCTGAAAGATAATCCCATCCTTACAAACGGAAAACTAAGACTAGGATGGGGTCAAACTGGAAACTCAAGTATTGGATCGGGTTTGTGGGATGCTTCTTTGCAAATGTTTCCAACAGGGTTAGGGTCAGGATACAAACAATCACAAATTGCAAACCCATATGTAAGGTGGGAAACTCAAGAACAGTGGAATTTGGGAATTGATTTATCATTCTGGCACAATCGTATCAACCTGACAGTAGAGATGTACGATAAGACCGCAAACGACTTGTTAATGCAATTGCAACTTCCAACATACTTTGGCTCGCGAGGCAATGGAAATTCAGCATTAACAGCTCCTATGGGAAACTTTGGAACAATAAACAACAAGGGATTAGAAATCTCTCTTAATACCATTAATATTGAGACAAAGGATTTTACTTGGGACTCTGATTTTCAAATATCATTCAACAAAAATAAACTTGTAGCTCTACAAGGAACCGATGCATCTGGAATAGAAGGATATGGACAATGGAGCGATGTTATAGCTTTGTCTCCCATCGGAGGTTCATTATTCCAATTCTATGGCTACATAGTGGATGGAGTATATGACAGTAGAGAAGAAATCGAAGACCATCTTTGGGGACAAATTCCAAGCGGTGGATACAACAGATATTCAACAGTATTTGTGGGCGACATTAAGTATCGTGACATTAGTGGACCTGATGGAAAACCTGATGGCAAAATAGATAGCCAGGACAGAACATTTATTGGTTCTCCACTACCTAAGTTTACTTATGGATTCAACAATACTTTCAAATACAAGGATTTTGACCTAAACATATTTCTTCAAGGAAGTTACGGCAACAAAGTTTTCAACGCATTGGATAGACAATTGACAGGAATGGGATACTGGACAAATCAACTAAAGAAGGTTATGGACTTTGCAAACATAGTACCAATTGATCCAGACAAAAAATATCCAATCACAAACCCAGATAATAGCGAACATACAATTGATAATTGGTTTGAAGATATTGATAATGTTAAACTTTCAAATCCAAACACTTTATTGCCACGTGCAGGAAGAAGCCAGCCGTACAACAATACGCGCATCAGTAGCAGATATATAGAAGACGGATCATATTTGAGAATAAAGAACATATCATTAGGATATACTCTTCCTGCAAATATTGCAAGAAAAATAAATTTGGAAACTGTTCGTGTTTACACAAACATTCAGAATCTTGTGACTTTCACAAAATACACTGGGTATGATCCTGAGGTGGGAGTAAATCCTCAAGATGCAACAGGATACACATTTGGTTTTGACTTAGGCAGATATCCAGCACCGAGGATAATCTCTTTTGGACTTAATGTTTCATTTTAATTAAAAATCATAATATAATGAGATCAATTAAAAACTATATATTATTAATCTTTGCAGCACTCTTATTCATGATGTTATCATGCGAAGATTTTCTTAACAGACCTGATAAAGGTAATTACACACTAGCAAATTTCTATAAAACTGACGAACAGTGTTTGCAGGCGGCAAACCCATTATACACAGTTCCTTGGTTTGACTTCTTCAGAGGATGGCTACGTGTTGGAGATTGTCAGTCTGGGAACTATTACATTGATGGGAATGGCTTTTGGATGCTTACACCTAATGACGATATGGAAGAGGTAAAAAGCATGTCAGCATCACTTTGGGCAGTTAATGCTAGAGCCAACACCGTTTTGGAAAACATAAATCTTTATGCGGGACCACAGACAACAGAAATTGGTCGAAACACAGCTAAAGGCGAGGCATTAGTATGGAAAGCTCTCTCATACTTTTTTATGGTCAGGATATATGGCGCAGTGCCAATAGTTCATAACAATACAGAGCTTATGAATAGTGGTGAATATAGCACATTATATCGTGCAAAAATTGAGAATATATATGAATATATAATAATGACACTCGAACAGGCTATTGAATGGCTACCTGAAAGTAACGTAAAAGGCCGTTTAGATAAATATTCAGCTTACGGGCTTTTGGCAAAAGTTTATTTGACCAAATCAGGATATGGACAATCTGGTAGCCGAAGCAGTGCAGACCTTGAAAAAGCAAAAGAATACGCAGGAAAAGTAGTGAGAGAAAGCGGAAAGGTTTTAACTCCCGAATATTCAGACATTTTCAGAGGTAGTCACAACCAAGATGATGAAAGCCTAATTGCATGGAGATGGATTACAGCCTCAGACAATTATTGGACAGCAATGAATGATCTTCAGCCAGACCTAACACCTAGCGGTTTTTCCGAAGCAGATGGATGGGGTAGTTGGGGAGGTCCCTCATTAGATTTACAGGAAGCCTTTGGAGAGAAATATAATGGGAAAACCCCTTCTGGAGCAATATCACCAACTCGTAACAATGTGGATAAGCGTCGAAAGGCCACAATGATGATGTACGGAGATGTATATAGTTATTTCTGGCGAAACAATCCGACTAAAAAAGATGCAGATAACAAGGATGTTACTTTTCCAAATGGATTTGATTTCACGAAGTTCTACGGCACTGTATTAAAAGATTTCCACAGTTCAACAGGAGCTAACGTTGTAAAACATATTGCAGGAAACAATGCCGATCACATTGGCGAATTTGGCACACCAATGATAGGAAGAGGCACAAGCCTTGCAACACATATACTAAGGTTGGCGGATGTATATCTTGTATATGCTGAAGCAATTTTGGGAAATTCTGAATCTACATCTGATTCTGAAGCTCTATGGGCATTTAATGAAGTAAGAAAAAGAGCAGGAGTAAGTACAAAGACCTCTATAACATGGCTTGATTTATTTAAAGAACGACGATTAGAACTAGCATTTGAGGGAGATTTTTGGTATGATATTGTCAGATGGCATTATTACAAGCCTGATGAAGCATTGGCATATCTCAATGCACAAAATAGAAAGACATATTTTGGACTAAGCGGATATTATATTAATCAAGGTTGGAACACATGGGGCAAAGAGGGAGGATATCCACAAATAGATGAAGAAACAGGGAAAGCCTCACCTAGGATTGATACAGAGAGACCTGATGGCAAACCTTATACTCATGATAAATTTACGATGCCATTTCCATCTACAGACTTGCAGATGAATCCGAATTTATCAAAGGATCCTATTGAATATGATATAAGCCAATACACATATAAATAAAAGTGTATTCAGTAAAATTCTATTTTAGTTATAAATTAACAGTCTTAATCATATGAAAAGTAATAACAAATTCAGAATAATAATCCCGTTTCTATTAATTATTGTCATCATTGCAGGATGCGACAGAGAGGATTCAGGGAAATATAAAATGACTGATGGCAAGCCTACAATACATTATGTAAGATACCAGTCGAAAGATAAAGAAGAGCAACTTCTTAAGGGTGCATACATGAATGAGGACATTATTTTAATTGGAGATAATCTGACGAGCATTCAAGAGGTATGGTTCAATAACGTAAAGGCGTTGTTGAACATAAACATGATTACAAAAAACACTCTCTTTGTTACTATTCCTAAAGACCTGCCTAGCGAGCGAACAGACAAAATGTATTTTGTAACAAGAGACAAAGATACTGTAGCGTATGACTTTGAAATAATGATACCGGCACCAATTCTTTCAAGAATTAAGAATGAGCAGGTTCCCGAAGGTGAAGATGTAGTATTATATGGTGATTACTTCCTTGCTACTGATGCCAGTCTAATAAAGATATTTGTAGGAGACTATCAAATTCCAACAGCAGACATTGTGAGTTTTGAAAAGAATCAACTAGTATTTAAATCACCTCCGTTAAGCATAAAAGGACCTATTGAAGTCAAAACTCTTTATGGCACCACTGGTTTATCTAAAGATATATTTCATGACGACAGAGGGCTTATCACAGGATTTGAAGAAGGTTTTGTTGCTGGATGGGGAAGACCCGATAATTCAAAAATACAAAATGACCCTAAGCTATCTATTAATAACAACTATGTTCGTATAGATGGAACAACCATAGGCATTGATGGAGCATGGGTTGGCGGAAGCGTTATTATTAATATCTGGGGTGAAGATAATGGAGTGCCGACAGGTAACTTATTCCCAAGCAATCCGGCAACATCAACTTTAAAGTTTGAAGCAAATGTATTAGAATCCTGGAGTGCAGGACCTATGATTTTCTCTTTCTTCAAGCAAGGTCAAACCGAAAGTTATTTATGGGGTGATGGCAATGCTAGTGGAGGTGGAATGCCACGCGGAGCTTGGGTACCATGGTTATCTTCTGGGTCTTATGTCTCTGATGGTTGGGAAACAATATCCATTCCTCTTTCAGAATTTAAATACAATGGATATGGAACAGAAATTCCACTATCAGAAAATTATGGGGCACTTGGCATAGCAATTCACAATCGCGGCAATGAAAACTGGATAGGAACAGCCGAATGTACCCCTGTAATATTAATAGATAATATCAGAGTTATTCCATAACATTTCTCAAAATGTATTATTATGTATAAGAATAAATATATTATTAATAGCCTAAGGTTTTTTGCAATCACTTGTGCATTGATGTTATTTACTAATGCTTGTAGCAATAGTGATGACCTCAATACAGATATTCTTGCATCAACTCAAACAACAATCAAGGCATATGGTCCCAATCCTGCTCTTAGAGGACAATCACTTTCAATAGCAGGAACGCATTTAAATAAAATATCCAAGGTTATTTTACCTCATAATATTGAGATAACCGACATAGAAGTTGTTTCTGACAAATCTATAAAAGTGTTATTGCCACAAGAAACCGTAGAGGGTGTAATTAAACTAGTCGACGCCAAAGGTACTGAATACATCTTTACTACTCCACTTATGATTTCAGAGCCTATTGAAATCACCAAGATGACACCTCAGCCAATTAAATCTGGACAGGTTCTGACTTTGGAAGGCAACTACTTCAATCTGATAGACAAAGTCATTTTATCAGACAAAGTGGAGATACTTAAAGCAGATTTTATTACTTATAGCAGAACAAAGATCGAGCTTACACTTCCTGCTGAAGCACAGACTGGTGTTGTGACTCTTCAGAACAGCGATGAAATACCATTGGAATATGTATCAAGCGAACAACTAAAGGTAGTTTTACCATCTGTTGATGAAGTTGCGGATTTAAGTGATAAGAAGCCTGGAGATATAATTTCTATTAAAGGAAAAGATCTTGACTTAACTACTAAAGTACAAATGCCTAATGGCATTGAAACAGAGTATGAAGTAGCAGACAATGCTATTACGTTCACCCTCCCTAGTGATATTTCTGACGGGATTATCTCCATGATTACAGCATCGGGTGTTGAAGTACCCATAGCGCACATAGGAATAGCGTTGCCTCAAGATATCGTAGCAAACCCAGTAGCAAATCTTCGATCAGGCGATATTATAACTATCACGGGTAAGAACATGGAGCTTGTAACAAATATTTCTTTCAATGGAGTTGAAGAAACTATAGTACCAGAGTCCAAATCAAATACGGAGCTTAAGGTTAAATTTCCCGAAATAGCTCAAAGTGGGGATATGACTTTAAATACTGCAAGTGGAAAAAGCGTAAAGATTGAGGTAGTAACTCAAAAGCCATCTGTAACATCTATGTCTCCAGTTATCGTTTCGGGAGGACAAGAGCTAACATTGTTGGGTAGCAATCTTGATTTAATTGTGTCAATAATCTTCCCGGACAATATAAAAGTAGAAGTAATGCCTGTCAACTCTGAAGAGTTAAAACTCAAAGTTCCACTTAATGCAGTGCCTGGAGAACTGACTTTAAACATGAACAATAAGGAAATAGTTAAAACAGAATTACTAGAAATAACATCTCCAGACTTTTGTTTCATACCTCAACCTCCAGGACCAAAAGCAGAAATTCATGCTGGAGGTGTTCTAACTTTACAGGTAGAGAATGGAAGCAGATTAAATCAGGTGCAGATAAATGGTTCTCCTGTTAATTATATTCATGATGCACCCAATCTATATGTTGTAATTCCTGGAAATGCAAAAGGAGCAACAGAGCTAAAACTAATTTCTGACAATGGAGAGGCTACTTATACTATTCCTGTTATAGGTGCTGGCATAATTGAGACTGTTATTTATGAGGGAGATTTATATGCATTAAATTGGAGCGAAGGACTACGACTAAACAAAGAACACTTTGAAAGTGTTCCAGCGGGTTCAAAGCTTAAGATATATATGGGTGAAAGTTCAGAAGGTGCATCGATTGCTTATTCAGATGCAAATTGGACAAAATTCATTATTAATGATCCTAATTTTGATACACAATGGGGAACAATTTCAGTTCCGGTAGGTTCTAAAAGCTATGAAATAGAGTTAACTCCTGAAATACTTAATGGAATTCTCACAGTTAAAGACGGATGGAGCAACACAGGAATAATGTTAACTGGTGGAGGTGTAATTGTATCTAAAATATCAATAATTGTGGGTAGTGAACCTGAGGAAACACTTATCTTTGAAGGTAATCACACATTAAGTTGGGGAGAACCTTTGAGACTCAACAAAGAAGATATTGAAGAGGCAAGAAATGGGTCAATCATAAAACTATACTTTACAGCTGGTGCATCTCCATCATTTGCCGTGCAGGATGCAAACTGGGCAAAAGTTAGCTTTACAAATGATCCTAACTTTGACCCTGAATGGGGTTCAATCACAGTTCCTGCGGGTGAGACCATTTATGAAGTCGTATTATCAAAAGAAATTTTAGATATTGTAATGAATGTGAGCGATGGCTGGTCAACTTCAGCGATATTATTAACAGGCAGTGATATGACTATATCTAAAGTAACACTTATTAAATAACAAAACAGCAATTAGACTCTGTCTAAGATTTACTAGATACATAATTAATTTATCGGACTTGGTGTAGTATTCATTACACATCAAGTCCGAATAGTTTGCTTTAAGAAATAATTTATTGACTTAAAATATTATGCAGATAACAAAACATATTGGATTGTTTACATTTAGAATTGTTCTGGCATTTTTAGTGCTATCAACATCATGTAGTAGCACAGAAGAGAATAGCAAACCATCAACAACAGAAAAACTAAAACTCATATCATCAAATCCCAAAGATGAGTCTAATGATATTGATTTTAGTACCGAATATATTACTCTATCCTTTTCGGAAAATATTAAGATGAACCAACCTCAAGAGATCACAATAAATACCGAACAAATCAAGAGAACAACTATAAACTTATCCGAACTGAAACTGCAAGTAGAGCTTTCACCTAACAAGCACTACACAATTATTATACCCGAAGGGCAACTAACTGGTAGATATACTGACACCAAGTCACAACAAATTGAAATAAATTTCAAAACAAAAGATTTGAAGGAGTCTGTGTTAGTTACAAAAGCTCCCTCTGTTCAAGCACAAAAGCTGTATGAGTATCTGAAGTCAATTAATGGCAACAAGATTATAACTGGCACTATGGCTAATGTATCATGGAATATCAACGAAGCGGAGTGGGTAAAATATCATACTGGAGAATATCCGGCTCTAAATTGCTTTGACTATATCCATCTGTATGCATCACCCACAAGTTGGATCAATTATGAAAATACTCAGGTAGTAGAGGATTGGTGGAATAATAAAGGATTGGTTGCCGCTATGTGGCATTGGAATGTACCAAAAACAGAAGGGAGCAACACCTATGCATTTTATACAAAAGACACATATTTTGATGCAGAGCAAGCTGTAATCAAAGGGACGGATGAGTATAACATTATAATTAATGACTTAAATAAAATTGCAGACAACCTTTTATTACTAAAAGAGAAAAATATACCTGTATTATGGCGTCCTCTCCACGAAGCATCAGGAAAATGGTTTTGGTGGGGAGCAAAAGGTGCTGCTCCTACAGTCAAACTATGGCATATAATGTTTAATTTATTCAAAGAAAGAGGTTTAGATAATCTTATTTGGATATGGACATCTGAAGGAGATGATGATGAGTGGTACCCGGGAAATGAATATGTAGATATTATTGGCGTTGACATGTATGATAAAAAGATTAGCTACATCACGTCACTTTATGAAAAACTAAAAGAAAAATATCCACATAAGATGCTGACTCTTTCGGAATATGGTAGCATCCCAAACATAAGCGAACAATGGAGCAATGGAGCAAAATGGTTATGGGCAATGCCTTGGTATGACTATGAGCGAACCCTATCTACGGACAGCGAAACATTCAAAGATAAATCTCATCAACATGCTAATGTTCAGTATTGGAATAACTTTTTGCAAATGGGAGAAGATATTGTTATACTTCGTAGGGATGTTCCGGACTTAAAATGATAATAGCTTTTTAAAACATATAATGATAAAGAAATTAACATGAAGACAATTATAAAAACAACTCTAATAATATTAGCATATACATTTGTATTTATGAATATATGCTGTTCAAAGACTAGTAATGACGAAAAGAGCGAAATATCATTTGTGGAAAGAAATGGTCAGCTAAAAGTTGCTAACAATAATCTGGTTAATATGAATGGTGAGCCAATAGCACTGCATGGTGTAAGTTTGGGTTGGCACAATTGGTGGCCTCGCTTTTACAATAAAGGCACCATAAGATGGCTTGCTAGAGACTGGAAAGCAACGGTAATCAGAGCCGCCATCGGAGTTGGACCCAAAGATTCATATATAGATAAACCAGAAGAAGCACTACACTTGCTTTATAAAGTTATAGACGCTGCTATTGATGAAGGAATCTATGTAATCGTTGACTGGCATAGTCATTCCATCCTTACTGAGGATGCAAAGCAATTTTTTAAAACAGTTGCAGCCAAATACAAAGATTATCCCAATATTATTTATGAGATTTTTAATGAACCCGAATACGACTCCTGGAGTGAAGTCAAAGCTTATTCTATTGAATTAATAGAGACTATAAGAGAGATAGATACAAATAATATTATCCTTGTCGGTTCGCCTCATTGGGATCAGGATATTCATTTGGTAGCAGATGATCCGATTATTGGATTTTCAAATATTATGTACACAATGCACTTCTATGCAGCATCACACAAACAAGACCTCAGAGACAGAACTGAATATGCACTAAAAAAGGGAATACCCATATTCATATCAGAGTGTGCTGCAACTCAAGCTACTGGATCTGATTCGTTTGACATGGAAGAGTGGAATACCTGGATCAAGTTTATGGACAAGTATAATTTGAGCTACGTCATGTGGTCAATTGCTGATAAAGATGAGCTATGCTCTATGATAAAAGACACAAACAGCCCCACTAGTAACTGGACTGAAAATGATTTGAAGTTCTGGGGTATAGAAACACGGGACTTGTTACAGCAAAAGTGGCTTAAAAATAATGAGACCAAATAAATTATTATTTTAAATTAATCAATTATTAACATCGATATGAAAAACAAACTTAGTATTTTAATTTTTATAATTCTCCTTAGTTATAATGATGCACTCATATCTCAGGAAGACTCATTTGTAAGAGGTCTTTGCACAGAAGCACCCTCAAAAGAAGATGTTCCCAAATTTGTAGAACTTATAGATACTAAGCTATCTACCAATGGGCTTAATACATTAGTTCTTAGGATAGATTATTCTTACGAATTTAAAAAGAGACCAGAACTTCGAGGTAACAATCCTTTGTCCGAAGCAGACATTAAAAAAATTGTGAGTGTTTGCAAGAAACATAACATAAAACTTATTCCTCAGATAAATATGCTGGGACATCAATCTTGGGAAATTAATCTTGGGAAATTGCTTGAGGTATATCCCCAGTTTGACGAGACTCCATCAATACAGCTACCTAAAGAATACAAATGGCCAAATGCTGACGGCTTATATTGCAAGAGCTATTGCACGAAACATCCTGATGTTCACAATGTAGTTTTTGACTTAATAGATGAAATAACAGAAGTTTTTGAATCGGAAGATTTTCATGCCGGAATGGACGAAGTATTTTATATTGCACACGAAGATTGTAAACGATGCTTTGGCGAAGATCCGTCTATTCTTTTCGCAAATGAGATAACAAAACTAAGGAATCATCTGAATGAAACAAACAAGAGACTTTGGATATGGGGAGATCGATTGATAGATGGAAAAACCACTGGCATAGGACTGTGGGAAGGAAGTTATAATAATACTCACAGAGCAATTGATTTTATCCCAAAAGATGTTGTTATTAATGACTGGCACTATGAGCAAGCACATTACACGCCCATGTTGTTTGCCTACAAGGGCTTTGACGTTATAGCTTGCCCATGGAATAAGCCTGATGTGGCCGTTAATCAGGTGGAGATGATGAGACATTTAAAACAAAATTCACCTTCCGAAATGAAATCAAAATTTAGGGGAATTATGCACACTTACTGGGGCAGCACTAAGACTCTAATTAGAGAACTTAATAGAACAAATAACGAGACTGATGATTATGCTGTGGCAACATTTGAAAGACTTTGTCAACTTTGGAAATAATTAAGACAAGGTAAATAGACGATATATGTAAACAAAAAAACCTGATTCTCTAACGAGAATCAGGTTTTTAAAGTGGTGCCACCAGGAATCGAACGAACGATTTAAATGGCTATCAATCTGAATAATACATTTTTCGAAAAGAAGAGTAATCTCTAAAAAGTCACCAAAAAGCTGCTCCGTTTTGCACTAATCTGCTTTTAGGCTATTTCCATTACAAAACTACGAAAAGATATTGATATTAAAAAAATAAATTGTTATTCCGAATAATATTCATCAAACATATATTCTATTGTATCTGCAAAGCCATAACCGCAAGGAGATGACCATTTCACACATCTTTCTGCATTCAGTCGAAAACGCTCTAATAATCCATGCTTCTTCATAAATTTCAAGGCTCTATTAAAATTGTTTTCCATTCCGGTATAGAACGATTCGGTTATGTCTCCATACTCATTTGTGTATCGACAGCCGCATTCTACAAGAAAGATCATGAGTTCCGCTTTCAATTCAGGCGAAGGTTTGAGCTTGGAAAAATCAGATATTGCTTTCTTGGCAACAGATAATCGTTCTTTAGGCCAGCCTTTTGCTGGAAAATATTCGTCTTCAATAATTTTCTTAGCCTTAAGAAACTGTTCCTTTTCATTCGGACTGACATAATAGTCTAAATATTCTGCTATCTCTTTCTTCGTACTATACATTTCAAGGATAAGCGAAACAAGTTCTGTTTTATCCATTGACTGTAATAATTTTTTTAGTTCAGATTTTGCCATAAGCTATTCTAGTATAATCCATTTTCCCGATTTGGTAGCTCCCTCATGTTTCACGACACCTTTTTTAGTCAATTGAGCCAAGTGATATTTTATGCTATCAGGCGTACGGTCTAATAAGACTTCCAATTCCTTGCGAGTAATAGAAGGGTTATTCTTTATTGCTTCTATTATTTCGTCTTGAATATTCTTGGGTGTTTCTTGGGTGTTTCTTGGGTGTTTCTTGGGTGTTTTCTGGGCGTTTTCCCTATCTCCCAGATGTTCTTGGGTGTTTTCTGGGTTGTCAGCCCCAAATCCTTCCTCGAAATACTTCTTTGATATATTTTCCACTACCCTGAAAGCAGTACGCAAAGAGAAATCAAATTTAGCTTCTCCATTCCCATTTTCTTTCAATTCCTTTTGAACCCGATAGACACCTCTACTAAAACGATTCACGTACCCCAAGACCTTCATTGCCTCTGCAATAAACGGATTCCGGTAATCACTTACGTTAGGGAAGTTATCCGGACTGACCTTACCATACAAACCTCCCGGATTTTGAATCTCAATCCGGTCAT
>CAYFTB010000044.1:0-16061 GCA_964345875.1 uncultured Proteiniphilum sp.
TGTCGGAGGAGTGTCGGAGGGTCTCCGGAGGAATAGCAAAACAATTATCTAAAATAGAGCGAAGTATAATCAAACATTTATTAACATGTATGATTTTTCCAATTGTGTCTGTCATTTTGTTTTTAAGCTGCCCTAAACTCAACTTAGATAGCCAATACTTTAGTTTATTTTCCTGATTCAAAAGTATTGTATGGTAATCAAACTATTGTTATATTTGTTTGCAGTTCGAAAGCATTACAAACAAAAAGCCGTACTACTTAATAAAAAGTAATACGGCTTTAAATATATTGTTCTTCTACAATCCAGTCTTTTTACTTAAGAGAAGGATGATTTTCAAGCAAATACGTTTCAGCTTCAATATTCCATAATCCATTATGACGATCACATATTTCGGCTAAAGCCTTGAAAAATGGATCAGTCTCTCCAAGTTTTGCGAAATCTGAAATGTCAGTTAGTGGCATATCCACGTGAGTGTAAATTAGCTTCTTACCACCAGGAAGTTCAGGAAGCTTTAGGGTAGCATCAGCAACAGCATTCAAACCACCAATATGAGTAACTAGTCCCGCTGGGTCTAGTCCATTATTAAGCATCTCAAGCGCCTCCACTAGATCATCATTATTTCCACCACTTGTGCCCACAATATGTGTATAAGCATAGTGAACATTGTAGAAATTGAGCGAAGCACTAAAGTTGGGATCATTAGGTCCTGCAAAAAAATTGAGACATCCATCAAAACCTAGAAGTGCATCTGCTTGTTCTACAACCGGTTTAACAGGTGCAAACACAAACACATCATCATATCCATTACCATCGTTAATAGCTTTCAAATTCTTAACTGGGTCTTCAGCTTTGCCTGTATTCACATAATGCAACTCAATACCACGAGATTTTGCAAACTCAACAGTATAAATTGATGCAGCACGATCTAAACGATTTTGATCTACATCAGTAACAACCAACAAAGAAGGCTTTCGATCGTCACGATTCAAAACATAATTAATTGCCGCCAATCCCATAGGACCAACGCCTGCCAAGATAGCCATTTTACCACCATCTACAATTTCCATTTTATGCTCATAACTACCAGGAGTGGTGTGATAGTTGGCATGCATTGCTCCAATCACACATGAAAGTGGTTCTGATAGTGAAGCCGGATAAAATCCCTCTCCATGATAAGGCAATAGACAATCCATTTCCATCACATCGTTAGGAATTATTACATATGTAGCATCACCACCAATGTGTGGATAGCTATATCCTGGAGCACTTAATATTCCCACTGGTCCATCTTCATAATACAATGCAGGTTGAATTGAAAATTTGTCACCTGGCTTAAATTTATGTGCCCATTTTTTGCCTACCTCTAGCAATACACCAGAAAACTCGTGACCTACTATTATTGGATTTTCAGAAATATCATCAGGGATTCGTTTGTGTTCTGCCCCTTGCGATGCAGCCTTATATGTTGACATACAAAGTGAATCAGAAACCACTTTTGCCAAAATCTCATCTTCTTTTATTGACGGCAATTCAAACTCTTCAAGACGAAGATCCTTCTTGCCATAAAGTCTAACTGCTTTTGTTTTCATTTTTTGTTTTATTTATTTGGATTAATATTTCTCTTTTATTTTTTATAGCAAACTAGTTTAACATAACTTGTCCACCCGTAATAGGCAATGCCTGCCCAGTTTCACCACACTGATCCATTAGATACAATGCACCTCTAGTTACATCTTCTGGTGTACACCCTTTGTTCATAGGAACTTGTGCTAGATAAAACGCTTTAACATCATCTACAGTTTTAGCACCAGGAACCTTTCCTGCGTTTAGATATTGAACAAAAAGCCCATGCTCTGGATCGCTCCACAAAGGTCCTTCATAGTAGTTCCCTGGACATATACTATTTACTTTTATACGATAAGGGGCAAGCTCAAGTGCAAACGATTGAGTTAGGCCTATACCACCAAACTTACCACCAGCATATGCAAAATTGGCTTTACTTCCTCTCAATCCCGACTTAGAGTTTATCTGAATTATATCAGCATAGTAGTCTTTAGATGCATATTTAGTTTGTAGTTTCATCACAGGGCTTATATACTTTGTACAATAGAAATAAGCATTATAATTGATTTTTGTTACAAAATCAAAATCCTCAGGATTCATATCATCCAATCCACCAGCTCGAAGAACACCTGCATTACTTATAAATGTGTCTATTGCTCCAAAGTTAACTATGGTTTGGTGAATCAAAGCTTTAATGCTATCAATATCTGCAACATTAGTCTTAACGAATATGGCTTTATTATTAGTGGTGATAGAGTTGAAATGATTCACTGTCTCGCGACCAACTTCCTCATTTAAATCAGCCACAACTATATTTGCCCCTTCTTTTAATAAGTTTAGAGCAATACCTTCTCCAAAACCTTGAGCAGCTCCGGTGACAATGATAGTTTTATTTTCTGCTCTTCCCATGGTTTTGCCCGTAGCAACACTACGTCTGTAATTTTCCACTTCCCAATTGTCTATAAAATCTATCTGGACCTGTGTCATAGGGTGAGCACCGCCAAAAGACTTAGACAAGTAGGCTATTTTCATTGAATCTTCAAACACATCTAGTATTGTGTCACACTGTTTTGCATTGTCTCCAACAGCAACTAAGCCAATACCCTTAATCAGTAAGACCTTGGGGTTGTATCCATATTGTTTGATGAAAGATTTTATCTTATCGTCAGCCGTATCTATAATCTGCTCAGGAGTGTTGTCATTTAAGAATATATAGTTTGATTTTGTATATACAATTGCATCAGGTGTAAAAGGCTTAGATATTAAAGCCTGATTATCAACACTATCGTAAAAATATTTAATAAGCTTATTTTTCCTTACCTTCAATGTTCTAAGCTTTTCATCTGACAAAATCATCCTAAGTATAGGAACAACCTGTTCAGTACAACTACACGTATCTAGGTCTCCGACTGGCAATTTGTCAGTAATAGATATGTCTAGTTTATCGAATAATTCAGAATATATCAATTTTATATTATCTATGTCATCTGCTGCAACAAATATTCCATGATTTTGTAACCAAATAACATTTGGCTCCTCACTATATTTATTTCGATACTCTATTATGCAATCATTTACTTTTTTGAATAATATATATCCTGGATCAGTATATTCTATGTATAAAACTTTTTCTCCAAACAGATTAGATAACTCTTGCTCCACATTTTGAGAGCACATCAATCCATTCACTAATGTTGGATGTAAATGCACTACAAAAGCGTAATTAATAATATTGTGCATAGAGGTTTCGACTGAAGGCCTACGACCCTTAGTAATTGTTGCTACCTCGAGATCTTTCTTAACTTGTTCCTCGCGTTCGGCTACATCATCACTATATTGTTTGTCAGACATTTCATTTAGCAATGAACGATCTAGAACAGCAAAACCATCCTCTGTGATATTTGCTAAAGAAGATCCACTTGCTTTAACCCATATTTGGGTACTATTTTTATACGAAGTGTTACCTCCACCTGCTATAACATATCGATTATCTCTACCATAAAATTGTGAGATAGAAATCAAATCATGTATTTCTTTCATTGTGATATCAAGTATCTAATTAGTTACAAAATTTAGTTTTTAGTGTCAATTGTGCTTTTGATTAGTTGATCTCCTAATTTAAAAAACTCTTCTCTCTTGCTTCGATCGGCTTTTCCATCTGCGTCCACATATCCTTCTAGCCCTTGCTTTACTAAATGTTGATGTGCAGCTATTACACATGCTCCTTCATAATTTATCTTCATTAATATATCAGAAAGAGGTGTATTGTTACGAGCATAAAGTTCTATAGGCTCCATAGCAGGCGTATTATGCTCACTTCCGAGTGTAACTACAAATCCCTGGTTGTATAAGAAAGACGCATATTTTTCTAAAAGTTCAACATCATTTCGAGTCGTAATAAATTCAACAGAGTGGAATCCACGTTTGGTTAACTCTTCTGCGACTTTATGCAAATCAGTCTCAAAGTCTGTATAACTACCATTTGCATCATCAGCCAAGAAAGGATAAGTAGGGATACCTCCAGCTGCAAGTATAATGTCCTTCACATCACCAATAGGTAAAAAAGCCTCAGGAGTTTCTGCAACATAAGCCGCTCCACCCAACTTTAAAAGATTTCCTCTAATTTCATTTTCTATTGCAGCGTAATTAAAAATCTCCGATTTAAGTTTCTTTCCACCAAATATCTTTTCTAATAGCATTTTGATACAATCTGCATCATTGCTACAATGGTCATATAATTTTATTCTTAAGGCTTTTGCAAGATGACGTTCTCTAATCATTCCTTGTGTGAGTTCTTCATAAATCCAATTTATATCAAGATCAAATCCACAATCAAGATTATAAAGAACCTCATTCAACTTACCACACATGGCTACTACTTGATTATTCGATGCCTCAAGAACTTCAGACAGCTTAGATGCATGAGACTCCGATAATTTAAATGGATGTGACAACCCCTTGCCACTTATATAAGTGCGTCCAGGATTTGCAGGATCATTTACTCTCAATCCCGCCTTTTGGTCCTGTTCATTTAACCCAATTAGCTCAATATTGAAAAGTGGATAAAGGTGCCTTTCCTTGCACCCATCTGCCCACTCAGTATATCCCTTAGCAGTATAAAAATCATTAACCCCAACAACAACCACACCTTCATTTAATGCTCTGTCGAGTGCATCATTAACATTGCTAAAAGCACTAAATGAGTAAGGCGTATGCAAGTGTGCATTAACTTTTGGATAGTTCATACTAATTTGTAGGTTTTAGATCATAATAATCTTTAGCATTAGAGGTAAAATCCTCAACACTCTTTTCAGTCATAGGATGATCCACAATTGACATCAAAACTTCATATGACGCAGTCATAGCTTGACACCCGACCATGCTTACTCTAAATACTTGGTCTAAGTTTTTGAAACTTGCGGCCAACACATTACAATTAGAGTTGTTCAATTTTAGTGTCTTAACGATATCCGAAACAACATCAATACCATGAGACACAATATTATCCAGCCTATTAACGTAAGGAGCTACATAATCAGCCCCAGCATTTGCAGCCATCAAGGCTTGTTGTTGAGTAAAAATAGCAGTTGCTGTTACCTTCATCCCAGCATCTTTAACCATTTTAATTGCTTTAAAGCCCTCTTTTGTTACTGGAATTTTCACGTAATAATTATCTTTCAAATCAAAATGATTTCGGTAGAATTTTGCTTCCGAAAGCATATCCTCTGCGTTTTCACTAACTAACTGAAGATGTAACATCTTGTTGCCAATTACTTTCTTTATTTCAGGAATGATTACTGAAAGAGGTTTTCCTGCATTTTTAATAATAGAGGGATTAGTTGTAACACCCTCAATTGGTAAATATTTAAAGAGTTCTTTAAGCTCATCAATATTTGCTGTATCTGCTAAGTAAATCATCTATTTATTTTTTTATTTATTGAGTGTGCTTCGCATAGTATATATCAGCATTCAACGATATTAAAACACTGTTCTAATATCGTTTGAATACTAATTTAAAGCCCTAGACTCCTTGTTTTGATCTGCGAATAAATTCAGAGTCAGTAAAGTTTTGACCCGAAACATATCCTTTCAACGGCTGAATACGCTCATGAATTATATCTATAAACCATGATGGCTGTGGGAAAAACGCATACTCAAGTTCATGAGCGGGAGTAATCCAATTACGTGATCCTAGCACTGCTACTGGAGCGTCAAGATAATCAAAACATAAAGAGCCAATATTTGCTGCTAAGTCATTCAAGAATGAACCCCTGGTAGTTGCTTCACTAGCCACAATTATTCTTCCTGTTTTTTTCACTGATTCAATAACCAGTTCATAGTTAAAAGGAACTAATGAGCGAGCGTCTATCACTTCGGCACTCATTCCATATTTGTCCTCAAGCTCTTTTGCTGCCTCCAAGGCTGGATATAGAGTATGTCCAATAGTAAGAATTGTAACATCTTCACCCTTCTTTTTAATGTCAGGCTCGCCAAGAGGAATTTCGTAATATCCTTCAGGAACACCACCCTCGTGGAATTGCTCACCCACATCATATATCCTTTGACTTTCGAAGAATACGACGGGATCAGTACCCTGCAAAGCCGAGTTCATCAAACCTTTGGCATCATATGGTGTAACTGGGAATACAACTTTGATACCAGGGATATGTGCAACTAGCGAGCTCCAATCTTGTGAATGTTGTGCTCCATATTTTGAGCCAACAGAAACACGAAGCACAACTGGCATCTTAAGCACGTTACCACTCATTGCTTGCCATTTAGGCAGTTGATTGAAAACCTCGTCACCCGAACGGCCTAAGAAGTCACAATACATAATTTCGGGAATCACTCGTCCACCACACATTGCATATCCAATCGAAGTACCCACAATGGCTGCTTCCGAAATTGGAGAGTTAAACAATCTATGATATGGCAACGCTTCAGTCATACCACCATACACTGCAAATGCACCACCCCAATCTCTATTCTCTTCACCATACGCGATAAGAGATGCATCCTTATAAAACCTATCCATAACAGATTCAAAAATAGCATCACGTAGCTGAAACTGCTTCATCTTGCTATAAGGCTTTCCATTTTCATCAAATGCAAAACGCTCTTTGCCTGCAATACGCTTCACCCTACTATTATCTTCTAAAGGCATCAATACATCGGGTTTCGCATTAGAAAAACTATCTTTCGATCCATTAGAAAACATCATGTCTCCTATAAGATTTGGGTTACTCATTCTTGGAGAAAGCTTGTCATCTATGGCAAAATTAAACATCTCAAAAACTAGTTGCTTAATATCTGCCCAAATATTATCTAATTCAGTCTGTTTAAGTATTCCCGCCTCTATTAGTTGCTCTCCGTAGGTTACTATACAATCTTGCGACTCCCAAGCTTCCACCTCTTCTTTTGTTCTATATGAAGAAGCATCACTTGGAGAATGACCACTATATCTATATGTAAGAACATCCAATAACACTGGACCTCTCTTCTCTTCAATTACTTTTTTCTTTCGCTTATATGCATCAATAACAGCCAATGGGTTATATCCATCTACACGCTCAGCATGCATTTGTTCAGGATTAACACCAGCACCAATTCGTGCAGCAATATCATACCCCATGGTTTCGCCACTGGTTTGTCCACCCATACCATATTGATTATTCATTATATTAATAATCACTGGCAGTCCACCTTGCATATCACCATCCCAAAGCTCTCTAAACTGATCCATAGCTGCAAAAGTGATACCTTCCCACACTGGACCACAACCAATTGAAGCATCTCCAATATTTGCAACTACAATTCCTGGTTTTCGGTTCACTTTTTTATAAAGAGCAGCTCCTACAGCAATATCCCCCGATCCTCCAACAATAGCATTGTTGGGATAAACGCCAAATGGTGTGAAGAAAGCATGCATCGAACCGCCCAATCCCTTGTTAAATCCTGTTTCGCGTGCAAAGATCTCGGCTAATGTTCCATAGATCAAGAAGCGACGAGCTAATTCCTTTGTTGTACCATTGAAGTCTTTCCTTACAACTTTAACAACAGCTCCATCAAAAAAAGAATCCATAATGTTGATTAGCTCCTCATCACTTAGCTTATTAATAGCTGACATTCCTTTGGCTATAATTTCACCATGCGAACGATGACTACCAAAAATAAAATCATCTACATTAAGAGTCCATGCCATACCCACAGCAGCCGACTCTTGTCCAATTGATAAGTGAGCTGGTCCTGGATGATTATAAGATACTCCATTATATTCTCCTTTGGTTTTAATGAGATTAAGCATTGTCTCAAACTCACGAATAAGAACCATGTCATGGTAGATAGAAATTAATTCTTCGTTGCTAAAGTTATCTACCTCATCTTTTACTGATTTCTGGTATTGATTGACAGGTATTGGCTTAAGCTCAATAAAACTAGGTTTACGAGCTTCTGACGGATCTATAAATTGATTTTTAGGCATTGTATTTATTGTTTGTCATTATTCATATAAAATATAAATAACAAATTAAGATATTATTAATATTATTTTGTGTTTAGTGTTTATAATCAATATTTTTACTTGAATGCAAAAATTGTTTCTTTAAATATTTCACTTACAGTAGGATGTGGGAATACCACCTCTTGCATTTCTTTAAGAGTCATTTCTTGTTCTATAGCCATGCAAGCTCCATATATCATTTCACTAGCAGGATTACCAATCATATGTACTCCAAGAACTTCCCCATATTTTTCTCCAACGATTACTTTACATAAGCCAGCACCACCTTCATTTTCGGCAACAAAGCGACCAGAGTATGCCATTGGCAATTTTACTACTTTTACAGCTAGCGACTTAGATTTAGCTGTTTCTTCTGTTTCTCCAACTCCTGCAATCTCAGGATTAGTATAGACCACGCCTGGAATAGCATTATATCTCATTATGTCATTTCTTCCGGTTAAATTGTTAACCACCACCTCACCTTCGCGGCTAGCTGTGTGCGCCAAAAGAGAAAAGCCTGTCACATCACCAGCAGCATATACATTTGGTATATTAGTTCTCATTTTTTCATCAACCTTGATGCCACCTTTCATAAGTTCAACACCAATGTTTTCTAGTCCCAAACCTTGAGTAACAGCTCTACGACCAACACTAACCAATATTTTATCACCTTCTACAGTGTGACTTTTGCCATCTTTTTCATAAATGACTTTATTGCCTTCAACTTTAACAACCTTAGCACCAAGGTTAAACTCAATACCTTTCTTAGTATAAATATCACGCAACATTGCGGATAACTCAGAGTCAGTATTTCCTAAAATTTCAGGCAACATCTCAATTACTGTAACTTTAGTGCCAATAGTATTGTAAAAACTTGCGAATTCAATTCCAATAACACCACCGCCGATAACGACCAAAGACGATGGCTGCTCTTTTAAGTCTAATATTTCACGATTAGTCACAATTATGTCTTCAGAATCTTCAATTCCTGGAATAGGAGGAACAAAAGCTTCAGAGCCAGTGCAAATTAAAATATTTTTAGCTATATATTTTTCATCATTGCTTTTAACAACTACGCCCTCATTATCACGACTTTCAATAAAGGCTTCGCCATTAATAACATCAACATTATTAAGCTTCATTTTAGTCTTAATACCTGCAACAAGCTTGCGTACAACTTTATTTTTACGTGCAACCACATTGCCATAATCAAAGCGAACACCTTCAACAAACACACCATATTTATCTCCGTGAAGTGCATTTTCATAGGTTTTAGCACTATATAGCATCGTTTTTGTTGGAATACATCCTTCATTTAGACAAACGCCTCCAAGATTATTCTTTTCTATTAAGGCAACTTTCAGGCCTTTCTCTCCAGCACGTTCAGCTGCAACATATCCAGCTGGCCCCCCACCAATAATAATTAAGTCGTACATAATTATATATTTATTATATGATTTGTAAATTATAATTCAAATTTAAAGTTTTCTATTTCAATTGCTATTTGCTTTAAAAAACGTGTTGCTTCACCACCATCCAATGAGCGATGATCATAAGTAAGACTCAAGCCAATGTGAGGCACAAAAGCGAAAACACCGTCACCTATATCCTTAGGTCGAGGCACAATAGTATTAACACCCAATATAGCCGATTGAGGCAAGTTTATGATAGGGGTAAACATCTCAACTCCATAATTTCCAAGATTAGAAATTGTAAATGTAGCTGCTTCTGCTTTTAATAAGTCTGGATTTATCTTTCCGGCTCTACATGCATTTGCCACCTCTCTTAACTGATTGGATAGTCCTTCTAATGACAAATCATCTGCATTTCTAACTACCGGAACCATTAACCCCCTATCGGTGTCAACTGCCAATGCCAGATGTACCTTTTTAAAATACCTTATAGAGTTACCATTGAAATGAGTATTAACACTAGGATACTTTTTCAAAGACTGGATAACTGCATAACAAACCAAATCATTTATTGTTATATTTGATGTCAAGGTTTGTGCATCCAAACCTTTCTTTATCTGCTTTCTTATATCCAATAGTCGTCTAGCATCCGCCGAAAGGTGATGCGTAAGTTGTGCCGAATTTTGTAATGATGCTTGCATTGATTTTGCGATGAGTTTTCTTATATTTGATACATCCTTATCTTCATAATCAACTCCATAAACCACATTTTCAGTTGCACTTAAATCAGATGCTCTTGCCATTCCCGCAAGGCCAGAACCATCTTGTTTGGGTTGCATTTTTTGATCTGCGGCCACTTTCTTTGCTAAGGAAGATAGCCTTGGTCTATCTTTTAATTCTGCTCGAATATCTCTTTCTATTATTCTTCCACTAGGACCAGTTCCTTCTATCTGGCTATAGTCCAATGCTTCTTTTATCGACAAATGTTTTGCTCGTGGAGAAATGAACAAGCTGTCATTTGTTGACAATGACTCTGAAGACACCTCAATTGAATCTACAATATTACGATCAATTTCCGGCTTTGTCTCCTCCTCGTTAACACTATTGTCTATTTTATTAATCTTCATTTCTGACATAAGCTCAGAATAATCTTCGCCTGCATCGCCAATAATCATCATATTATCCAAAACCGGAACTTCATCACCCTCCTTATATAATAATTCTAGAACTATTCCATCAACTGGTGACTCCTCCTCAAATGAAGCTTTATCTGTCTCGTAAGAAAACAAAACATCTCCTTTATTAACTGAGTCACCCTTCTGTTTATTTATAGAGGATATAATACAAGTTTCTACTGATTGTCCCTGTTTGGGCATTATTACTATTGTTGCCATTTAATTAATTATAAGGTGTAATATTAAAATTAAGTTGCGTTTTTATTTAGAAAAAAATATAGATAGCAAATAATACTTTATTCACACTCTATTTAGACGATACAAATGTATGCAATAGTGCTGTTTACTCATATTAAAAATTTGATTTATTTACCTACTCTTTTGACTCACTTATTACAAAATTATATTCATTTAAATCCAAATTCAGCATTAGTGAATAAAACCTAGAGGCAACACCTTGAAAGACCATGCTGGTTTTGTAAAAATAACCAAGCACTATTCAAAAAGCTATATAGGAATATCAAACCCTATCCAGAATGGATACTTTAGCGATTTGAAGATAATAAACCCAAGAATATATGGTTAAATTTGGCTCTGTATTCTTATTGTATTTTAATTATATAATAAGAATCTACATCTGGATTTGCATTATTCGTGTCCTATACAATACAAATCTACATGTATATTTATATTGTTCGTGGCATATACAACAAAAAACAACATGTGGATTTATATCGTTCGTAATACGAATAGATAGAATATAGTAGTAAATTTATACAACTTATAAATGAAATTGAACGAATTTAATATCGTTTGACTAGTGTCCTATAAATATCAAAACATATAGTTTAAATATCAATTTATTAATAAGCCAGTTAATAATAATAAATACTTTTGACAGCTAATTACTAATAATTATAATATCAATATGAACAATATCAAAAAGAACATTTTTTTAGCAATAGACTTAGGAGCTTCGAGTGGAAGGGCAATAGTTGGAAAAATAGAAAACAACAAATTAGACATTACAGAAATTAATCGATTTTCAAATCCCATAATAACAATAAATGGTCGGGCATATTGGGATCTACTTAATCTGTATGACAAAATAATCGAGTCCATCAAAATAACAGTTAAAGAAAACTTAAACATTAATTCTATAGGAATAGATACATGGGGTGTTGACTTCGTATGTTTTGGCAAAGATGGAGAACCCCTTAGAATGCCCTACAGCTATAGAGACCTGCATACCTTAGATGCACCTGAATTATTTTTCAAGAAAGTCTCAAAAGAATTACTTTATGAAAAGACAGGTATTCAATTTTTGAACTTCAACAGCATATTTCAATTAGACACACAACTCAGAAACGACTCATCCATATATCCACTAATTGACAAGGTCCTGTTTATGCCTGATGCTCTAACATATCTACTTACAGGAAAAATGATAACGGAATATACTATTGCATCCACCTCGCAATTAATAAATCCACTCACTAAGAATTTTGACAAAGAACTTTTATCTGCAATAGAGTTAAAGGAATCAAACTTTGCACCAATTGTTTTTCCTGGAACCAGTATAGGTCCTATAACAGAAGAGGTCAAACAACAAACATGTTCAGGTGATATTAATGTAATATCTGTTGCTGGACATGACACAGCTTCTGCAGTATTTGCAACTCCAGCATATAATGACAACTTCGCGTATCTAAGTTCTGGCACTTGGTCTCTTATAGGTATAGAGACAGAGCAACCTGTTATTAACGATTACGCCTACAATAACAACATTACAAATGAAGGTGGAGCAGATGGGTCTATAAGGCTATTGAAGAATATTTGTGGTATGTGGCTAATAGAACAATGCAAAAAGGAGTGGGACAAAGAGTGTAACATTTCATATTCAGATATAGTAAAGGCAGCTGAGGAGTCAAAACCATTTTATTGTTTCATAAATCCTGATTCACCTGAGTTTGCAGCACCTGATTCTATGACTACATCAATAAAGGAGTATTGTAGAAAAACCGCACAGCCTATTCCTGAGACTATTGGCGAAATTGCCAGATGCATATATGAAAGCTTAGCTTTTAGATACACACAAGTTTTAGATATACTAAAAGAACTACACAAGCATCCAGTTGAAAAATTACATATTATCGGTGGTGGTTCCAAAAACAATCTATTAAATCAATTCACGGCAAATGCAATGGGTATAGAGGTTATTGCTGGACCATCTGAAGCTACGGCTATAGGAAATCTAATGATTCAGGCAAAGGCAGCAGGTATTGTTAATAGCAAAAACGAAATACGACAAATAATACGTAACTCAACCAATCTTGAAAGCTTTGTTCCCGAAGAAAAAGAAACATGGAATTATAATTATGAAAGGTATTTAAAAGTCTTTCAATCTTAAGAAATAAAAAAGCGTCTCTACTAAATTAGTAAGAGACGCTTTTTTTAGATTGTTGTCCTACCAGGATTCGAACCTAGACTGACTGAACCAAAACCAGGAGTGCTACCATTACACCATAGGACAATCCTTAAATGTGCTTCGTTAAAAGCAGTGCAAAAGTAGGTCTTTATTTATAACCAGCCAAATAATTTGAGACCTTTTTTCACATTTTCTTCAAAAAAGTTATCAAACTAGACTTTTTCATCTACAAACAGCATTCTAGCCCTACATGTCATACCCTTTTCTTCTGTTGTAATCTGAAAATAGTAATCATTTTCTTCTTTCATTTCTCGTGACACTATCCCTTTATCCCCGAATGTAATTTCTTTCATAAAATTAATCTCAAATCTTTTTAATCGATATTGAGTATAAAATTCGAGTGGAAAGCAGTCTGCAATCCATTGTAAATAATAAGGACTACTTGCATGGCCATTTACATCAATATGACTATATTTGACTTTAAAATCATTTGCCTCAATACCGTTAATATTTGGTATTCGAGTTGGAGATCCAATCGGCGTTGATTCAGGAATAATAAAACCATCAAGAGAGGGAAGTGAATCAAGCATTACGCTACGACGAGTATTAATATCAATTACGGCCCAAGATGAAGATGAATAACCTATTAGTTTGTCATCTCCATTTGTAATCCTAAAATTACGAGTAGTAAACAAAGCTTGAACATCCTCTATCCATGTTTCAATAGTAATATATTCTTCCTCTTTAGGAAACCTCTCCAGGTCTAGCACAAAACGAGACAACACCCAAGTATAATCTTCCTCAGACTGTAGTTTTAGCAATCCAAATCCATTATTATCAGCATCTTTGCCAGCAGTCTTCATTATTAGATGAAATAATGAAGACAACGTTACGTTTTTCTGAAAGTCAATATGCTGTGTAGAAATCTGGTATTGATATTTTCTCTTTCTATTATCTTCCACTTTCAATAATCCTATATTTTATTCTGCAATCAACAGAAAATAGTTTTTCTTACCTTTTTGAGCAAGAATATATCTATTACCGATGAGATGTGATTCATCAATTACATCATCAAAAGAATTAAGTCTATCTTTATTGATTGTTACACCTCCAGCTTGAACTGTTTTTCGCATTTCACCTTTTGATGGGAAAACCGAAGCTGAATCTGTCAATAAATCTACTGCACTAACTCCTTTGGACAATTCATCCCTTGAAACCGTGAATTGTGGAACACCTTCGAATACTTGCAAGAATGTCTCCTCATCGATTGAGCGTAAAGTGTCAGATGTTGATTTTCCAAATAATATTTGAGAAGCATTAACAGCCATTTCATAATCTTCTCGAGAATGAACCATAACTGTTACTTCTTGGGCTAGTCTTCTCTGTAATGGACGCAAATGCGGAGCAGCTTCTTGTTCTGCGACAATAGAATCAATTTCTTCTTTTGAGAGAGAAGTAAATATCTTGATATATTTATCGGCATCAGAATCACTAACATTTAGCCAAAACTGATAAAATTTGTATGGAGAAGTATATCTACGATCTAACCAAACATTCCCAGATTCAGTTTTACCAAATTTACCACCGTCAGCCTTTGTTATTAATGGGCAAACCAAAGCAAAAGCCTCGCCACCTTCTACTCTTCTAATCAACTCAGAACCTGTAGTTATGTTACCCCATTGATCGGATCCACCCATTTGCAAGCGACATCCTTTTTCGCGATACAAATGTAAGAAGTCATAAGCTTGCATTAGTTGGTATGAAAATTCAGTAAAAGACAAACCCTCTGATGCCTCTCCATTAAGGCGCTTTTTAACAGAATCTTTAGCCATCATATAATTTACCGTGATATGTTTACCAATATCACGAATGAATGACAAGAAAGAAAAATCCTTCATCCAATCATAATTGTTTACTAATATGGCCTTATTAGGTATTTCACTTTCAAAGTCCAAAAACTTTGCTAGCTGATTTTTTATTGCTGATTGGTTGTGTCGCAATGTAACTTCATCCAACAATTTTCTTTCGGCTGATTTCATTGACGGGTCGCCAATCATTCCTGTAGCTCCTCCTATTAGTGCAATAGGAGTGTGACCTGCACGCTGCAAATGTCTAAGCATCATTACACCAACAAGATGTCCAATATGCAATGAGTCGGCTGTTGGGTCAATCCCCACATAGCCCGAAGTAAGTTCTTTTTGCAATTGCTCTTCTGTTCCTGGCATAATTTCTTGAATCATACCTCTCCAACGAAGTTCTTCAACAAAATTCATAATTTATTTACTTTCTTATTATTAAAATTGGATGCAAAGATACGGCTTTCTTCTCATAAAACCTTTTTCGACTTCAATTCTTCTTTATCAATATAGTAAAGAGTGTGAATATATTCATAATCTCTAGTCGACCTATAATCATGTTAATAGACAAAAGATATTTTGCTAAAACAGGCAATTGCGAATAATTTCCAAGTGATCCTATTTCTCTAAACCCTGGACCAACATTTCCAATGGTAGATACTGATGCACTTAATGCAGTCAGTCCGTCAATCTGCATAGCTGAGAGCGCAACAGTTACAATAAAAATCACAACTACATATAAAATCATAAACACCATGGTTTTAAGCTCCAACTCGCTGGTTATTATATTACCATCCATTTTGGCTACATACAGTCCTTTAGGGTGTAGCATGAGCTTAATATTCTTATTTAATGATACAAAATACATATAAATTCTATCAAACTTTATCCCTCCGCCTGTGGAGCCAACCATTGCACACTGAATCATAAAATAAAGCATTATTATTTTTGAAAATGTTGGCCAGGTATTTGTGTCGATTGTGGCTGAACCTGTAGTTGAAGACAACGATACAACCTGAAACGACGCATGCCTTAAAGCCTCTCCAAATGTATAATTATTCTCAATGATTAAATTACATGTTATCAGTGCAATACCCACAATTAGTACAATTGTAAACATTCTAACTA
>CAYFTB010000045.1:0-6070 GCA_964345875.1 uncultured Proteiniphilum sp.
ATAAAGATGGTAGGTAACTATGCCGATCTAATAGTTATGAGGCATCATTTGGAGGGCTCAGCACGTTATGCATCAGAAATATCTCCCGTTCCTATTATTAATGCTGGAGATGGCTCAAATCAGCACCCTACTCAGACTATGCTAGATTTATTTACAATATTCGAGACACAAGGTACTGTTGAAAATCTAACAATAACCATTGTAGGCGATTTAAAATATGGCAGAGCAGTTCATTCTCTGATTCAAGGGTTGTCATATTTCAATCCAACTTTCAACTTTATAGCTCCCGACGAAATGCGCATCCCAGAAAAATACAAGTTGTTTTGTGATGCAAGAAATATTAAATATAAAGAATATGTTGATTTTGCACCCGAAGCGATAAATAGTGCAGACATACTATATATGACAAGAGTGCAACGTGAACGATTTACCGATTTGATGGAGTACGAAAAGGTAAAGAACATTTATATATTATATAATAATATGCTAAACGACTCAAAACCCAATCTTAAAGTGCTTCACCCACTGCCAAGGGTAAAAGAAATTTGTCAAGATGTGGATGATAACCCAAAGGCGTATTATTTCCAACAAGCTGAAAATGGGGTTTTTGCAAGGCAGGCCATCATTTGTGACTTGATGAACATTAAATTATAACATAAGTTTTATTTGATTAATATCAACTTTTATTAAACAACTATGTTATATAGATAATAATTATGGCAAATGGCATTAAAACTAAAGAATAATATGGGAAAGGAATTGCAAGTTGCAGCATTGGAAAGTGGTACCGCTATTGATCACATTCCATCTAATGCCGTTTTTAAAGTGGTTTCTATTTTACAATTACAAAAGCTGGAGAACAGAATTACAATTGGTAATAATCTTAGCAGCAGTAAAATGAGCAAAAAAGGAATTATAAAGATCTCGGACAAGTTCTTTAAAGAGGATGAGATTAATAAGATTGCTTTGGTTGCACCCAATATAAACTTGAACATAATCAAGAATTATGAGGTTATTGAAAAGAAAAAAGTGACATTACCTGATGAAATCGTAGAGATTGTGGCATGTAACAATCCGAAGTGCATTACTAACAATGAGCCAATGAACACCCGATTTCATGTAATTGACAAAGAGCGCGTTATTCTTCAGTGTCACTATTGCGAATTAAAAATTACTAAAGAAGAAGTAGTTCTAAGATAGTTAGACTTGCCAAAACCCATTTTTGAATATATTGTTGCATACATTGATATGTGAAAATATTATTGGAATAAACCAATATCTTAATTATGATTTTCAACGGTATGGCATATGCCATTCAGTTGAAGAATCTTATATTTAGTTTTCTAGTTTATGACTCTAACAGCGTGTATTAAAGTCATAGACTAAGAATTAATCACTTATTCAGATATTCTGAATAAAGAGCAAAACTTATTTTTTCAGTTCATTATGAAAACAAATTTAAATCCAGGTGCACTTATTTACCCTCTACCTGTAGCGCTGATTAGCTGCGGAAACAATGAGGCAGAATACAATGTGTTTACCGTAAGTTGGATGGGAACCCTCTCATCGAATCCTCCTTCTTGTTACATTTCTATAAAGCCAGAACGTCACTCTCACAAAATAATCAAAAGGAATATGGAATTTGCAATAAACTTGACCACTGTAAGCCTTATGCATCAGGTGGACTATTGCGGAATGACAACAGGCAAAGACAAAAACAAGTTTGAAGACTTAGGTCTTACAATGGACTTTGGCAAGGTTATCAGTGCTCCAACCATTGTAGAATCGCCAGTGAGTATAGAGTGTAGAGTAAAGTCAATTATGAATCTTGGCTCACATGATATGTTTATCGCCGATATAGTAAATGTGAGAGTTGATGAAGATTTACTTGAGAAAGATACAAGAAGATTGCTACTTGACAAGGTGGATTTAATGGCTTTCTCATATGGTCAGTACTATAGTCTAGGAGAAATAATAGGAAAATATGGGGTATCTTCAATAAACAGAAAGTTTATAAATAACTATTAAAGTCCATTGCTTTTGCGCATATAAATAATAAAATATCTATTTTTACATCTTTGTAAAAAACATTATTAATATGCCCGTTAATTTACCCAGCAAATTACCCGCGATAGAGATACTTAAAAGCGAGAATATATTTGTTATGGAAGATCTGAGAGCTTCCACGCAAGATATTCGTCCTCTTAGAATCCTGATTCTCAACCTGATGCCTCTTAAGGTTACAACTGAGACCGATTTGATAAGATTATTATCAAACTCTCCATTGCAGGTTGAAATTAATTTCTTGAGGTTATCAACACATAAACCAAAAAATACTCCTATAGAGCACCTACTATCTTTTTATACTACACTGTCAGAAATTAAAGATAGTTACTTTGACGGTATGATAATAACTGGAGCTCCTGTGGAGATGCTACCATTCAATAAAGTAAAATACTGGGACGAGCTAACTGAAATATTTGATTGGGCTAGAATTAATGTCACTTCAACTTTTTATATATGTTGGGGTGCTCAAGCTGCTCTCAAACATTTCTACGGAATCGAAAAATATCCATTAGAAAAAAAACTATTTGGGGTTTTCAATCACACAATAAACGATCCGTCATTTCCTCTCTTCAGGGGATTTGATGATGAGTTTTACGCTCCTCACAGCAGACATACCACAATTAATTCCAAAGAAGTAAAGAGTCATCCCGAACTTCAAGTTCTGTCAGAATCAGAAGAGGCTGGTATCTATATTGTTTCATCAAGAGGTGGTAGGGAGTTTTATGTTACTGGACATTCTGAATATTCACCAATGACTCTTCACAATGAATATACCAGAGATATGGAAAAGGGTATGGATATCGTAGATTTGCCAAAAAACTATTACAAAAATGATAATCCTTCACTACGTCCAGTGGTAAGATGGAAATCTCATGCCAATCTACTGTTTATCAACTGGCTCAATTATTTTGTATATCAGGCTACTCCTTTCAATCCTAAAGAAATCAAGAATCTGGGTAATCTTTAAACTCAGTGAACATTAAGATTATCTTATCTGTCATGTTATGTTATCACATATGACAATTTTATGTAAGTTTGCACTCAATGAAAGAAAAACTGCTAGCACTTATTATAACTCTGACATTTACATCAGCTGTTATTGCTCAGTCTCGAATTATAATGCCTCCTGACTCTGCTACAATATCTGAAGTGGACTCTCTGGATCATGTGTCTGAATCGACTTTTGATGATTTTCATGCGCATGAGACTCAATTTGACACAGTAAATGTTGTGTTGCCAGCAGCAACTGTGTGGCATATAGATCCCAGAAGCGGAAACAGAGTTATTGTACCCATGGATACCCTGAAATACAACTTTCAGCAAACCATGGTTCCCGATGGCAATTCTGTAGCAACAGGATATACTGGCACAGTAGGTTCGCCAATTATATCTAAATTGTTTTTTGAGAATAGTGACCAAAGTTTGTTCCCTTTTTATGACGCATATAGACCATATCACTTTGGACCTACCCGTCAGGTTTTCTACAATACACGCGTACCTTACGCAAAAATTGACTATCAGACAGCTGGAAGCAGACCTATGAGAGAGCAGAGACTTAACGCATTGCTATCCACAAATTTCAATAAAAATGCGAATATTACATTCGAGGGTAACATAATTGATGCAAAGGGTCTTTACAAATCTCAAGGAAACAAGCATAGCAACTGGAGCCTTTTTGGAAATTATCTGAGCGAAAGGTTCGAAACTCACCTATATGCATCAACATCTTTAATAAAAAACTTTGAGAACGGAGGGATTACAGATGAATCTTTTATTACTGACCCAGAGTCTATCGGACAGTCATTTCAGTCTATTGATATCCCAGTGAAATTTGATCAGACATGGAACAAAATAGGAACCACTAATTTGTTTTTCTCTGGCAAGTACAACATGGGTTATCATACTAACGAAGGAGACACTCTCTCTGCTAAGGAATTTATTCCAGTAGCAAGCGTAATACTTACATCACAATATTTAACTCAGAACAGAAGATTTATCTCTTATGACACTGCTCGAGTTAATATTGAGGGTAATAACATGAAGTATATAGATCAGTTTTATGACAACAGATACTATAGTACTGCACCAGACGACAGCGTCACTTTCAGATCAATAAAAAATACAGTAGCATTATCACTTAACGAAGGATTCAAGCCTTGGGTGAAATTTGGACTAACTGGTTTCATTGAACATGATCTTAGAAGGTTTACAATGATTGATGAGATAGACGGGAAAATGGGCAGAAGCACGCATAATGAGAACTCTGTCATTGTGGGTGGAATTCTGAACAAGCAACAAGGTGACTTTTTACAATTTAATATCAAGGCCGATATTGGACTTCTTGGTGCTAATCTGGGAGAATTTAAACTTGCAGGAGACATAACAACAAATTATAAGATAGCAGGAAAGCTAACTAGCTTGAGCGGATATGCCCATATTAAAAATATCAAACCAACGTATCTACAAAACAATTATAGATCTAAATATTATTGGTGGAATAAGGATTTTGGTGATATAAGACGTGTGTTTGTTGGGGGTGTACTTAATATTCCTTTCACTAGAACTGTCATAAGTGCCGGTGTAGAAAATATTCAAAACCACATATACTTTGATACCAACAGAAACATTACTCAAAGTAGTGACAATGTACAGGTTTTGATGGCAAAAGTTGATCAAAAAATCAAACTTGGAATATTCAACTGGGATAATGAAGTTGTTTATCAGACTTCAAGCAGTCAGGATGTAATTCCTGTGCCAACGCTCAGTGTATATTCAAATATGTATCTGAAGGCCTTAATAGCAAAAGAGTTGACTCTACAACTTGGAGTTGATGCACACTATCACACTAAATACTACTCTCAGGGTTACGAACCAGCACTTCTTCAATTCTATAATCAAAAAGAAAAAGAGATTGGCAACTACCCTATTGCAACTGCTTATGCCAACATGCATTTAAAACAGACTCGTTTCTTTGTTATGTTCTATAATGTTGCATCAAAGTTTATTAAACCTCGTGAGTACTTCTCATTACCTAACTATCCTGTAAATCCTTTTATGCTTAGACTTGGATTATCAGTAGATTTGCACAACTAGTTATATTATCAATTTCAGTGAATCATCATAAATTATAAAATGAAGATAGTTGTAAGACTTGTTATATATATCATTCTTCTGATTATTTCTATTTATCTTATGGTAGTGCTGTTCAATCTACAAAAAGGAACAAGAATTAAATTACCCAGAGACTACAATGATATTATTGCCAGTGGCGTTTTAAATATTGTAACAGACTACAACTCTTTCGGATATTTTGTTTCAGGAGATTCGATTTCCGGCTTTCAGCATGATATGATAAAGGAGCTGGAAAGAGACTGGAATATTTCAACAAATGTTTTTCTTGAAAATAGCCTAGAGGATAATTTAAAAGAGCTTGATAAAGGCAAATATGATATTGTAGCACGAAGCATCCCCGCAAACACAATCTTAAAAGAGAAATATGGGTTAACAAGATTTATTGTACGAAGCAAACACGTGCTAGTTCAGAGAAAACTAGAATATAATGACAGCATCGCACCAATAAGACAACAACTGGAGCTAGCAAAAAAGACAATATATGTTCCAAAAGATTCTCCAATGATTATGAGATTGCAAAACTTATCAAACGAAATTGGAGACACTATATATATCAAACAAAACAATATATATGAGGAAGAACAATTGGTAATGATGGTAGCTGGAGGCGACATTGACTATACAGTATGTAACGAGAAGACGGCAAAGATTCTTGCCGAACAATTTCCCGAAATAGATATAGACACTGATATAAGTTTCACTCAACTAGAATCTTGGGCAGTACGAAAGGAGTCTCCAGTTCTTCTAGACAGTCTTAACCATTGGTTAAATAGAAAGTTAAAATAAAAAGCGAGCCATATACTTTATTCTCTGCGTACAATAATTATTCCACCCACAAAAGGTCACTCATAATTCCATCTGAAATAAATAT
>CAYFTB010000045.1:6170-15977 GCA_964345875.1 uncultured Proteiniphilum sp.
ACAATAATTATTCCACCCACAAAAGGTCACTCATAATTCCATCTGAAATAAATATACCATCTCTAGACAATCTAAGGTTGCCTCCTTCTAAAATCAGTAATCCTTTATCAATATATTTTTGAGAAGTTGCAACGCAAAAATTCATAAGTTCTTCGCCAAACCTCTTTTTTAATATTGACAAACTAATTCCTTGCATTACTCTAAGTCTAGTAATAATATATTCATTATACATCTGAAAAGATGTGAGTTTCTCTCCGTCCTGCAATAATTTCCCCTGCTCTATTGCTCTTAAATACTTGCCTATTGAAGATACATTCCATATTCTGTTTGTACGATTATATGAATGGGCTGAAGGACCGAAACCGAGATAAACCTCATCTAACCAATAAGAAGTGTTATGCTTAGAAAGCAGACCATCTTTTGCAAAATTGGATATTTCATACTGAACAAATCCATTTTTATCAAGCTTATCAATGAGAGATGAAAACATAGCAGTACTAAGAGTATCCGCTACTGGACTGACCTTTCCTCTTTCCAACAGATTATATAACTTAGTATCCTCCTCATAAATCAAATGATAGGCTGAGATATGCTGAATATTAAGATCAATTGCATTTTGTAGATTATCATTCCATACTTCAAGTGTTTGATTTGGCAACCCATAAATCAAATCTATGCTTATGTTGTCAAACTCTGCCTGTTGGCAATATTTGACAGCATCTATGGCTTGTTTTGCACTATGTCTTCTACTCAGAAATTTCAATTCTTTATCAGCAAAACTCTGAATTCCTATACTTAATCTGTTTACAGGCAAGGTGTAAATCATATCAACATATTGAGGCAACAAGTCATCTGGATTTGCCTCAATCGTGATTTCTGCGTCATTCTCTACGTCGTAATTAGACAGTATTACCGAAAAAATATCTTTAAAATGCTTATCGCTAAGCCTAGTGGGTGTACCACCACCAAAATATATAGTTTTTATCTTTTCATTTGTTTCACCTTTTCTCAATACTAACTCAGCACATAATGCTTTAACGAATGAATCCATAGAGCTTTCATCAACTTCTTTATAAAAGTCGCAATAGATACATCTGGTCTTACAATATGGAATATGTATATAAATCCCGGCCATAACAGAAACTAGCTAAAACTTTGAATAATCTTTTTATACGCATCAAAGTATTTTCTGACTCTGAATATTGCACTCTCATCTAAAGAATGTAGGCGACGTAAATCCATATTATCTACTAGGTCATTAATCTTTACGCGAGTGGCTATTGAGTTCTGAATTATTCGGTCGATATATTCATCATAAGTCTCATCATCATAATGAGTCATGGCATGTACTGCATCAAGAATATTAGAATCGAACCCCTTATTTTGCAGGTCTTCAATTGTGAGCTGACTATCTTCGATCACATCATGCAAAGCACCCACAATCTTTTCTTGAATAGTGGTTCCAGTGTTCGAGACTCTCATAACATGACCTATGTACGGAATCCCGTTTCTATCAACCTGAGCTTTATGTACTTCAGATGCTACTTCTATTGCCAAACATAACTGTTCTTCTAAAGTCATCTCCTAATGTCTGTTAGTTCCTTAGCAACTGCTGGTTCATCAGTAGTAATGAAATCTACACCCAAATCAAGCATGTAATTCAAATCTTCAACACTATTGACAGTCCACACATTAACTTTTAGTCCTAGATCATGACAATCTTTTACCCACTCAGGATATTTTTTGAAAACTCCTATATTATAATCAACGCCTGCGATACCCAATGATTTAATTACCTTAGGTGCCATATCTCCATTTAGATAATAGGCTGGAGCATTTGGGGCAAGTTCTCTAACAAGATTTATAAAATTTATTCCAAAAGCAATATATTCCACTCTATCATTAAGTTTTTTGTCATTAATCATCTTCACAGCTATTTCAGCCAAAGTTCTCTCTTGTCCAGATGTTCTATGTGATTTAAACTCTAGTATTAGTTTTACATTTTCACATTCCACAAATGTATCCAGATATTCTTCAAGTGTTGGCATGTTTTCACCATTGCCCAATACAACCTCCCTCAATCTTTCGTAAGAAGTGTCTTGAACAACAAGCTTTACTCCTTTATCCATTATTTCGCTATCGTGATTAACTACAGCTACACCATCAGAAGTAAGCCACACATCAACCTCCGAACCATATATGTTTAGTGAATCAGCTTTTTGTAATGCAGCAAGTGAATTTTGAGCAGATCCATCAGTTTTCCAATATCCGCGATGAGCGATGATTTGTGTTTGAGCTAGAAGTACAAATAGTGTACAGTGAAGTGATACAATTAATAACAATAATTTCTTTTTCATTTTTATATTTCATTTTAGGTTTGTCATAGTCAAGATAAAGTTGCCAAACAATTAAACAGTATATTATCCTTTAACTTAACAAAGATATTATATTATATTCAAACACAAAAATATGTATTTCAGTTTTACCCAAACTTACTTCGGATTAAATGAATAAAAGTATTTTTCTTCAAACATATATCTCTTTCATAAGATAATGACAACTTTAATTCAGATAATAAGATTCAGTTAAACATACAAAAAGATAATATAGACAATTTGATTCTTTATCTTTGTCATTAATTAATAATTTATTCATAATTGATATGTCTCAGTTTTGTCCGCTTTGTGGTAACAGCAAGAAAGAAAGTGCAGTATTCTGTGAAAGTTGCAGCCATAAAATTGAAAAGGAATATGAAGTAGAAGTAAGCAAGGAAGATACCCTTGATGTAGATTTTGACAATGTAACAAAAGAAGATTTTGTTACACACAACAGTCATGGCGACAAGGTCAATATTGAAACAGAAGATATAAAACCACAAATTGATACAAATCTAGCCCATACTGAGAATAAAGGCAAGAATAGGACGTTTATAAATGTATTGTGGGGAGTTGTAATTATTGCAATTGTTTCTGCTGCTTTTGTAATTTATAAAAACACAATACATAGAAGCAACATTGAAAAGTCAGTATGGAGCGAGGCTGAGAAAGAAAACTCTATAGACGGATATCTACGTTATATGCTTGAATTTCCTAAAGGAAAAAACTATAACAATGCAGAGGCTTCTATTATGAGCCTTAAAAGAGGTGAGGCAGACAGCTGGGAGTCTCTTCAACAATCTGACAATAGTGCACAACTAAAGGACTTCATAACACAACATCCCAACAGTTCTTACAAGCCATTAATAAGACATAGGCTTGACTCACTGTCATGGTGTGCTTCACTCAAAGACAACACTTCAGAAGGTTATAACAAATATATTGACATGGCTTTAAGCGATGAGTTTGACGGATATTATACTCATCAAGCAAAAGAGAGGTATGAATTACTAACACAAAAACAGCCTATTGATGCAGCAACTATGGATAGTATTAAGCATATTGCTGACGGGTTCTTTGTAGCCCTTTCATCAGTAAAGGCTGAAAACATTGAAAGATATCTAGCTCCAAATGTTTTTCAGTTTTTTAATTTGAGATCAGGTAATAGAGAAAAAATAGTTGGAGAACTGATGATTTCGGGTTCAAAAACACAGTCTCCAACTATAAAATTTGTTCCTAACATTAAGGGTATAACATATGAGAAAACTCTTATTGATCATTACAAGATCAATGTACCTCTTCATAAATATATCACAAAAGATGATGGCTCTACGTATGATGAGTACGGGTTTATTATTCAAATGGAACTTGATCACAATATGCAGATAATTACTGCTTCCGAAAACAAACCCATGAATTAATCTCTTATATTATGATTCTATTATTGGCTATTCCCAGCTAAGAATCACCTTGCCACATTGTCCAGTTTCCATAACATCAAATCCCTTTTGGAATTCATCTATTGAAAAGCGGTGAGTAATAATGGGTGACAAGTCAATTCCAGAAACAAGCATCTGCTCCATTTGATACCATGTTTCCCACATTTCGCGTCCGTAAATTCCCTTTAGAGTTAGTGCCTTAAATATTACCTCATTCCAGTCAATAACTGTATTGTTTGGTAAAATCCCCAAAAGTGATATTTTCGAACCATTATACATATTCTTAAGCATATCATTAAAAGCATGAGGCGAGCCTGACATTTCAAGCCCAACGTCAAAACCTCGCATTCCTAAAGTTTTAATAGCCTGCTCAATGGTTTCACCCTTTGACGGATTGACAGTCATAGTGGCTCCCATTTTCTTGGCTATATCCAAACGATAATCACTCAGATCACTAACTACTACATACCTGGCACCTGCAAATCTTGCCACAGCTGTAGCCATACTTCCAATTAGCCCAGCACCCGTAATCAGAACATCTTCTGCTATCAACGGAAAGGATAGTGCTGTATGAGTAGCATTTCCAAAAGGGTCCATAATCGAAGCAATTTCATCTGGGATACGAGGATCTAGCTTGATTACGTTAGCAGATGGCAACAACATATACTCTGCAAAAGCACCATCAATATTCACACCAATACCAAGAGTATTTTCGCAAACATGAAGTTTTCCACGACGGCAATTACGACAGTGGCCACAAGCTAGATGTCCTTCTCCCGTAACTCTGTCTCCAATTGATAGATTTTTAACACCATCACCCATCTCCACAATCTCGCCAACATATTCATGCCCTATAGTCATGGGAGTTTTAATAGTCTTTTTAGCCCAGTCGTCCCACAAATAGATATGCAAATCAGTGCCGCATATAGATGTTTTTTTCATTTTGATAAGAACATCATTAACACCAACTTTAGGAATGGGTACCTCTTCCATCCAAATACCTTTTTCAGGTCTTAGTTTTACTAATGCTTTCATTTGAGATTATTATTTAAATAACATTTAGCTTTTTGCCTACTTTTATAAATGCGTTTATTGCTTTATCAAGATGCTCTCTGGTTTGACCCGATGACAATTGCACTCTGATTCGTGCCTCACCTTTAGGAACAACGGGGAACGAAAATCCTATAACATATATTCCTTCTTCCAACAACTCTGCGGCAAACTGCTTTGATAACTTTGCATCATAAAGCATAACTGCACAAATAGCTGATTGAGTAGGTTTTATATCAAATTTTGCTTCCTTCATTTTCGAAACAAAGTAATCAACATTCTCATGCAATTTGTCTTGTAGTGTATTGTCTTTATCAAGAATCTCAAAGGCCTTTACACCAGCACATGCCACCATAGGAGGAATTGAATTAGAAAAAAGATAGGGACGCGAACGCTGTCTAAGCATATCAATTATCTCTTTGCGTCCTGTGGTAAATCCACCAATTGCACCACCGAAAGCCTTACCAAGTGTGCCAGTTATAATATCAATCTTTCCAAAGCAATCATACAATTCAGATACACCGCGACCTGTTTTACCAACAACTCCTGCAGAATGGCTTTCGTCAACAGCAACAATTGCATCATACTTTTCTGCTAATTTTGTGATTTTATCAAGTGGAGCAACATTTCCATCCATTGAAAAGACTCCATCTGTGATAATTATTCTGAAGCGTTGCTCCTGAGCTTCCACGAGACACTTTTCAAGTTCAACCATATCAGCATTTGCATATCTATAGCGCTTTGCCTTGCTAAGACGAACACCATCAATAATTGAAGCATGATTTAGAGCATCCGATATTATAGCATCTTCGTCTGTCAGAAGAGATTCAAACAATCCGCCATTAGCATCAAAACATGAAGCATACAAGATGGTATCTTCCATCTTAAAGAAATCACTGATTGAATTCTCCAGTTCCTTGTGAGTGTCTTGTGTTCCGCAAATAAAACGTACTGACGACATTCCATAACCTCGTTCGTCAAGGGTTAGCTTTGCCGCTTTTATTAATTCAGGATGATTGGATAATCCCAAATAGTTATTTGCACAAAAATTCAAAACTTCCTGACCAGATTTCACTTTAATCTCAGCCATTTGAGGGGTAACAATTATACGCTCATCTTTGTAAAGTCCTGCTTCGTGAATGGACTTCAATTCATTTTGCAAATGCTCTTGTATTTTCCCGTACATTGTGTGATGTTTTTTTAATAATATATTATTAGCTTAATCAATTAGGGGCTAATATCAATATTTAAATAACGCAATTATATTCCTCAAACCATCTTTGCTGCAATCATTTACGTATATAATTAATCCCTTTTTGATTTTGATTAGACTAAAACAAAGGTAGCATATAAGTTTTGAATTTTGAAGAATTTAAGATAAATAGTTAAGTATATTTTTTCTTTAAAAATTAATCTTGATTATCCAATAACAACTTAGCTTTATAAGTATTCATACACTAGTAGTATAGATATTTGGTAAAACTTGACCTTTTACGATAGAATAAGAAGCCATCAAAGTCAATAATGAATATTTCTCCAAAAAGAATCTAGAGTGTCAATTTAATTGTCAAGTTTGTACATTTAGCCTAAATTTGCAATCTTCATCCAAAAACAATAATATACTCAGAGTAAATGATACGAAAAATTATTCTTTTTAGTTTATTGCTAATAACTTTTAGCATTACAGCAGAAAACAATCCGCTGTGGTTAAGAAACAGTACTATATCACCCAACGGAACGGAAATTGCTTTTACGTATAAAGGAAATATCTATACAGTTGCCGTGGGAGGCGGGCTTGCTAAACAAATCACATCTCACACATCCCATGACACTCAGCCTATATGGTCACCTGATGGTTCAAAGCTCGCATTTGCTTCAAACCGTGACGGTGGATTTGATGTATTTTTAGTTTCGAAAGACGGAGGTGTAGCCAAAAGGCTAACATCACACTCAGCTAACGAATATCCAGAAGCCTTTATTGACAATGACAGGCTATTATTCAGCTCTTCTATACAACCAGATATAAGAAATCAGCAGTTCCCTTCGGCTATGTTTTCACAAATATATGAAGTGGATATGGAAGGAAATAGACCATTGATGTTTTCTCCTTTATATATGGAATCTATCTCAGTGAGAGGTGATAAAATTATTTATACAGATAAAAAGGGATATGAGGATACTTGGCGCAAACATCACACTTCATCAGTCACAAGAGATGTATGGTTATATGATGTTTCAGCCAAGACACATACAAAGCTCACTACATATAATGGAGAAAACAGAAATGGAGTATGGTCTTCAGATGGAGATTCATTTTTTTATTTAAGCGAAGAGAATGGCTCTTTTAATATTTACAAATCTGATATTGATGGAAAAAACAAAATGCAGTTGACAAACTTTAAAGACAATCCCGTTAGATTTTTATCCATCGACAATAATAATAACTTAAGCTTTTCTTTCAATGGCGAACTATATCATATGAAAGAGGGAGGTTCTCCTAAAAAAATAGAAATAGAGATTATTTCAGATAATTTTGAAAGAGAACTGAGACAGCAAACAATAACAAGCGGTGCTAGGTCTATATCAGTTTCGCCCAATGGCAAGGAGATAGCTTTTGTGGCGAGAGGTGATGTTTTTGTAACATCCGTTGACTATTCCACAACAAAACAAATAACCAATACGCCAGAACAAGAAAGAGATGTTGATTTCAGTCCCGACGGACGAACATTAATATATTCTTCAGAGAGAGACAATACTTGGAATATATATAAAACAGAACTCGTGCGGAAAGAAGACAAAAACTTTGCCTATGCACGTGAACTAAAAGAAACACAACTAACTGACTCAGATACACCATCCTTTCAACCACAATTCTCACCTGATGGAAAAGAAATAGCATATCTTGAAGATCGCTCCGAGATTAGGGTGCTTAATCTTAAAACAAAGAAATGGCGAACTATCATGGATAGTAAATTCAACTATTCGTATAGCGATGGAGATCAATGGTTTCAGTGGTCACCCGATAGCAAATGGATTTTATCAGATTATATAGACATAGGGGGCTGGAACAACAAGGATGTTGCTCTGGTAAAAGTAGATGGTAGCAATCAAATCACCAATCTAACGCTAAGTGGTTATAATGATGTAAGAGCAAAATGGGTGATGGATGGCGAGGCAATATTATTCTTTTCGGATAGAGCAGGATATAGAAGCCATGGAAGCTGGGGAGCCGAGAGTGATGCTTACTTAATGTTCTTAACATCTGACGCATATGATAACTTTAGACTTAATAAGGAAGAGAGAGAACTAAAAAAGGAGTTGGAAAAACAAGAGAAAGAAAGAAAAGATAAGGAAGAAGAAAAAGAAGAGAAGAAAAAGAAAAGCGATAAAAATAAAGAGGATTCTATCAAAGCACCCAAAGAATTAAAGTTTGAATTAGATGATAGACGTAACAGAATTGTAAGACTTACACGTCATTCATCTAATATGTCTGACGCACATCTCAACAAAGATGCTTCAAAACTTTATTACTTAGCTCGATTTGAAAAAGGATATGACCTATGGGAGCAGAATTTTTTAGAGAATACCACAAAACTTATTAATAAAGATATCGGCAGTGGGCGTTTGATACCTGACAAAGACAACAAGATACTTTTTATGGCATCAAGTGGCAACATAAAAAAGATTGATAATGGCAAAGTAAGTAATATACCGTTTTCGGCCCCATACAACTACAAGAGTGCAGAAGAGAGAAGTTATATTTTTAATCATATATGGAAACAAGTAAAAGATAAGTTTTATGACAAGGATATTCACAATATAGATTGGGAGATGTACAAAGATATATATGCCAAATTCTTGCCACATATTGATAATAACTTCGACTTTCAAGAAATGCTTTCCGAACTACTAGGTGAACTGAATGCTTCACATACAGGAGCAAGATATTCAGCCTCAAGTGATAGATGGCAAACAGCATCACTTGGAGTATTTTATGATGAAAGCTATGAAGCAGACGGGCTGAAGATTAAGGAAATAATAACAGGTAGTCCACTAATAAATTCTGACAGAAAATTTAAACCAGGAGTAATAATTGAAAAAATTAATGGTGAAAAGATTGAAGCCGGTAAAACATATTGGCATTTACTAGACGGACTAGCAGGAAAGCGTATATTAATAGAGGCATATAATCCTAAAAACAATGAGCGATTTGAAGAAATTATAAAACCAATTTCACAAGGAGATGAAAATGGACTATTATATAAGAGATGGGTGGAACAACGTGAAAAACTAGTTGAAAAGTATTCTAATGGACGACTCGCATACATACACATTCAAGGTATGAATAGTGAAAGCTTTAGAAATGTTTATATGAATTTGCTTGGCAAATATCGTGACAAAGAAGCTGTTATTATCGATACTAGATTTAATGGTGGCGGATGGCTACATGATGACCTTGCAACGCTTTTGAGCGGAAAAGAATATCAGCAATTCAAACCAAGAGGTCAATACATAGGTAGCGATCCATTCAACAAATGGAACAAACCTTCAATATTGGTTATGGGAGAAGGAAATTATTCTAATGCACACGGGTTTCCATGGGTTTATAAAGAACTTGGAATTGGAAAGCTAGTGGGTGCTCCCGTTCCGGGAACAATGACCGCAGTGTGGTGGGAAACACAAGTTGACCCTACACTCGTGTTTGGAATACCACAAGTTACAGTGGTTGATATGGATGGAAATCCAATGGAAAACAATCAATTAGAACCCGATATAGAGGTGTACAACACTCCTGAGTCTCTATTAAGTGATGATGATTTACAACTAAAGCGAGCAGTAGAAGAGATGTTAAAAGAGCTATAGTCCAAACCTCAATTACAAAACTCTAATATAGTCAACCCTTAAAAAGCGCATCTTCTGTTGTTATTATAAATTGATAATCT
>CAYFTB010000046.1:0-15583 GCA_964345875.1 uncultured Proteiniphilum sp.
ATTGCCATTTCTCACTTGTTCAACAGCAATTTCTGCTGAACTATTTACACCCTCTATATTATCAATTATCATAATACTGGATAAGTCAAAACCTATTGAAACTGCTATTGTCTCAATTTTACTTTGATTGCCAACAAGAATTGGCGATACCAGATTCATTTCTACTGCTGTTTTAATAGCATTCAATACCTTTTCATCTTCTGCAGCGGCTATGGCAATCTTCCTCAATGTATTGGATTTTGCTTTATCAAATAATTCTTGAAACTTCGTAATCATAATGAGTATTATTTTAGATTGATTAGTCAGAGAAATAGGTTTTTTTCTTGTATAAGTATAAGATAGAAGACTAATAAGACTCTCCTGAGTCGTTAATATCTTTCCATTCTTTCCATGCTTCAAAGTTACGTTTTAATCCGTCAAACTTAGCACGTCGTACTGCTGATTTTCTGAATACTTCCCTATATTTCTCTTCATCCATTGTCATAATAGAATTATAATCTAGAGAGAGAAACTCTTCTGATGGGGCAAACTCATCGTTGTTATGTGGTTTTGCATGCCTATTCCATGGACATACTAATTGACAGATATCACAACCATAAATGTTATTACTCAGTTTTGGAATAATTGTTTTATCAATCTCTCCCTTATTTTCAATCGTTTGATACGAAATACATTTAGTCGCGTTTAAGAAGTGCGGTCTTTCAATAGCACCAGTAGGACATGCATCAAGACATCTACGACAAGCACCACAGTTTTGTCGTACTGGTGAGTCATAATCTAAATCAAGATTTATTATAAGCTCACCTAAAAAGAAAAATGAGCCTTTACCTGGAATAATCAATAAAGTGTTTTTGCCCACAAATCCCAATCCTGCCCTCGCTGCCCAGAATCTTTCTAAGACTGGTGCCGAGTCAGAAAAGAAACGCCCTTCTGCTTCAGGTCTTCTTTCTTGAATAAATTCCAATAGCTTTTTTAGCTTGCCCTTCACTACATTGTGATAGTCCTCTCCATAAGCATAATAGGCAAACTTTGGTGCGTCTGGGTTTTGTAATTTATAGGGAAAGTAGTTAAGAGCAACAGATATTATAGATTTTGCACCATCAACCAAAAGCCTTGGGTCAACACGCTTTTCAATGTTCCTTTCCATATAGCTCATGCTACCCTGACATTCTTCTGCAATCCATTTCATATAGTTATCTTCCTGCTCACTATCTTCGGCACGACAAATACCCACTGCATCAAAACCCAACGAAATAGCGTACTGTTTTATTTCTTCTGATAAAGTCATACTGTAATCTTTTGATGCTAATTTATGACTATTAAACGGAAAAATAGAGAAAAGGTTGGGATAAAGTATTGTAGATTCGGTAGTTTTGTTTTTGCACCCATAAAAATGTTGACTATTTTTGTGATATTTATATCCCAATTCATGTCGGAAACAGAATCAGAATTAAAACAAAAAACAACAACATCCCTCTTTTGGAGCTTCTTAGATAAGTTTGGGCATCAAATTATCAATCTAATAAGTAGTGTGATATTGATGGCTGTGGTGGCGAAGTCCGAATTTGGTATTATGGGTATCCTGGCTGTTTTTATAGCCTTCTCAAATATATTAATTGATAGCGGATTTTCGCGAGCATTGCTCAATAGAAAAGAAATATCTGACAGAGAATACACAACTGTTTTTATTTTTAATATAGGGCTTAGTTTAATTCTTTATCTAATACTCTTCTTTGTTACTCCTCATTTAGCTACAATCTTCAAAGAACCACGATTGATAATGGTAGGGCGAGTATTGTTTGTTTCTTTTCTGATAAATGCACTCGGACTAATTCAACAAACATTGCTTATCAAACGAGCTGACTTCAGAGGGCTCACCAAAATTAATATTCCTGCTGTTTTTCTCTCTGCCATCATATCCATTGTTATGGCAATTAAAGGTTATGGTATTTGGGCACTTGTTACACAAGTGGTATCATATTCCTTTTTTAGAACGCTTTTCTTGTGGTTATACACTGGATGGCGGCCAAAACCGTCGTTCAGCTCATCGCTACTGATGAATTCTATGGGGTTTAGTAGCAAGTTACTAGTCTCAAGTTTGATCAGTGCTGTTTTCAATAATATATATCCAAGTATTATAGCATTCTTCTATCCCAACTCTATGAATAGTGTTGCCGACTACACTCAGGCAAATAAATATCAGGATATTCCATTTGCTATGATTTCAAACACCTTCAGATCAATATCGATGCTCATTCTCTCGGAAATCAATCAGGAGATAGATCGGCTGAAAAGGGTAGTGAGTAAGTTGCACAAGACCATTGCTTTTATATCCTTCCCTCTTGGTCTGCTTATGATATTGGTAGCACATCAGATCTTCGAGTTTATTTGGGCTGATAAATGGCTTTCGGCTGTTCCCTATTTTCAGGTACTTACTCTAGCAGGTATTGTGTCGCCATTTATTTTTGTTCTTAGTGAGCTTTATATTGCCAGAGAAAGAGCGTCATACTTTTTGGGAATTGAAATTGTGAAGCGAATTATTCTTGTTGCTCTTATTTGGCTTTTTATCCCTAAAGGCATCATGGGGCTTGCTACAAGTTGGGTGGTTTATACTTATATTACTCTCATTATATCACTTATTCTGTCAAATAATCTAGTTGGGTATTCATTGCTGACCTTTCTTAAAGATGCTTTACCATATGCAATTATTGCAATTGTGGCAAACGGAGTGGCATATCTAATTACGTCTTCAATTTCAAGTAGCTTATTATATATATTAACCAATTTCATTATAGTAGTAATTGTATATCTTTCAATTTGTAAGGTATTTAGGCTAGAAATGGTGGACGAGATGGAAGATTGGATCAAAACACGTGTTCTAAAGAAAAATAAATAGAAATCAAGAATGAAAGTTTGCACAATAATAGTATCCTATAATTTTGAAAAGTGGATTGATTCGTGTCTCAACTCGTTGATAAACTCCAATTTGCCAACCGATATTATTGTAATTGATAATAACTCTACCGACAACACTTGTGCCATCATTGCCGATAAGTTTCCTTCAGTATTATTACTGAAAAATAGTGATAACTTAGGTTTTGGAAAAGCCAATAATCTGGGTTTTAGATATGCAATAGAAAATGGGTTTGACTATGTGTTTTTATTAAATCAGGATGCTTGGATCAACCACAATACTCTCCAAAAGTTGATTGAAACATCCCAACAGAATATCGATTATGGCATCATCTCACCAATTCATCTAAATGGTTCAGGAGATAATTTGGATTTTGGGTTTGCCACATATTCCTCACTCAGTAGCCTTGCAGATTCAACAGCAATTGATAATGAAATTACAGAATGTGAATTTATAAATGCAGCAATGTGGCTTATTCCCATCACTGTGCTGAAAAGGGTGGGGGCGTTTGCTCCCATATTTCCACACTATGGTGAAGATGTTGATTATACTCACAGGATGCGGTATCATAAATATAAAATAGGATTTGTAAAAGATGCTTTTGGATATCATGATCGTGAGTTCAGACAAGTGAGTCGTGATAAGTATTTCTACACCGAATATATTTATTTTCTATCCGAGGCTACCAATATAGGTTATTCCTCAATAAAGGCTTTTGGCTATAGTTATCTGGCTTCAATAAAAAAATCGCTACTATCCTTGTTATCTGGAAAAGTAAGCGATTCATTTAAATATTTATCTATTTCATTTAAATTGTTGAGTAAGTGTTTGCAAGTACATAAAACTCGACAACAATCTATAAATGAAATTGGGGCTTATTTGTAACGCATAATATCATCAATGTGCTAGCACAAAATCAAGTTGTTTGCGTTCTAGATTGGCTTTTGAAACTTTTATCGACACGGTTTGTCCAAGTCTATATTCATGTTTGGTGCGGCGACCAATCAATCGATAGTTCTTTTCGTCAAGTTCGTAGAAGTCATCATCGAGTTCGCGAATAGGAACCAATCCCTCGCATTTGTTTTCGTTTATCTCCACATATATGCCCCATTCCGTAACTCCTGAAACAACACCATCAAACACCTTGCCTATTTTGTCAGACATAAACTCTACTTGTTTATACTTAATAGAATCACGCTCCGCATTAGACGCAATCAATTCCATATCCGAAGAGTGTTTGCAATCATCCTCTAGCGATGCTTGATCAACCGACTTGCCTCCACTCAGATATGTCTCAAGTAACCGGTGCACCATCATGTCGGGATAGCGACGTATTGGTGATGTGAAATGGGTGTAGTAGTCGAATGCAAGTCCGTAGTGTCCAATATTATTAGTTGTATATATTGCTTTTGACATTGAACGTATTGCAATTGTTTCCACAAGGTTTTCTTCGGGTCGTCCTTGCACTTTGTCTAAGAGTGAATTAATACTCTTTGCCACATCTACTTTAATTCCTTCAGTCTTTATTTTATGTCCGAATCGGTAAATAAACTTATTGAAAACTTCTAGCTTTTCTGGGTCGGGTTGGTCGTGAACTCTATAAACAAACGTTTTGGGTTTTTTGTCTTTTGGAACTTTGCCCACAAATTCAGCCACTGTTTTGTTGGCTAGAAGCATAAACTCTTCAATCAGATGGTTAGATTCTTTAGCCTCCACAAAATATACACCAAGTGGCTTACCCTTATCGTCAAGATTAAACTTTACCTCATATCTTTCGAAGTTGATAGCACCGTTTGCAAATCTTTTCTCGCGAAGCTTCTTTGCTAGATTGTTCAAAGTTAATACTTGCTCTGAGAATTTGCCACTGCCTGTTTCAATAACACTTTGTGCCTCTTCATATGCAAGCTTACCGTCAGATTTGATAATGGTTTTTACTATGCGTGATTTTAGCACTTCGGCCATTTCATTCATTTCAAAGATTACCGAAAAACATAGTTTCTCCTCCTCAGGGCGAAGTGAGCATAGTTCGTTGCTCAATCTTTCGGGAAGCATAGGGATTGTTCTGTCCACAAGATAAATAGATGTAGCTCTACTTTCTGCTTCAGCATCTATAATATCCCCAGGTCTAACATAATGAGTTACGTCGGCAATGTGAATACCTACCTCCCATCTGTTATTATCAAGTTGTTGCACCGACAATGCATCGTCAAAGTCTTTAGCATCTTTTGGGTCGATTGTTATTGTTGGAATGTTTCTGAAATCCTCACGTTTAGCAATCTCTTCAGCACTGATTTTGTCTGAAATCTTATCCGCTTCTGCCTCCACATTTTTTGGATATTTATATGGAAGATTATATTCTGCTAAAATAGCGTGCATCTCGGTTGTGTTGTCGCCTGGTTTACCCAAAATGTCAACAACTCTACCAATAGGATTATTGGCTTTTTCAGGCCATTCGATGATCTCCACCACCACTTTGTCGCCATTCGCTGCTCCATTCAATTCTTCAATAGGAATAAAAACATCGTTTGCCAAAAACTTGCTGTCCATAACCAAAAAAGCAAAGTTCTTTTTAACTTCCATTACTCCTATGAATCTGCTTTTGGCACGTTGCAATATTTCTACCACAACTCCTTCGGTGTCTGCTCTTTTGCGTTTGGCTAATAATTGAATACGAACCAAGTCTCCATTCATAGCATGATTAGAGTTTCGTTCGGGGATGTTTATAATATTTGTATCATCATTCGGTACAAAGAAGTTCTTTCCATTGCTTCGTCTCTCAAATCTGCCTTCAAGCATAAGCCCACGATTATTGGTGCGATATTTCCCTATTGAAGTTTCCAATACTTTATCTTCGTCTCTCAATTTGTCTAATATATTAACCAATTGGCGACGAACGGGCTCTTTGTTCAAATTTAATGCTGAAGCAATTTGTTTGTAGTTGAATTGTTTATCATTATTCTGATTAAGAAAATCCAAAACCATACGTTCTAGATCTTTCTTCTTAACTTTCTGGGTCTCTCTTTTTGTAGTTCTTATTTTTTTCATAAATATTTCCTCAATATGTGTTTACTTTGTAGAACAATGCAACTGAATTTTAGTTGATGCAAAGGTACGTATTTTTATAGGGCAGTCTCCATATAGCCAATTTTTTGATATGATTGCTTGTGAATGGTTTAAAAATAACTTTTTAGGACAGTCCAAAATGAGCCATATATCATTAATTAATCTTTTTATTTGAGCTAAACTCTCGTGAATGGTGCAATAACCATTTTTTATTTGGGGTAAAGTAGTATGGAACAAGCAAATAAAAAAGTTTTTTTGGGATAAATGGTCGTGAATGATACAATAACCACTTTTAGTTTTGCACAAATAAGTCGATAGTGTGCAAATTAATTTTTTTATTTAGCCCATTTGCTCGTGAATGACGCAATAACCACTTTTTATTTAGCGATTATAGTGCCTTTTAAGCTAAAAAAAAGTTTTTTTTATCCCAATTGCTATGCTTTATATAGGAAATAAAAACAACAGCTTTAAACATTGGCTATTGGGTGGAATGGCAAAAAAGTGTTTTTAGATGATGGAAAGTCATACAAACATCACAATATTATTAATTTTGCCTTATGAAAAGAAGAATACTTATAACGGGAGCTAGTGGATTCATCGGCAGTACTGTGGTCGATAAAGCTTTGCAATCGGGATATGAAGTTTGGGCGGGGGTGCGTTCAAGCAGTAGCAGGGAATACTTGAAGGATGACCGGATTAAGTTTATTAATCTTCATTATACAGATAAAGCGAGACTTAAGACTCAGTTTTTAGCATTTTCGAGAGATAACGATGGTCGGGGCTTTGATTATATAGTTCATCTGGCAGGTCTAACAAAGGCTGTGAATAAGGCTGATTTTGACAATGTCAATTATTGTCAGCTTCGAACACTTGTCGAATCTCTTATTGAGACTGACTCCATGCCTAAGTTGTTTGTGTTTATGAGTACTCTAGGTGTTATTGGTGCTGGCGATGAAAAAGAATATGTTCCGATATCATTGGATGCCACACCTAATCCCAATACAGAGTATGGGAAGAGTAAGCTGAAAGCTGAAAAGTATATCAAATCTATTCCCAATTTTCCATACTTAATACTTCGCCCAACAGGAGTTTATGGACCTCGCGACCGTGACTATTTAATCCTGATGAGAGCTATTAATGTGAGGCTGAGTGTTGGTGCAGGATTTCGTAAACAGATTTTGTCTTTTATCTATGTTGATGACTTGGCCGATATTATCTTTAAAGCTATTGATAAGCAACTTGTGAGAAAAGAATACAACGTGTCTGACGGATATGGATATACTGACATAGAGTTCAATAATATTGTGAAGAAGCTTCTTGGTAAGCGTTGGGTAGTACAACTAAAAATACCTCTAATTCTGGTCAGGATAGCTGCATTTGCAAATGAAAAAGTGGCAATGTTGTTTGGGAAGCCTACCACATTTAACACTGATAAGTATTGGATTATGAAGCAGCGTAACTGGCAATGTGATATTAGCGACTTGAAAAAGGATATGGATTTTACTCCACAATTTATGCTTGAAGAAGGTGTCAAGATGACTATCAATTGGTATAAAACTAACAATTGGTTGTAGGTGTGGGTAGCTTAATATGCTAGCATTAAGAACAATTAATTGCAAAAGGGAAGTCTGCAAACTCTTTTTTTATATTTTTGTAGATAAATATTAAATATAAAATGAAAATAGCACTGATAGGTTATGGAAAAATGGGGCATGAAATTGAAAAAATTGCCCTAGAGCGTGGACATGAAATAGTTTGCACTATTGATATGAATGAGGATAATAAATTTGAAACGGCCGAATTTAAAAGTGCTGATGTGGCGATTGAATTTACCTCACCCGAAAGTGCATTTAATAATTATAAAAGAGCATTTGCTGCCGATGTTGCTGTAGTTTCGGGAACCACAGGTTGGCTTGAACATCTTGATGAAATAAAAAAAGAATGTAGCGAGAATGGCAAAACCTTTTTTTATGCATCAAACTTTAGCTTGGGTGTAAATTTGTTTTTTGCACTTAACAAAAAACTGGCTAAAATGATGAATCAGTACGACAACTACGATGTGAGGATGGAAGAGACTCATCATATTCATAAGCTAGATGCTCCAAGTGGCACTGCCATTACTTTGGCTGAAGGTGTTATTGAAAATATAGACCGTAAAGATAAGTGGGCGTTGGACAAAGCAAAAGATACTGCTGATTTGCAAATAACTTCGCTTCGCGATGGTGAGGTTCCAGGTATTCACACTGTAATATATGATTCGGAAGAAGACTCAATAACAATCACTCATGATGCTAAAAGCCGAAAAGGGTTTGCACTTGGAGCTGTAGTTGCTGCTGAGTTTACAAATGGCAAAAAAGGATTCTTGGGTATGCAAGACTTGCTTGGAAATCTATAATTCTAAAATCTATACTATCAATTCAAAAAAAACTAAAATTGTAATAATGTCAAACAAAACTTCAAAAGATAATACATCTGGCATTTCTGAAAAGAGAAGTCTGAGCGACAGATTTTCAAATATTAACCCAATGCAGAGGCTATGGTTTGCTATTTGGGCTGTGCTTACTATACTTTTCTCGATATGGGCTGGCAACTATTGGTTACTATTATTTATCATTCTGTTTCTTGATATATATATTACAAAGTTTTTGCCATGGTCATTTTGGAAAAAATCAAATAACAAAGCATTAAAGAAAGTGATGGAGTGGGTTGATGCTATATTATTTGCCCTGATTGCTGTTTATTTCATCAATACCTTCTTCTTCCAAAACTATCAGATACCTTCCTCTTCCTTGGAAAAGTCTCTGTTGGTTGGTGATTTTCTTGCAGTTAGTAAAATGAGCTACGGACCACGATCTCCAATGACACCGCTGTCTTTTCCTTTGGCACAACACACAATGCCCTTTATTGGCGGTAAGTCGTATATTGAAAAGCCTCAATGGAAATATCACAGATTAAAGGGTTTTGGAGATATTAAACGTAATGATATAGTGGTATTTAACTTTCCAGCAGGGGACACCGTGGCGCTAAATATGCAGGCAGTTGACTATTACACACTAGCAAAGTATAACGCTAATGGTAGTGAAGGTATCAAGGCCGACAGGAGAACATACGGAGAAGTTGTGTATAGACCCGTTGATAGACGCGAAAATTATGTAAAGCGATGTGTTGGACTTCCGGGTGAAACTATTCAGTTGAAAGATGATGAGGTGTATATTGACGGAAACCATATTGATAATCCAAAATTGTCACAGCTAACATATATGATTCACACTGATGGAACGGTTATATCCGATGATGTGTTTTCGAAGATGGGGGTTAGCAAAGATGACTATTTAGTAATGAATAACTATGGTCAGAACACTCAAAGAAATCAGGATCTCACAGAAATAGACAGCCTCACAATGTCAAACTCAGGTCTTAGTGCAAGAAACGGAGTTAATGGAAGAGTTTACTTTGGAATTCCACTTACTCAGGAGATGATTTCTATTTTAAAAGAAAAGCCCTACGTGTGGGATGTGATAAAAGAAAAGGAGAGCCCAGGAGATTCATATTATTATCCAATTGATTATGATACAAATTGGACTCGTGATAATTATGGTCCATTGTGGATTCCTAAAAAAGGCGAAACCATCAGCTTTGATACAAATATAGATTATAAAGTGGCAGCTTATGAGCGTTGTATCAAAAACTACGAGGGTAATGACTTTGAATACCACAATGGAAAAGTATTTATTAATGGACAAGAGTCTGACTCGTACACTTTCAAGCTGGATTATTACTTTATGATGGGCGATAATCGTCACAACTCTGCCGACTCTAGGGCTTGGGGATTTGTTCCCGAAGATCATGTCGTGGGCAAGCCTATGCTAATATGGTTGTCACTTGATAAAGATAAGAGTTGGTTGGGTGGCAAAGTAAGATGGAGACGACTTTTTACCAGTGCTAAAAAATAAAAAAACGGGCGATGTGAAAATATTGCCTTGATATGGACAAATCAAACATAAATAGTTATATAGGAATGGACAATTGTGACAATAAGACAATTGTCCTTTCCTCTTTCTATCTGGCACCTATAGAATATTACAGTATGATTTATAAGGCTGTAAAGATAGTGATGGAGGTTAATGATAATTTCCAGAAACAGACTTTCAGAAATAGATGTAATATACTAGGAGCCAATGGTGTTATGCAGCTTAATATTCCTATAGATAAGAGCGAGAAACGAAAAGTACTGATGAAGGATGTCAGGATTTCTGATCATGGCAATTGGCAACATCTACATTGGAATGCGATTATTTCAGCCTACAACTCATCACCCTTTTTTGAATATTACGAGGATGACTTCTCTTCAGTATATTCAAAAAAGTATATCTTTTTGCATGACCTTAATGAGGATTTGCGAAGGATTATTTTTAAACTACTTTATATTGACGCAGACATTGATTATACAAAAGATTATTTGAAATCGATGCCTGTGAATTGCGATGACCTGCGTGATACGATTCATCCTAAACTAGAGTCAAAGTTTGAGAGCAAACCTTATTGGCAGGTCTTTGGCGATAGGTTTGGGTTTACTCCCAATTTGAGTATTATTGATCTACTTTTCAATAAAGGAAACGAAGCAAGGTTATTTTTGTAACAATAAGCTTGTATATTAAATATTATTACCTTTGTGGTATAACATAATTTAGAATATGAATAGAAGAACCCGAGTGCGTTTTGCACCAAGCCCAACTGGACCTCTTCACATTGGAGGAGTACGTACTGCATTATATAATTATCTGTTTGCAAAACAACAAGGTGGTGATTTTGTATTGAGGATTGAAGATACTGACTCAACACGATTTGTGGCAGGCGCCGAAGAATATATTCAGGAGACATTTGATTGGTTGGGAATGAGCTTTGATGAAAGCCCTCGTAAGGGTGGAAATTATGGGCCATATCGTCAGTCGGAAAGAAAAGAAATATATAAAAAATATGTTGATCAACTGCTAAGTGAGGACAAGGCTTACATTGCCTTTGATACTCCCGAAGAACTTGATAGTAAGCGAAAGGAGATTGCAAATTTTCAGTACGATGCTTCTACCAGAGGTATTATGAGAAATTCGCTTACACTTTCGGCTGAAGAAGTTGAAAAACTTATTGCGGATGATGTTCAATATGTGGTTAGAATTAAACTTGAGCCAAATATCGATATAGCTGTTGAAGATATGATTCGTGGCAAGGTTGTTATCAGTTCCACAGTTTTAGATGATAAAGTGATATATAAATCAGCAGATGGATTGCCAACATATCATCTCGCTAACATAGTGGATGATCATCTTATGGAGATTTCACATGTTATCAGAGGAGAAGAATGGTTGCCGTCAGCACCTCTGCATGTGTGGTTATATCGCAGTTTTGGGTGGGAGGACACCATGCCACAGTTTGCTCATTTACCTTTATTGCTAAAACCTGAGGGTAATGGTAAGTTAAGCAAACGAGATGGTGATCGTTTGGGATTCCCAGTTTTTCCACTTGAATGGAAAGACCCATCTTCTGGAGAAATATCTTCTGGATATCGCGAGACTGGATATTTTCCACAAACTGTAATAAACTTCCTCGCGCTTTTGGGTTGGAATCCTGGCACAGAGCAAGAAATCTTTTCTATAAAAGAATTGATTGACGCATTTTCATTTGAAAGATGTAGCAAGAGTGGTGCAAAGTTTGATATTGAAAAGGCTAAATGGTTCAATCATCAATACCTTCAGATAATTGACAATGAAAAGATTGTAGAGTTGTTCGAAAAGGTATTGAAAGAAAAGAATATCACCTCTGACAGAGAAAAAACAACAAAGGTTGTAGAGTTGGTAAAAGAACGAGCCACATTTGTTAGTGATATATGGAATAACTCTGAATTCTTTTTTGTGACACCAGAAAGTTTTGATGAGAAAGATGTGAAGAAGCGGTGGAAATCAGATTCTGCTACTCAGATTTCAGAACTTGCAAGCTTAGTTTCTGATATTGATGAGGCTGACTTTTCTTCAGAAAGTCTTGAGACAATTATCAAGGGATGGATACAAGATAAAGAGTATCCTCTTGGAGGTATAATGAATGCTTTTCGTTTAGCTATTGTAGGTGCAAGCAAAGGACCACATATGTTTGACATCATATCGTTAATTGGTAAGGCTGAAACATTGAAACGTTTAGATTATGCTCTGAAGCAACTTTAGGTTGTTTGTTTAGTTTTTTGTGTGTTGTGTGATATAAACTAAGGATAGATATGAAATCAAATAATAAGAAACGATTCAGATTAAAGACCAAGATATTCATTCCTGGGATATTTATTATTTCAATATTTCTAATATTGCTGATTTTTCCTAGATTAGGTGATTTCAAATATTCATTTACTGAGGGAAAGCCATGGCAGTATGATCTATTGACTTCGACGTTTGATTTTCCTATTTATAAAACAGACAAGGAGCTAAAAGAACAACGAGATAGTGTTCTTAGGTATTTCGAAGAATATTTTTCCATTAACCATGATGTTGGTACTGAGGCATTAGTTGATTTTGATGCAGATTCAAACCTGGATTCAAGTCTGAGTGAACTGCCTTCGCAATATAAAAATTATTTGCGAAAAGAGCTAATTAAAATATATGAGTCAGGAATAATGAATTCTGATGACTATGACAGAGTGTTTTCATCAGAGGTGCAATCCCTCAGAATTAAAGAGGGAAATGTGGCTGAATCAAAAGAGATAGAGGATTTAAACACAAGCAGGTCGGCATATGAACAGATAATTAATGAAGTTCCTCAGAACTTGGAAGCTGGAATAATAAGAGATGCCAAAATAAATAAATATATAAGGGAAAATGTTGTCTTTGACGCATCAACTACAGAAAAGGCGAGGAATGAATTTATCCAGCAAGTTTCTCCCTCAAGGGGAATGGTGCAAGCCGGTGAAAGAATTATTGACAGGGGAGAGATCGTAACGCCTCAAATTTTTGAAGTTCTGAATTCTCTAAAATTGGAGACTGATGAGAGGAGCGGTCGAACGGGAAATAAAGTGTGGCTTGTTGTTGGACAGGGATTGCTTGTTGTAATAATGATGGGGTCATTTTATTTATTCCTTTTGTTTTTCCGACCGCTTGAATATCGTAACAGACAGCACGTTTTATTTATGCTTTTGCTCATCGTTACGTTTGTGGCTCTCACAGCCTTAAGTGTCAAGTCTGTGGATGCATTTAATGTCTATATAATTCCATATGCTATTGTCACCATTCTGATAAGAACTTTCATAGACTCTCGAACTGCTATGTTTGCGAGTCTTATCACTATTATACTTAGCGGTTTGATGGTTCCATTTCTTTTTGAATTTATCGTAATTCAGATCACGGTGGCAATGATATCGGTATTTATGCTGAAGGAGTTGAGTGAGAGATCTCAATTGATTAGGAGTTCGTTCTTTATCTTGCTCACTTATAGTTTGGTTTATATTGGTTTGGTACTACATATGGAGAGTGATATTAATGGAATACAGTGGGTTATGTTTATATATTTCCTGATTAACTTCATTTTTATTATGTTCTCATACTCCTTGGTATATCTGATTGAAAAAATCTTTGGGTTTATCTCAGGAGTCAGTTTGGTTGAGCTTTCCAATATTAATAAGCCATTATTAAAAGAACTGTCAGAGAAGGCACCGGGTACATTTCAGCACTCAATGCAAGTTTCAAATCTGGCTATGGAAGCAGCAGAAAAGATTGGAGCTAATAGTTCACTAATAAGAACAGGAGCGCTGTATCATGATATTGGCAAGATGGTTAATCCTGTTTTTTTCACTGAAAACCAAAGTCCAGGAATGAATCCTCATGAGGGACTTCCATTCGAAGAAAGTGCTAGGATCATCATAAATCATGTTCGTGATGGCGTCAGAATTGCTCAGAAGCATGGTTTGCCTAAGCAGATTATTGAGTTTATTGAAACCCATCATGGCACCAGCATGCCCAAGTATTTCTATATCTCTTGGAAAAATGCAAATCCAGGAAAAGAGATAGATGAAGATCTGTTCAGATATCCTGGTCCTAATCCTTTTTCTAGAGAAACAGCAATCTTAATGATGGCTGATACTGTCGAAGCGGCCTCAAGGAGCTTAAAAGAATATTCAGATGAAAGCCTCCGCAAGTTGGTCGATACACTTATCGATACACAAGTTTCGGAAGGTTACTTTAAGTTTGCTCCAATTACCTTCAAGGATATTGAAACAGTAAAAAATGTTTTTGTAGAGAAACTAAAAATTATTTATCATACAAGAATAGTTTACCCTACTCTAAAGAAGGAGTAATGTAGTAAATATGGGTTTGTGATTTCTAAAATTGGCAGATTGATTCTACGATAAAAGTATAATATCAAAGTGCTAAAGGTACCTTTATGAATATTTTAGAAATACTATCTTTTTTGCATCGGTTTCATCCCTTCACTCTGATTTTTTCGGTATCACTCGGGACCTTTCTCACATGATTGACCGCAAGGATATTTAGAAATACATCATCCCTAACGAGTTCATCCAACGTTGGCACACTTTCTATAATCAATTCTGCTTTGTCATCCACGATATTCAGCGTCTCAGTATTATTTATAATCCCTTCATCCTTCACCCTTTCATCCTTCACCCCTTCACCCCGTTTACTCTTATCCCTTATTGTCTGACGGCGTTTTGATAGAGAGTTGTATATCCTAAAATTATAATATAATGCCAAGTTTAACTCCAGTAGTTCCTCATTATCTTTCTCAAAATCAATAAAAAAGCTCAGAGCATTAATCAGAACTTGCAGTCTGTCATATATCTCTTTACGGATAGCTTTGATGCTTTTGTTTATGTGTTCTTTCTCTACTTTGCCAGCTCTTTTGGTTTGAATACCTTTCATTTCCTCTGCCAAAAGGAATATTCTGTCAAAATAGCAACTTAGATTAAGCTTGTCGATTGCCTCTGGCAATTTGCTATCCTCCTTAATATAATTAACCATGCTATCACACCATAGAACAACCTCAATGCGACTTTGATTGCATAGGCTTCCTCCTGATTTTCCAATCACATAACTCATTTGTTCTGCTAGTTCTCTATGCTCTACAATAGGAGAACGTTTCTGCCCCTCAACTATATAGTTTACTCCAGATACTAGAGATGTTATCTCATCTCTGCACTCATTATATCGCTTGGTGATTTGTTTTTGGGACATCATCCGATGAGAAGCGTCTGTTTGCACTTCATCATATTCAGTGACTAAGCTTGATAGTTGGTCTTTTATAGATGTTAAGTACGGGTTTTCTACTTCCATCACATTCATGGTGTCAATAATGTTCTTGACTCCTTGAATAAATTCTGCGTTGTGCAGTGTGCGTCCCCATAATAGAGTAAGTGTTTTCGGTGCTTTCTGTAAATTTTGATCTATTTGTTCCATATGTTCGTTTATTAAAGTTTAAATGTTGGTTAGCAATCAATTAACCCCACACTTTAATACAAAGATAAGAAATGTTTTATTATTAAAACTCTATTCATAAGAATATAATTGATGCTAGATTTCAACTGTTTATATCACGAACAATCCAATTCCATATGTATAA
>CAYFTB010000047.1:0-9603 GCA_964345875.1 uncultured Proteiniphilum sp.
GTTCTGATTAACTGAGAATGGGGCTGGATGATATGGATGAATTTCAGAAAATAGAGCAATAAATAATTAATAATTTTTATTGTATTTTAATTTGAATGTGAGTATCTTTGTTTTCAAATATTATCCACGTAAATTAAAATGAATAGGTTTTTATTCTCTTTGTTTCTTTCAATTAATTTGTCGGTTATAACACTTAGTGCTCAGCAAAATATATATGATATTGACCTTAGTGGAAACTCATATATTTCGTCAAATAATAATGGAGCATCCATCGGTGAGGGAGGGTTGCAAAACTGGACTAGCAGTGACACCGAAATTTCTACTTACCTTTATTTTCAGAAGCCTCAGAATATAGATTTGTATATTCAAGGTAAATCAAAAAACAACTCTAAAGTGTTAGTCAAATTTCAGGATATGAAAAAAGAGATGCATTTGCCTACTGGCAAATTCGAACTTTTTATTGGGGAGTTTGATGTTGATGATATTGGTTATCATCCCATTATTATTAAGGGACTTAGCAAGCAGGGAGAAGAATTTGCAAAAATAAAAAGCTTTGTTATTAAAACAGACTGCAAACCTGTATATGTGGATGACTTTTCACATTATTGGGGTAGGAGAGGCCCATCTGTTCATTTCAAGTATGAAATGCCCAGTCAGCCTGTAGAGTGGTTTTATAATGAAATCACAGTGCCTGAGGGCAATGATGTTATTGGAAGTTATTATATGGCAAATGGTTTTGGTCAGGGATATTTTGGTATTCAGTGTAATTCTGCTGAAGAGCGACGCGTTCTATTTTCAGTGTGGAGTCCGTTTGAAACTCAAGACCCAAAGCTTATTCCTGATAGCTTGAAGATAAAGCTATTGAGAAAGGGAGAAGGAGTTCACATAGGCGAGTTTGGAAACGAAGGCTCAGGTGGTCAAAGTTATTTACGATATAATTGGACTACGGGTAATAAATATAAATTTCTCACTCAAGTGAAGCCTGATGGAGAAGGTAATACAATTTATACTTCATACTTTTTTGCGGCTGACGAGGATCGATGGCGTTTGATTGCAAGTTTTCTACGTCCTGAAACAGATACTTACTATTCTGGAGCTCATTCTTTTTTAGAAAACTTTATTCCTGATCAGGGATATATTACTCGCAGAGTTTATTTTTCTAATCAGTGGTTTAGAACAATAGATGGAGAATGGATTGAGTCAGGCAAAGCTAAGTTTACTTATGACGAGACTGCCAGAAAAAAAGCCCGACTAGACTATCAAGGAGGGTATATGTCTGATAATAATAGTTTTTACTTGCAAAATTGTGGATTCTTTAATGAATCAACGCCATACCACTCTGAGTTTGAACGTCAGCTCAAAGGAGAGCAACCTATAATCAATTTTGATGAACTAAAAGACTTATAGTAGTGCCGTTTGAAGATATTTATAATGATTAATCAACCATATTTGAAGTGATTTAATTAATTTTCACAACCATTGGTGCGGTTATGTTTTACTTATTTCTATCTTTGTTACGGTTTTATTTAGAATATAGAATTTAAAAATAATAATATCACAACATGAAAAGATCGATCTATTTTATGATGGCAATGTTTGCCATGCTAGTATTTGCATCATCTTGCAAACCTAAACAAAGTGCATATAAACAAGTGTATGAGGCAGCAAAAGAAAAAGAAATGCAGCAGAATGCGTCGCAGCCTACTGTAGTTAAAGATGCTGGTACATTGCCTCCTGTAGAAGTATCGGTAAGAAAAGAAAAGGTTGAGCCAGTTTTTGCTTCTGATGCGGCTAATCTGAAAAAATATAGTGTGGTTATCGCTTCATTAAGTGTAAAACTTAACGCAGAATCTCTTAAGACAAGAATGGTAAACGAAGGATATAACGTTATCTTAGTTGAAAACGAACAGGGAATGTATCGCGTTATTGTAGCTAGCTATGACGACAGAGGTGCTGCTGGTGCTAAACGAGATGAGATATATCAAAAATATTCATCAAAAGGTAACACTGATTTCTTAAGAAAGACGTATGGTGTTCCATTTAATGATCTTTGGATACTAGAAAGACAATATTAATAATAATATTAAAGAATAATTATATCTGTTGATATAAGTCTTTTGCAATAAATAAAGCCGCCTGACCTATTTGGTGTAAGGGTGGCTTTTTTTTGTTCAATTTATATTTGATAGTATGATAGTTAGATTTCTCGGAACAGGAACGTCAACAGGTGTTCCTGAAATTGGTTGTGCTTGTGATGTATGTACCTCATCTGACACAAAAGATAAGAGATTGAGAAGCTCGGTGCAGGTGTTGGTTAATGATACTAATATATTGATTGACTGTTCCCCTGATATAAGGCAGCAACTAATTGATCAGCCTTTTCGCAAAATAGATGCAGTACTTATTTCACATGAACATTTTGATCATGTTGCTGGTCTTGAGGACTTACGCCCATTTTGTAGATTTGGTGCCATCTCGGTGTTTGAAGAGCCCAATGTTGCCAGTGCTTTAAAAAGACGTATGCCATATGTATTTGGAAATAAACCATACGGAAGTGTGCCAGATATTGTGTTAGAATCCATTGACAATCTATCACCCTTTTATGTTGATGATGTTCATATAGTTCCTATCAGAGTTATGCACCACAAATTGCCAATATTGGGATACCGAATATTAAATTTTGCATATCTTACTGATCTTAAAACTCTTCCGGAAGAAGAGATGGAAAAGCTGACTAATCTTGATGTGCTGGTTGTAAGTGCACTAAGGCAAAAAGAACATATTTCACATCAAACCTTAAGTGAAGCCATATCACTTGCTGAAAGAATTGGTGCACGTAAAACTTATTTCACTCACATGAGTCATCAAATAGGTTTGCATAGTGAAGTAAACAAATACCTCCCTGATAATTTAGAATTGGCGTATGATGGTCTTGAAATAAAGCTATAATTCAATTAACAATTAATTAATACTATGAATTCTTCTTTTTTAACGAAATGAGGTGCAACATATATATGAATATATCATCTAATTTATATATAAGTAGCAGCAAAATAGACTTATCATTGTATATTTGTAAAATGAATAAGTAGACAAAAGGCAGTAAGTTTTAAACTAATCATTTGCTTTGTTGTCTAATGTATAATGAGAGAAGATAAATTGAATAAAAAAAACAACATTAAAATAAAAGGGAGAAACTATGAAAACTAAAAACTTAATTATAGCAAGCTTGTTTGCTCTTGCGCCAATAATTGGTTTCGCACAAGAGTGGGACGATATTTATGCTAATCCCTCACAGCAACAAAAGGAAACTTTAATCTCCAAAAAGAAAGAAGAGCCTCAGAAAAAGAAAATAGTAGTTGTAGAAGGCGTAGCATCTAATATGGATGTGGTTGCTAATGGTCGCAGTATTGATGAATACAACCGTAGAGGAGACTCAGATATTAATCAGAATGATACTATTTACTCTGAGGACCCAGAATACCAACAGTATGAATATACTGACAGGATTATTAAATATCACGACCCAGCGTCAAGTGTTAAGATTACTGGTGCTGACGAGGTAACAGTATATGTAGGTGATGACATCTACTCAGATTATTATGCATACGATGGATGGAATTCTAACATGTATTACGGCATGGGTTGGAATAGTTATTATCCATGGTATGATCCATACTATTATGGTTGGGGTTACCCATATTATGGATATTATGGAGGATGGTACAGCCCTTGGTATCATAGCCACTGGCACAATCCTTGGTACTATGGAGGTTGGTATTCTTCTTGGTATTCCCCTTGGTATTACGGTGGATATTATGGATACGGAGGTTGGTATGGCGGTGGTTATAACTGGGGTTATAGTCATGGATTTAACGACGGATACTATTCTTCTCTTACAACCAATAGAAACGGTAGAAGTTCAGGCTCTTACAGAACTAGTTCTGCCAACACGTCAGGTAGATCGTCAATTGCAAGTAGCGGTAGAACATCAACATCTACTCGTTCATCACTTAATAGTGGCTCAAGAACATCTTCGGGTAGGAATTCATCTGTAAGTACTAGGAATTCAACAGTAAGTGGTAGGAACTCATCGGTAAGTGGTAGAAATTCATCGGCTTCGTCTCGTACTAGAATTATTGACAACTCGGGTAGAGTTATGGATTCTAGATCCGGACAGACGATAAACAGAGGTACGTCAACCCGTTCATCTTCAGGTGCTGTAAATTCATCACCTAGAACAGGGACAACTTATCAGCGAAACTCAAGTACGTACTCATCACCAACAAGACAGAGTGCTACTTCTCCTTCGAGAACAACCACAACCACAACACGAAGTTCATCAGTAAATACTCCGTCAAGAACTCAATCTAGCGGATCTTTCTCTAGTCCATCCAGATCATCATCTAGTGGCTCTTCGTTTGGAGGAGGCTCAAGCGGTGGTAGTAGAAGCTCATCTGGTTCTGGAAGCAGTGGGGGCAGCAGTAGAAGTAGTGGTGGAAGAAGATAATTAATAATAATATACAAGTGACTGCTTATTACTTGTTTAAATCAGAATAGGTATAAAGCAGTCATTTTTTTGACTTACTACAATAATTTAATTAAGTATAATATGAAAAGAATCACATTTATATTTATAACATTAATGCTCATCACGCTTCATTCATACTCTCAGACTGAAGTAGAAGCTCTGAAATATTCTAAAAAAGATATTTACGGAACAGCGCGTTCAATGGCTATGGGAGGCGCTTTTGGTGCTTTAGGAGGAGATCTCTCAGGTGTAGCTATAAACCCTGCTGGTATTGGTGTGTATAGAAGTTCTGAAATATCTGGAACGTTTGCAGTTCAAAACAATTCATCTCAAGTTGGAGATATTAATAAGGGAGTTACAGATTTCAACGTTTACAACTTTGGATTTGTTGGATATTTCCCATTGCGTAGCGAATCAATGCCTATGATTAATTTCGGCTTTGCTCACAATCGCCTAAAGAATTTCAACAAAACTATTGGAGCAATGGGAGATGTAGGAAGTGGAAACACAATGATTGACTATATTGCTAATGATAGTTACGGTGTAAATAGAAATGGATTATGGTTTGATGAAGATGATAAAGATTCAGATCCTTTTTTTACTCACCCATGGCTTACAGTTTTAGGATATAACGCAGGTATTATTCAATCGGATGGGAGTGAGGATGGATACAGACCTCTAGGTTCTACTATTGGTACAAATGCTTTTCAAGAGATCAGAACTAGAGAAAGAGGATATATAGACAACTATGATTTCACAATAGGTACAACAATAAATGATGTTTTGAACATTGGCGTATCATTGAATATCTATGATATATATCATAGATTGAATAACGAGTTTCTAGAAGATTATGATACAGGAAGCAATAATTATGAAAATGCTGGATACACTATTGGAAATAATATAACCACATCAGGTTCGGGAATTGGAGCCAAGTTTGGAGTTATTTATCGTCCAATTCATGAGCTTAGAATTGGTGTTGCATATCACACACCTACTGTATATTCATTAACAGAAACATATGATGCTTTTATTGATCATAATATAAGTGCACTTACAAATAAAGATAATAATAATAATGACTATAAGGCTAGAACTCTCTATTCTCCCTCATATAATAATTATTACGATCTAAGAACACCAGGTAAATGGGTTTTAAGTGCAGCTTCGGTATTAGGTAGTAACTTTATTTTGAGTGCGGATTATGAGCTTACTGATTATAGGACAATGTCTTTAAGAGAGCCATCAGACTTTTCAAATACAAATGCTTTTGTAAATGATAATAAGTATATAAGTCAAGATTTTAAAATGGCATCTACTATTCGTTTAGGTGCTGAATATAGATTTAATCATCAATTCTCTGCACGTCTAGGTTATGCATGGATGCAAAATCCATATGATAATGATTTTAAAGATTTTGGAGGTAATCCAGGTGTTTCTGGTTCTAATACTATTTTTAGAATGGAAGGTGATAGCAACTATTATACAGGAGGTATAGGATATAGATTGTCTAGAGAATTCTATATTGACTTTGCTATGGTATATCAAACACAAAAAGATCAATTATATCCATTCCCTAATAGATATGACGATGCAGGTGGTGTTGTTATTGATGCGTATCCGTTTGATCTGAAGAATAGCTCAGTAAAGGGGATATTAACTCTAGGTTATAAATTCTAGGAAGTACGTTAAATAATTTGTTTTATAAGTTTTGGGGATACTCTTGATAGGGTGTCCCTTTTTTATTATTGTCTTTTATAGTGTAACTGTGAAATAAATCGGTCAAATATGCTTGAAATGTCTATTTCTAGAAGTTTGTAAAATGTTAGTACAAATATCGTAAAAGTAAAAAAAGACGGGGTTGCTCGTTTTATCGACAACCCCGTACTGTATAAACTGTGAAATTTAAATGTAGATGTTTTATTGCATTACTGCAAAAGCTTTCTCAAGCTCTATTGCTTTAGGAAATAAGATATTATTCTCTAAATGAATGTGTTTGTGTAAATCACTTTCAAACTCTTCGAGTAGTGAATACGTTACTCTATATGTACCGCATGCATCTGCGGGGGGATTATAATTATCAGACAGAGCTTCAATTTTGCGGAATCTTTCTCCCTCATTATCGTGCTCCATAAACATCACTTCAATTGGGTTTTTTACTTCCCCAAAAGATGACTTTGGAAGTGATTCATTCTTTAGTTGTGCTTCCACCATTTTACGAATATGAGGAAATAATATACCTTCTTCTTTACTCAAATGCGAAGTTAGCTCTTGTGCCGACTGGAAGAATAGTTCGCCTATCTCTAGTAGTTCAGGATGATTTTCGCCATGTACTCTCATAACTTTTGTGAGATATGGAGTAATTTCTTCAATTTTTGCTTCTACATATCTATGATGAGTCTTCTCAATATAATCTGCTAATAGATCAAGAGGCCATGTTCTATAATCTATCTCTGCACCTCCATTGCCCTGAGCCGCTGCTGCATTAAGTTTTTGCAGAAGCTCGTCAGTGTTAATTTTCTTCTTATTACATGCATCTTCTATAGATCTGTTTCCATTGCAGCAAAAATCTATACCTGCTGTCTTAAACACAGTTGCGTAGCGATAGTTTTCTGCCACTATCTTGCCAATGTTACTGTCTTTTGTTATACTCATAATTTTGTGAAATTTTAAAATGTTACGATTGTTATCAATCGATTTTCTGTTGTTTATCGATTATTTATTCCTTAGAAGCGAAATACCAAAAGTAGTAAGTAATACCACCTTGATAACCTCTACAATAATGTACGCATAATGTGCAAACGAACTTGACGAAATGTTTTGTTCTTGAATATGCATATTTGCTCTTTCAAATAGTTCTGGTAGCAACCAAAATGTTTGTAATATAAGAATTAAAACAGATATAGTGATCAAAAGATTCTTACCTCTTATTGGGTTTTGCCCCAATCTAATCATGCTAATCAAAATTATTATTGATAATACCCATTCAACTCTATTTAGTGCATTAAACACTAGTTTACCTATTCCTAAACCCACTTCAAGTGTAACTCCAGGTGCCTGAAACTTTATCCAAGCCTCCACAAAGCTGATAGCACAAACAAAGCCAATCCATATGAATGTTAGAGCTATTGAAGTTGGATTTTTATATAGTCTCATATTTAATTCTATTTACTGTGCTGTTTTATTATAATAAGATATATATGTCTTAAATACTTTCAAATAAAAAGCTACCTCTTCAAAAAGGTAAATCCTTTATTAATATCTTTGGAAAGTTCCAATACAGTTGTACTTACAAGCATATTCTTCAGTTCATCTCTGATAACTCCAAATTTGTGATGAAGTGGACATGGTTTTTCGTGGCTACATTCGGGCAATCCTAGACCACAACCTACAAATACATGATCTCCATCAATAGCTTCTACGATTTCACTAAGTTTCAATTCATGCAGTTTATGCTCAGGGATTGAGAAACCTCCGGCAGGACCTTTTAATGAGTCCACCACACCATTACGTGCTAATTGTTGCAAAACTTTTGCAGTGAATGCCTCAGGCGAATCAATAGCTTTGGAGATTTCTTTAATATTTACACGATTTCCCCGTTGCGATTGTTCCGCAATATATAACATAGATCTAATTCCGTATTCACACGCTTTTGAAAACATATCTGTCTGCTTTGTTTGAGGCAAAGATAATAATTCTTTTCTATTAATGGACAAAAACGTCCTAAAATATTCAATTAATATCCTGAATGCAGTTTTGGTAGATATTATTCTAACTATTTTCAATTAAATTTTGATATTGAATTGTATCTTTGTTGCAAATAATTAATCACAGATAATGAATAATAAAGAATACGAGGCAAAATTATTGTCGATAAATTATCCCAAGCCTGACGCTTATAATTCCCTTTCAATACCAGTATATAATAGTTTGGCTTTTGAGTTTGAGACAGCCGAAGAAATGGAATCTGCATTTAGTGGTAAAACCAATGAGCATGTTTATTCGCGTGTAACAAATCCCACAGTACAGCACTTTGAGGAAAGAGTTAGGATTGCCACTAGTGCATATGGTGTTACGGCTCTCAACTCAGGAATGGCAGCAATAAGCAATACAATAATTGCCTTGGCATGGAGTGGGGCTAACATTGTTTCATCTAATAAGCTGTTTGGCAATACATATTCATTTTTTGTAAATACTCTTAGTTCATTTGGTGTTGATGTAAGATTTGTAGATCTTAAAAATAGCGAAGAGGTTAATGCCGCCTTGGATGAAAATACTTGTGCTTTGTTCGTTGAAATTATATCAAATCCTCAAATGGAAGTTGCAGATTTGCGAATGCTCGGAAATTTGGCACATAATAAGGGTATTCCGCTTGTGGCAGACACAACACTGATTCCATTTTCCGAATTTTCGGCTTCTGATTTGGGGGTGGATATTGATGTTATTTCAAGTACAAAATATATTTCAGGTGGAGGAACTTCTTTGGGTGGAATTATCATAGATTATGGCAAATTCGATTGGTCCAATTCTCCAAAACTAAAAGATATTTCTGCTGATTCGCACTCAGCATTTCATTTTATTCTTCGTAAAGAGATTCATCGTAATCTTGGTGCATATATGACTCCTCAGACAGCCTATATGCAATCACTAGGATTGGAATCAATGGACGTTAGATACCAACGTCAGGCATCTACTGCCCTTGAGTTGGCGGATAGGCTTCAGAACACACCTCGAGTGGATTCAGTTTGCTACCCTGGATTGAAGTCTCATCCAGACTATGATACTAGTAGGGTTCAGTTTGGGAACACTTCGGGTGCTATGCTTATTTTTGATTTGCAATCTAAAGATGAATGCTTTAAGTTTCTAAATAAACTAAGGTTAATACGTCGTGCTACAAACCTTTTTGATAATCGTTCTCTTATTTTGCATCCTGCAAGCACTATTTATGTTGGATTTACACCACAGCAACGAGTAGAAATGGATGTTCGAGATACCACAATACGTCTGTCCGTAGGGCTGGAAGATGTGGATAGCCTATATACAGATATTGTGAATGCTTTGCATTAAAA
>CAYFTB010000047.1:9703-15458 GCA_964345875.1 uncultured Proteiniphilum sp.
CAATTAATATCTAGTTCACTCTCTCAACTGATTTTACTCCCTTCACACCACGCAGCTTTTTCATTAGCTGCTCAAGCATTGAAGTATTGGCTAGTAAGACTGAAATGTTGCCCTGAAACAGTCCGTCATTTGAATCAATAGAAATGGACCGTAGATCCACGCCGTTTTCTTTGGAGATAATGGAAATAATACTTGACACTATGTTAATCTGATCATTGCCTATGACACGCAATGTGGAAATATATGACGACCCAGAGCTGGTGGATGACCATCTAGCCTTAATAACCCTATAACCATACCTCGAAAATAAATCATTGGCATTTGGGCAATTGGTTCTGTGTATTTTAATACCTTGGGACGACACAAATCCGAATATATCATCCCCAAAAATAGGATTACAGCATTTGGCCAGTTTGTAGTCTATCCCTGTCAAATCTTGATCAATAACCAACTCGTCACTTGCTGAAGATTTTTCACTAGGCTTCTCTTTTAATACAAACTTGTCGGCACTAGTTGTGACATAAAGTTCTCGTTGGGCTGACTCACGGTTTCCAAATTCAACATATTGGTCAATAACATCATTTACATCTAGCTTTTCGGAAGCGATATCTGCATAAAAGTCAGTTACAGTTTTATATTTCAACTTTTTGATAAACTGCATCAGCTGTGGATCTTCCAGTTCTATTTTGCGGTTCTTCATGCGTCGCGACAAAGTCTCCTTAGCAATATCCACCTGCTTGCTAGCTTCCTCTTTAAGCAGTTGTCTAATTTTGGTTCTAGCCTTGGATGTGACCACAGAGCTAAGCCAATCCTGCTTTGGAGTTTGGTGTGATGATGTATTTATTTCTACCTGGTCGCCACTTTTCAACTGATACTTTATTGGAACATTTTTGCCATTTACCCGCCCCGATACACATGATGAACCTAACTTTGTGTGAATTGAAAAAGCAAAATCGAGAACGCTCGCACCCTTTGGCAATTTCATCAAATCACCTTTAGGAGTAAACACAAATATCTCCTCGTCATACAAATCCAACTTAAAGTCGCCAAGTTTTTCCGAGATATCACTCTCCTTATCCTCCATAGATTCACGCAGCTGTGTCAGCCAGTTATCCAGACCCGACTCACCTTTCAACCCCTTATATTTCCAGTGGGCAGCAAGACCACGTTCAGCAATTTCGTCCATTCGTCTGGTTCTAATCTGCACCTCCACCCACCTGGAATTTGGACCCATCACAGTGATGTGCAACGACTCATAACCGTTGCTTTTGGGAATAGAAAGCCAGTCCTTCAACCTCTTTGGATTTGGTTGATACATATCCGTAATTATAGAATATACCTGCCAGCAATGAGCCTTTTCCATCTCCGTTGGCGAATCAAGTATTACCCTAATGGCAAAAAGATCATATATCTTTTCAAACTCTATCTTTTGTTTCTTTAGCTTATTATTAATTGAATGAATAGACTTAGTGCGTCCCTTTATATCATATTGCAGGTTGGTATTGTCAAGAATAGCCTTTAATGGCTCAATAAAATCATTGATATATTTATCTCTCGATCGCTTTGTTTCATTAAGTTTTTGGGCGATGTAGTCATAAGTTTCTCTGTCAGTATATTTTAGTGACAAATCCTCAAGTTCAGATTTAATCTTATACAAACCCAAACGATGGGATAGGGGAGCATATAGATAAATTGACTCCACTGCCAGAGTTGTTCGTTGCTGTGGTTCAATGCCCTTAGCATCACGCATTAGCTGCAACTGCTGAGCAATAAGAATAAACACTACCCGGATATCTTCGGCAATAGAGATCAGTAGTTTAATATAATTTTCCGACTCAACTGATGAACGCTTCTCGCTAACTTTATCCACCTTAATCAAGCCTTGCAAAATATTCTCAACCTCTGTACCAAATAGCTTCTTTATTTTTCCAATTTCCACCTTCCCCTCTATCACTGGCTGAGACAATAACACGGCACACACGGTTGGTTGCTTCAATCCAATTTCTTCAATAGCAATCACGGCAGTGTGCATTTCCTGAATTAGAACATCTATTGCTTGCTCCGCATCATCACATTCCGAAATATATTTATATAGTATAGTTTTCAGCTGCCTAACTGCTTCAATGTTCCAATCCTGACGCAAAAATTTATATAATTTTGCATACAATGACATTAATGCAGCCCTATCCGTTGTTTTGTCAGTCCCCATATTCATTCGTTATTGGATAATGCAAATGTAATTATTTTTTTTATAAGTGGGTCTGCCTATATTACAACTAAAGGTAAAAATACATTTCCTCAAAAAAGAGATTATCTTTGTCAATGAATAATATAATTAATAAACTATGAATAAACTGATAACATTTTTAACCACTGCACTATTTGTCTTTGGTATGTCGGCTCAAACTATTCAGCTGAATGACGGGTGGCAATTCTCGCAAAAAGGCAAGGATACATGGTATGATGCTGAGGTGCCTGGTTCTGTGCAACGCGATTTGATTCGCCATGGTGTGTTGCCAGATCCATATTATGGCACAAACGAAAATGATGTTCAATGGCCTGAACTGGAGGATTGGGATTTCCGCAAAACATTCACTCTTACCCCCGAACAATTGCAACATGATGATGCAATATTGTTTTTTGAAGGAATAGACACGCATGCTGATGTGTTTCTCAACGGAGCACGCATATTGCAGTCCGAAAATATGTTTGTTGGACATAGGGTGCCTGTAAAAAACTCGCTACGCGAGGGCGAAAATCGTCTATACATTCGTTTCTATTCTCCAATCACTCGTCTTGATCCTGCCCGCATTACAGCTGGATATGAGTATCCAGCCGACAATGATCACAGCGATGAGCGTATGAGTGTTTACAATCGCAAGGCTCCTTATCAATTTGGATGGGATTGGGGTATCCGCCTAGTGCAAATGGGGTTGTGGAAGCCAGTATCGCTACATCTTTATGACAAAGCACGTATTGATGATCTTTATATCAAGCAAAATGAAATTTCGGAAGATATTGCAAAAATAGATGCCGAGATTGAGCTTTATTCAGTAACCTCTGTGTCTTCCGAAAAGACTATTACTTTGTCATACGGATTGAAAGATGCTGAACCAGTGTCAGTTTCTGTAAATGCTATTCTTCAACCCGGTAAAAATAGTATCAAGATTCCTATCGAAATCATTAATCCTAAGCTGTGGATGCCTATAAATTGGGGCAAGCAACATCTATATGATTTCACGGCTACAGTTTTGGATTCTGATGGTACTATTGCCGAAGAAACTCAGCGTACCGGACTTCGCACCGTTCGCTTAGTGCAGGAACCAGACGAGCATGGTCGTTCATTCTATTTTGAGGTAAATGGAAAGCCAATTTTTGCTAAAGGTGCAAACTATATACCTGGTGAGATTATGCGTTCGCAGCAAGATGATGCCTACTACAAGCGTATGTTTGACAATATGGAAGATGCAAATTTTAATTTTGTACGCGTATGGGGTGGTGGTACATACGAGGATAATACTTTCTATGAAGAGGCTGATGAACGAGGTATATTGGTGTGGCAGGATTTTATTTTTGGATGCACTGTTTATCCTACTGACGATCAGTTTTTGGCTAATGTGAAAGAGGAGGCTGAATGGAATATAAAACGCCTTCGCAATCATGCTTCGTTAGCTTTTTGGTGTGGTAATAATGAGGTGGAAGAGGGACTGAAATACTGGGGATGGGAAGGCCGTGCCAACGACCAAGAACGACAAATTTGGGTTGAGGGTTATGACAAACTTTTCCGTAAACTTCTTCCTGATGCTGTGGCAGAATTTGATGGTACTCGTAGTTATATCCATGGTTCGCCATATGATAGTAACTGGGGCAATGTTGACAAATTTAAAGTGAGTGATGTTCATGATTGGGGCTTGTGGCACGGACGCATGCCTTTTGAGGCAATGGCTGATCGCCTGCCACGCTTTGGCAGTGAGTTTGGTTTCCAGTCGTTTCCCGAAATGAAAACTATTCGCACTTTTGCCAAGGATGATGACTTTGATATCAATTCTGACGTGATGGAAATTCATCAGAAAAGCCCAATCGGCAACACTATCATAAAGCAATATATGGATATGTATTATCACACTCCCAAAACGTTTGAAGATTTTGTTTACGTAGGTCTTATCATGCAGGGTAATGGAATGGAAGAGGCGGTTGAGGCCAATCGTCGTGGCCGACCATATTGTATGGGTGCTTTATATTGGCAAATTAATGACGATTGGCCAGTTGTGTCGTGGTCAAGTATAGACTATTATAACAACTGGAAATCACAACACTATAAAATGCGAAATGTATTTGCTCCTCTGGCTTTGGGTGTTGAGTTTCGCGATAATAAACTCTCATATTTCGCTATGTCCGACTATCTTAATGATGTCAACAATCTCACTCTTAATGTGCAGGTAATTGATTTCAATGGCAAAGTTATTCGAAATTTCAAAGAGAAAGTTTCTGCAAAATCCAACACCAGCGAGGTGGTTAAGGTGTATGATGTAGCTGACTTGGTTACGGAAGAACAGAAGCACAACACCATTGTTCATGCATGGCTGTCGGACAATCGAGGCAAAGAAATCTCCACACGCGACTATTTTTTCTATTGGCCTAACAAGCTAAACTTACCCGAAACCACTATCAATCAATCTGTAAAATATGCTGATGGTAAATATACCGTGACTCTTTCCAGCAAAAAACTTGCTAAGGACGTATTTTTAGAAATTCCGACGTTGGGTGCTCGCTTTTCTGATAATTTCTTCACTCTCTATCCAGGACAGAAGAAGGTAGTGGAAATCACGCACGAAGACCTAAAGGCTAAGGATAAGACCAACATTACGGTGAGGCATTTGAGGGAAACGTACTGATATAGTAACAATAATATTTAATAGGTTGATTTTGATAGCTATCGGAATCAACCTGTTTTGTTTTTGACGAAAAAAGGGAAAACGCAAAAAACACGCAAAAAACACGTAAAAGAGACGAAAAACGTACAAAAATGCATGAAAAAGCCGCAAAATAGACGAAAAGTGTAGGAATATTGACGAAAACAGTGCAAATACTTGTCATTTTATATAAAAAGTGATAGCTTTGCAAAACAATTATGACAAAGTCTTTGTTTAGAAGTTGATAAGTTACTAATTTCAAAGCAGTAAAAATAAGATTAGAGAATCTTAGAAGTTACAAATCAAATAATTACGATTAAATAGATTCTATTCAAGATCAATAATAGATATAGCATAATAAAGGTTTTGTTCGTACCTTTATTTTCCGAGAGTCAGAGAGTGCTCTGCTCGCGACCTTGCGATCAGTTTAGCGTAAATCCTATTAATTATTATTTTGCTTCAGTCAAATTTTACAATACGCTAAACGCTCAGTTTAAAAGTGCAATTTTGTTTACATATACATGACTCGCGGATATCAAATAATTAGTAGGGAAAGTAAGTAAGCAGAATAATTTAAGATGAATCAATCAAATTACAATGAGATCGGAAATTAATCACCTCCGCTCTCTTTCCGCAAAAAAAAGAAGTATATTAAACAATTGCACAAATACTAATCGCTTCAATATCCCGCTCCCCTAATCAAGGAGCGGGATTTTTTTTGTTTAATATCCAGATTGCTCTCGCTCCTTCAGCGTAGGGCGTTGCCCTACGCTTATGCTCAAAGCCCGTTGGGCTAATGACCCACATCTCATTTTCAATTCGACATCAAACGGCCTAATATT
>CAYFTB010000048.1:0-15398 GCA_964345875.1 uncultured Proteiniphilum sp.
TTATTAAACGCTCAAAATAAGAATGATCTAAATATATTTGGTTTTTTGTCATGTACTTAGCCTTTTTCCTCTATTTTCCATTATTTTCCATTTTCATTATAGATTAAACTATCAATACAAATTACAGACTTGCAATTTATAACAATCAAAACATCCTTAATCTTAAAATCCTGATTATCTTTGCATCTATAAATATAGAATTGAATGGAATCAGAATATCTTTTGGGGATGACCCTTTCCCAAATTCAAGAAGTAGTTATAAATTTAGAACTTCCTAAGTTCACAGCAAAACAAATAGCAGATTGGATTTATGTAAAGAGAGTGTCAAGCATTGATGAAATGAGTAACATCTCCCTAAGAAACAGAGAAGTACTTAAGTCTAAATATGAGGTGGGTCGCAAAAATCCGATTGACATAAAGACCTCAAGTGACGGAACTCAAAAAATGCTTTTCAGGGTAAAGAATGGAAAGTTTGTTGAAACGGTAAATATTCCAGAGGCAGAAAGACTAACCATTTGTGTATCTTCTCAAATAGGATGCAAGATGGATTGCAGTTTTTGTCTGACCGGTAAAATGGGGTTTCTTGGTAGCCTTACACCGAATGAAATTATTAATCAGGTGTATTCAGTGCCAAACTCAGAGAAGTTGACCAATCTTGTGTTTATGGGTATGGGTGAACCTCTGAACAATTTCGATAATGTGATGAAAACAATCGAAATACTAACTGCTGATTATGGTCTTGGATGGAGTCCAAGGAGAATAACCTTATCAACTATTGGCATTATACCTTCATTAAAAAGATTTTTAGATGAAAGTCAATGTCATCTGGCACTTAGTCTTCACAGCCCTTTCCCCGAGCAGCGTTTGGAGCTTATGCCAATTGAAAAGACATATAATGCGCTTGATATTATAGATTTGCTAAAAGAATATGACTGGAGCCACCAACGTAGACTATCATTTGAGTATATAATGTTTGATGGTGTAAATGACTCTTTAATATATGCCAGAGAAATGACAAAAATATTGTCAGGGGTTGATTGCAGAGTCAACTTAATCAGATTTCACAAAATTCCTGGAAGTGATTTAGGCCCATCTACAGAAGAAAACATGGTCAAATTTCGCGATTTCTTAACTTCAAAAGGAATCACCTGCACAATTCGTGCATCACGTGGTGAGGATATTTATGCAGCTTGTGGCATGTTGTCAACAAAGAAGAAAACAGAATTATAGTGATGATTGTTATAACATAAAATATCGAGTTAATAGTTTTTAATATTTATTGCTAATAATAACATTAAAATAAAATAATATGAAACCTTTAAGCATTATACTAATTACACTTATATCTTTAGTTACACTTACATCATGTGAAGGTAATACTTTTCTGAGTGCCTCTTCTGCAGCTAGCGAGGTATTGGTTCTAATGGATGAAAATGGATGGGAAGGAGAAACAGGAAGAGCACTTTTCTCGGTTCTCAATTCTCCTGCAAAAGGATTGCCACAAAGAGAGCCTAACTTTAAGATTCTTCAAATCACTCCTGATAATTTCACAAGTACATTCAAGACTGCACGTAATATTGTTATTCCTGATATTTCGAGTATCTATAGCGAAGCAAAGTTGTCATCAGAAATTGATAAATATGCTTACGGGCAGGTTATTCTTACAGTTAAAGCTCCTGATTCTGTAGCATTTATCAAATTTATGGAAGACAATCAGGAATCAATAGTTAATTATATATTGGAGAAAGAAATGGAGCGACAGGCAAAATGGCTAATTAGAGATTCTGATGCTCCTCAAACAACAATTAAACAGAGGTTTGGAATTAATTTATATTACCCTAAAGGACTAGGCAACGTACAAGAATTTGATAACTTTTATTGGGCTACAAATAACGCGCCACGTTCACGTAAAGATATTATTATTTACCAATTTCCTTACACAAGTGAAAAAGTATTCGAAAAAGACTCGCTGATATCTATAAGAAACAATATTCTTGGCAAATACATCACAGGATCGTTTGATTCTAATATGACAACAGCAACCAAAGCTTTTGATCCCATATATAAAAAGTTAGAATATGAGGGACTATTTCGTGCAGAACTTAGAGGTTTGTGGGAAATGACAAGAGATATGATGGGTGGACCATTTGTGATGCAAGCATTCGTGAATGAAGAAACTAATATGGTGGTAGTTGTAGAAGCTTTGATTTACGCTCCTGAGAAGGATAAGCGTAACTTGATGAGAGGAATGGAGGCTTCGCTCTATACTATTAGCATTCCTAAGGAGAAATAATACATATCATATCTATAAAATATTATCAGAAACAGACAATAACATAAGAGGTATCTTATTATATATTATACACACTGATTAGAACATCCTCAACAAAGAGTACATTCAAAACGTTAGTATCAATAATAAATAAGAAACTACTCAATAAACGATAACGATAATGTCAAATCAAATAAGAATTGGAATCTCACACGGAGATATAAATGGTGTTGGATATGAACTAATACTAAAGACTTTTGCTGACGAACGATTACTAGAACTATTTGTTCCTGTAATTTACGGTTCGTCCAAATCAGTATCCTATCACCGGAAAGTTTTAAATGCAAATCCTGTTCATTTTAATATTATTGATGATGCTACAGAGTGCCTTCCGGGAAAAGTAAATTTGGTGAATTGCATAAAGGAAGAAGTAAGAATTGATTTAGGCAAATCAACAAAAGATGCAGGTCAAGCAGCTTATACAGCTTTGGCTGAAGCAACAAAAGATTTAGCAGAAAATAAGATAGATGTTCTGGTAACTCTCCCCATTACGAAGGAGTCTATCCAGAGCGAAGACTTTAACTTTCCTGGACATACTGAGTTTTTGCAGGATCAATTTAAAGGTGAAAATAATGCCTTAATGATATTAGCTAGCAATCAGATGAGGGTTGCACTTGTTACTACGCATATTCCAATATCTCAAGTATCAGAGAGTATTTCTAAAGAATTAATCTTGGAAAAAATCAGAACGCTTGATTTATCTTTGAAAAGAGATTTTAGAGTTGAGCTTCCACGTATTGCTGTGCTTGGACTTAATCCACACGCAGGAGAAAATGGATTGCTAGGGACAGAAGAAAACCAAATTATTGCCCCAGCTGTAAAAGAAGCTCAGGATGAAGGCATCCTTTGTGCTGGTCCTTATCCTGCTGACGGATTTTTTGGCAATGGCACATATCGCAGATTTGATGCAATATTGGCAATGTATCATGATCAAGGTTTAATCCCATTTAAGACACTTGCAATGGAGGAGGGGGTAAACTTTACTGCTGGACTTCCAATTGTGCGAACATCCCCCGATCATGGCACGGCATATGACATTGCTGGAAAGGGAATTGCGTCAGAAAGTTCTTTTAGAGAAGCAATGTATATGGCTAAAGACATATTTAATAACAGAATAGCCTACGATGAAGCTAGAAAAGATCCTCTAAAGAAATTATTTTATGATCGTAGTAAAGAAGACTTCACTCTTGATTTAACAAAAGAGGAGTCGGAGGATTAGCACCCAATAGGGCATGTAAAATAGAAAGAGGCAGGAGTTCTGTATTAAACAACTTCCTACCTCTTTTTCTAGTTTATATGATTTAAAAGTTACAGCCGTAGCTTGTCAAAGCCCTCGCCGTAAACACCTATTACTGAAGACTGGCTGATAAAAGCGTTTGGATCAACACCCTTCACGATTCTAAATATTGAAACTGATTCTGTACGTTTCGCTAATACTATTAATACCTTTTGTGTCTTTTTTGAATACCATCCTACTCCGTCAATAACAGTACACCCTCTATGAAGCTGATTATTTATCTCTGTTGCTATTAGGTCATATTCTTTTGAAAATATAAAAAATTGAACAGATTGACGTACACCATTTATCACATAATCAACAGATGTGGTCATGATAGCAATAATTATAAATCCAAAGATAATAGTCTCAATGCTTTGGAAAATTGCATATGATGATCCCACAATTGCCAAGTCAATTAGCAACATGGTTCTTCCAGGTGTAACGTTCTTGTATTTATTTATAATCATTATAACAATGTCTGTGCCACCCGTACTGCCATTTACTGAAAACACCAATCCAACTCCCGATCCGCACATAAGCGCACCAATCATTCCCGCAATTAGAGGCTCGCTCTCCATTATTTTCTGAAATTGAAGAACCTCAAATAATCCAATAAAGGCAGATAACGATATTACTCCAACAATCGTTTTAATTAAAAACTGAGGACCCAGAATTCTCCAGGCAATTAATATAAGCAAAGCATTTATAACAAGTATTGTAAGAGAAACAGGAAGCGTAAATGCATAGTTTAGTAAAACTGCAATACCAGCTAGCCCACCAGTCACAAACTTGTGGGGCATAATAAATTGAGTTATGCCTAAAGAGTAAATGAATGTACCTAGAAAGATCATCAAATAATCTTTCCAATAAAACTTTTTCAATAAATAATCTTTAGATTCGGGGTTCATCTTAAATCACAATATTTACAATTTTATTTGGAACAACTATTACTTTCTTTGGAGTCTTGCCATTCATCCATTTTTCAGAGTTTGGATGTTCCAAGGCTGTTTTTTCAATTTCCTCTTTTGATGCATCAGCAGCAAAATCAATCACAAATCTGGCTTTTCCATTGAAAGAAATAGCATAAGAGAAGCTATCCTCTTTAAGATAGTCTTCGTTAAGTTCTGGCCACTCAGTGTCAAACACTGTGGTTTTGTTATCAATTACGTTCCATAGCTCCTCAGCAATATGTGGAGCAAATGGAGACAAGCATATTACTAAATTACTCAGGATTTCTTTGTTGTTGCATTTCAAAGAGGTAAGCTCATTAACGCAAATCATGAATGCAGATATAGACGTATTAAAAGAAAAGTGTTCTATATCAAATGTAACTTTTTTGATAAGTTTATGCAATGCTTTCAATTCATCTTTGGTAGGTTCATTAGAAGACAATGATAGTTCGTCACCTTTAAAAAATAATCCCCATGTTTTTTTCAGAAAACGATGTACACCGTCTATTCCATTAGTATCCCATGGTTTGGATTGCTCCAATGGTCCTAAAAACATTTCATAAAGACGTAATGTGTCAGCACCATAGTTTTCTACTATCACATCAGGATTTACAACGTTGAACATCGATTTAGACATCTTTTCTACTGCCCATCCGCATATATATTTACCATCTTCTAAGATAAATTCGGCAGTCTTGTATTCAGGGTTCCAGTTTTTGAATGCCTCAACATCTAAGATGTCATTGTAAACGATATTTACATCCACATGAATTGGAGTTACATCATACTTTTCTTTAAGATTTAAAGAAACAAACGTGTTAGTATTCTTAATTCGATACACAAAGTTGCTACGTCCTTGAATCATTCCTTGGTTTACTAGCTTTTTGAAAGGCTCAGAAACACTTGAAACTCCAAGATCGAATAAAAACTTATTCCAAAAGCGGCTATAAATCAAATGCCCTGTTGCATGCTCTGTACCACCAATATATAAATCTACGTTCTGCCAGTAGTTGTCAGCTTCTTTTGAAACTAAAGCATCCTCATTGTGTGGGTCCATGTATCTCAAGTAATACGCGGATGATCCGGCAAAACCTGGCATAGTGCTTAGCTCTAGAGGATATGTTTCGCCACCCTCAACAGGAGTATATGTCCAATTCTTTGCACGACCTAATGGTGGTTCACCTGTTTCAGTAGGCAGAAACTTATCAACATCAGGAAGTTCAAGAGGTAAATCTTTTTCATCAATTGTATATGGCATCCCATCTTTGTAATAAATAGGAAATGGTTCGCCCCAATATCTTTGTCTAGAGAATGCGGCATCACGCAATCTATAATTTACTTTTCTATATCCAAACTTGCGTGCTTCAACCTCATCAATACCTTTGCGAATAGCCTGCTCAACTGTCAAACCATTCATAAAGTCAGAGTTTATCATTATTCCTTCTTTAGCATCAAAGCTTTCTTTCGACACGTCGCATCCTTCAATAAGAGGAATGATTGGCAAATTGAAATGAGTGGCAAAAGCATAGTCACGACTATCATGAGCAGGAACGGCCATAATAGCTCCAGTGCCATATCCAGCCAACACATAATCAGAAATCCACACTGGTATAGGTTCATTAGTGAAAGGATGAATAGCATACGAACCTGAGAAAACTCCTGTTACAGATCTGTCTGCAATGCGCTCACGCTCGGTTCTCTTTTTGGTCTTTTCAATATATTTATTAACTGCATCTTGTTGTTCCTCTGTAGTTAATTGGTCAACCAATTCACTTTCAGGAGCAAGCACCATAAATGTTACTCCAAATATTGTATCAGCACGTGTGGTGAATACATCAAATGAAATATTATTACTGCCAGCTGTAAACTTGATTTCGGCACCTTCTGATCGCCCTATCCAATTGCGTTGCGACTCTTTTAGCGATTCTGTCCAGTCTATTATATCTAATCCATCAAGCAAACGCTGTGCATATGCTGAAACTCGCAAAAGCCATTGACGCATCTTTTTTTGTTCCACAGGATATCCACCTCTCACTGAGACACCATCACTCACCTCATCATTTGCAAGTACAGTTCCTAGCTGAGCGCACCAATTAACCATCGTATCGCCTAAATAAGCTATTCGATAGTTCATAAGAGTTTCTTGTTGTTCTTTTTCGCTCATACTATTCCATTGCGAAGCACTAAACTCCATAACTTCGCTACAAGCTGCATCAACACCCTTAGTGCCTTGCTTCTCAAAGTTAGCTATTAGTATATCTATAGGCTTAGCTTTTTCGTCAATGTTGCAATAATATGAATGAAACATTTTGATGAAAGCCCACTGAGTCCACTTATAATATTTAGGATCACATGTTTGCACCTCACGATCCCAATCATACGAAAAGCCTATTTTATCTAGTTGTTCACGATATCTAGTAATATTTTGACGAGTAGTAACGGCGGGATGTTGCCCAGTTTGTATTGCATATTGTTCTGCTGGCAATCCATATGCATCATATCCCATAGGATGCAATACGTTAAAACCCTGAAGTCTCTTGAATCTTGAAAAAATATCAGAAGCAATATATCCAAGCGGATGTCCTACATGAAGCCCAGCTCCTGATGGATATGGAAACATATCTAAAACATAATATTTTGGTTTTGAGTTATCTTCCTTTACTTTATATATTTGATGATCAACCCAATATTGCTGCCATCTTTTTTCAATTTCCCCGAAATTATATTCCATTTTATCTTTATTTTTAAATTATTGCAAAGATAATAATTAATATTTAGTTACACATTAGTAATTCAATACCTTATCATCTATATTTAGGCAGTAACTAGCAAACAAAATGACAATAAAAAATCCCTGCTAAAAATAATCATTATTAGCAGGGATACTTTTCTGTGACAATTTTAGTGCTTATTCTTTATACATGCTATTTATTTCATCAGCATATCTTTCAAGTATTGTTTTACGTTTTAGTTTTAAAGTATTTGTCAATTCTCCCTCCTCCATTGAAAACGGGCGCGCTAAAATTACAATCTTCTTTATTTTCTCGTAATTAGTAAATTGTGCTTGGTTAAGTTCTATTCTGCCAAATATATAATCGTGAATATCAACATTTGACGCCAAATCCTCATTTGATTGAAATTCTATTTTATGTTTGATGGCATATTCGCGAATCTTATCAAAGTTAGGGACAATGAGAGCACTTACAAACTTTCTCTCATCACCAATTACGGCAACCTGATCAATATATTTATCTACTATCATCTTGGTCTCAATCATCTGAGGAGCAATATATTTACCATTTGATGTTTTGTACAAGTCTTTAATTCGTTCTGTAAGAGTAATTTCTCCGTTTTCCGTAATCTTACCAGCATCTCCGGTTCTGAAAAAACCATCCTCAGTAAAAGCTTCAGCGGTAGCCTCAGGCTTATTATAATACCCCTTCATTATAGTGTCACCCTTGATTAAAATTTCATTGTTGTCACCAATTTTCACATCTACTCCTGGCAAAACAGTGCCAACGGTACCTATTGTGAAACCAGTTTGGGTAAAACAACTCACCGTCGCAGTAGTTTCAGAAAGACCATATCCATAAATTATATGCACATCAATTGATTGCATGAACTCATTTATTTTATCAGAAAGTGGAGCACCTGCAACGGGGAAAAAATTACCACGATCAATGCCAACAACTCGCTTTATAATATTGAAAATTGTGAGTTTATAGAACCAAAATTTCAATGTATTACCCAAGGGTGCTGTCTTGTTTTTATTTTTATACTCTAGGTTATGGCGCCTACCTGTAGCCACACTGTCATTAAACAACCATCTAAGAATCCCACTTGAAGTCTCAATCCTCTCCTGAATACCATCATACACCTTTTCCCAAAAACGAGGCACATTGCTCATCACTGTCGGTCTAATTTGCTTTATGGTTTCTTGAATTTTAGTTGGATCCTGATTAATGGCAATAGTAATACCTGACGCAAGACATAAATAGGACCATGCTTTCTCGAAAATATGAGTTAATGGCAGAAAACACATTGACAAATCCTTTTCCGACATTTGAGTTAATCTAGCTACATTAAGCTTGAATGCTGCCATATAATTGTCATGGTCAAGCATCACACCTTTAGGCTCGCCAGTGGTGCCAGACGTATAAATGATATTAGCCAAGTCGCTTCCTTTTAGCTGTCTTAGCCTAGCATTTACTAATGCCGAAGATTCTGAATTATCACCTAACGTTATAAAATCATCGAAAAACAAAGTGGTTTCATCATCAGTCTTTAATACAACGTTTTTGTCAAATACAATTAGTTGCAAACCATTAGAACTCTCTTTTTTTACTTTGTAGGCATTATTATATTGAAACTGTTCGCCCACAAACAACACTCTGATGTTGGCATCTTTTACGATATATTCTACTTGAGATGGCGAAGAGGTTGCATACATTGGCACCATAACAGCACGGTTTGCATATGCAGCAAAATCTGTAACCAAATATATGGCCATATTTTGAGAATATATTCCAACATTCTCTTTGGGTTTAATTTTTATTTCGGCCATTGCCTGTGCCGTCTTCATCACCTTTGATGACAGATCTTTCCAAGACATATTAGTCCACTTCTTGTCATAGTTTTGAAACTTAATGGCAGTCTTATTTTTATATTGTTTCGCCTGAACATGAACCAACTCTCCTAAATGACTAAATCTCATGATTATAATAATTTTGTAGCTCAAAGTTAGCCTAATTTACAGATAACATGCAAAAAAGTATGAAACAAAATGGTTTATTTATCAAATATTCTATGTGTGAATAAGAGTTTTCATAAATCTAATAATGCAGAACTAATAAAAACAAGCGGGCATCATTTAAAAAAATATACTAGAATAATAAGGCCAAGATGTGATGGCTAAAACTTGCACTATATTTCTATTGTATTGGGGTTATACGGTAATAATCTACATGTGGATTTGCATTGTTCGTAATTTATACAATAGGAATCTACATATGGATTTGCATCGTTCGTGACATATACAATAGAATTATACATGTGGATTTGTATTGTTCGTGATTAATATAATAGAAATATACTTCAATTTTTGAGATATTTTTCATGAAGATTGTATCTCAAATAAGCTTGTTTGAAATGCTAAACAATACTTTCATCTCTATTTATGTTACATATAAAAATAATTTAATATAAATTTGAGTCAACGAAACAACCTAAAATGTTCAATTAGACACGAATAGCTTCATTTGCGAAGATTTCACTTAACAATCTATAAACATGGTGTTTAATTAACTAGACTTAACGTGAAGAAATGTATGCCAATTAAAACAATAGTGTTATTTTTGTTGCATAATTATGAAGAAGCTCATCAAAATATACATAATATTCACTCTTGTTTTGGCAAACAAAACCTTTGCTCAGGATCACTATGCAAATAGTTCGAAATCTGCGGCTCAAAGAGATATAGTATTTCTTATGCCAAATGTATATCCCGCAATCATAATAGATGGAGACACCGTAGCATGTATGGGCTTGAAAGATTTCGTTAAATATTCTCCCCTAAGGTTTGTGACAAATAAGCAGCAAACAGAGTACACCAGACTTATCAGAGATGTGAAGAAGACATTGCCATATGCTAAAGAAATAGCAATGATTATTACAGAAACATATGAGTATATGGAGACTCTTCCTGATGAGAAATCGAGGCAGAAACATCTAAATAAAATGGAGAAATACCTATTTGAAGCATATAAGCCTAAAATGAGTAAATTAACCAAATCTCAAGGGCAATTGTTGATAAAGCTTGTTGATAGAGAAACCAACTCTTCATCCTATCACATTGTTGATGCATTTATGGGATCGGGCAAAGCAGTGGCCTACAATATCTTTGCAAGCATATTTGGGAATAGCCTTAAAAAAAGATATAATCCTTTTGGTGATGACAGGCTAACAGAGCGTGCTTGCGTTTTAGTAGAGCAGGGAGTAATCTAGGATTTCTACGATATTAATGGCTCTTGATATTATTAAATACCACCTTCATTCTAACTTAAGAACACATCAAATAAAACTTCATTTTTGTATATTTTCCTTTTAATTAGTAACTTTGTAGCCAACATTACAAACATTTCATGTATCTAAATTTCTTAAAGGACTTCAAGCCTGCACTTTTCGATTCGCTTAAGGATTATAATAGAGAAAAGTTCATGGCTGACCTAATGTCAGGTATCATTGTTGGCATTGCAGTAGCACTTCCTTTAGCCATCGCCTTTGGTATTTCATCAGGAGTTACCCCCGAAAAAGGAATCATTACGGCCATTATCGCAGGATTTATTATTTCATTCTTAGGAGGAAGCAAAGTACAGATTGGAGGACCATCGGGCGCTTTCATCGTTATATCATACACTATTGTTGAGCAATATGGAGTTAGTGGCCTCGCAATTACTACTGTCATCGCGGGAGTAATGCTGGTAGTAATGGGGGTGTTGAAGCTAGGAAGTGTTATAAAATTCATGCCGTACCCAATTATTGTAGGATTTACAAGTGGAATTGCTGTCACAATATTTTCTACACAAATAAGCGACCTATTAGGCTTGAACTTAGAGTCTGTGCCAACAGATTTCTTTGAAAAGTGGGGCGTATATTTTAAAAATATAGGAACTACAGACTTAATTACTGTATTGGTGGGTATTGGTAGTGTTGTGATAATATTTTTGACACCAAAGTTTCTGAAAAAGATCCCTGGATCTCTGATAGCAATAGTATTTATGACGATACTTGTTTTCTTTCTGAAAAAATATACCGACATAAGTGGTTTGGAAACAATTGGCGAAAGATTTACTATCAAAAGCCAATTGCCACAGGTTACACCCATAAAGTTCAATATAGAAAGTATTAGAATATTATTCCCCTCGGCCTTTACCATTGCCATGCTCGTTGCGATTGAGTCACTTCTATCTGCTACGGTGGCTGATGGAATTATTGGCACTAGACACAACTCGAACATGGAGCTAGTGGCTCAAGGAGCAGCTAATATTATCACACCCTTTTTTGGTGGTATACCTGCTACAGGAGCATTGGCCAGAACAGCTACAAATATAAATAATGGTGGTCGCACACCCGTTGCGGGAATCGTTAGCAGTATTGTGATGTTGATGATGATGTTATTTTTAGGTGACTTAACCAAACATATTCCCATGGCATGCCTTGCGGGAGTATTAGTGGTCGTGTCATATAATATGAGTGAATGGCGATCTTTTAAAATGCTTGCTAAACAATCAAGAGGTACATTATCAATTTTACTTACTACTTTTACACTTACAGTGGTTTTAGATATCACTATAGCAATTGAAGTAGGATTGGTTCTTGCTATATTTATTTTTATCAACAGAATGTCTAAGTCAACTAATGTATCTGTTACTACAGATATACTGGATATTTCAAAGGAGATAGAATCACACTCAGGAAATTTAACAGACGAAGTGCTTCAACTACCAAAAGATGTGGAAGTATATGAGATTGATGGTCCATTCTTTTTTGGAATAGCCAACAAGTTTGACGACATAATGCGAGGGATAAGAACTAAGCCTAACTTTAGGATTATCAGAATGAGAAAAGTACCTTTTATTGATGCTACAGGACTTAATAATCTCGAATCTTTATGTCGAAACTCGAATAAAGAAAAAATACAAGTTATTCTTTCGGGTGTAAACGATCATGTAAAAGATAAAATTGAATTTTCAGGGATTCCTGATATTATAGGCAAAGAAAATATATGTGCTAACATTCATCTAGCAGTGGCACGAGCAACCAAATTGAGCGAAGCCTTAGAAAAAAGCAATAAACAATAAACAAAACCTCTAGACATAATAATGAGCAACAAATCATTACAACTAACAGATTGGCTTCCTACTACAAAAAAGGAGATGACCCTACGTGGATGGGGCTATGTGGATGTAATATTATTTTCGGGCGATGCATATATCGATCATCCATCATTTGGAACTGCCGTAATAGGTCGTTTGCTTGAAAGTGAAGGGCTGAGAGTTGCTATTGTGCCTCAACCCAATTGGCGAGACGATTTGCGTGACTTCAAAAAATTAGGAGTTCCGAGAATGTTTTTTGCTGTAACTGCTGGTGTTATGGATTCGATGATTAATCACTACACAGCTAACAAGCGGCTCAGATCAAATGATGCATATACCCCTGACGGAAGATCGGATATGCGACCTGACAGAGCTATGAGTATTTATTCAAATATAATTAGAGAATTGTATCCTAATATTCCGATAGTGATAGGAGGCGTAGAAGCGTCATTAAGACGAGTAACGCATTATGATTATTGGAGTGACACGCTACACAAGCCTATTCTTGCTGATGCCAAAGCTGATTTATTATTATATGGAATGGGCGAGCAGCCACTCCGTAAGCTTGTAGCCGAAATTAGAAAAGGACGAAAGATTGGAGAAATTTATGACATTCCTCAATCAGCTTTTCTTGTAGATAAGAATAAAGTTCCAAATAATGTATTTAAGGAAGAGGCTTTGTTATTCTCTCACGAAGAGTGTTTGGAAGATAAACTAAAACAAGCAAAGAATTTTAGAGTAGTGGAAGAACAATCAAACAGGTTAAATGCTGCTAGAATTATTCAAGATGTGGACAACAAAACATTGGTAATAAACCCAGCATTTAAACCTATGACAGAACAGGAAATTGATGCTTCATTTGACCTGCCCTACACTAGGCTACCCCACCCAAAGTATAAGAATAAGCACATACCAGCTTATGAGATGATTAAATTCTCTGTTAATCTTCATAGAGGGTGCTTTGGAGGATGCTCATTTTGTACAATATCTGCACATCAGGGAAAATTTATTGCTTCTAGATCAAAAGAATCAATTATCAAAGAAGTAAAGAATATAGCTGAAATGCCAGACTTCAAAGGTTACATAAACGATTTGGGCGGTCCATCAGCCAATATGTATAAAATGCAGGGTAATAATTTAGATATTTGCGAAAAGTGCAAAAGACCTTCTTGTATATTCCCGAAGATATGTAACAATTTAAACACTAGTCATAGCCATCTTTTGGATATATACAAGTCAGTAGACGCTTTACCTGGTATCAAAAAATCATTCATTAGTAGTGGTGTTAGGTATGATATGCTTTTGCATCGTAGCAAGGACGAAGCTATAAACAAGGTAGCAGATGAATATACTGAACAACTAATAACAAATCATGTATCGGGAAGACTCAAAATAGCACCCGAACACACTTCTGACAGAACATTGAGCACAATGAGAAAACCTTCATTCGATCAGTTCTATCAATTTAAAAAGAAATTTGATAACTTAAATAAAAAGAACAACCTAAACCAACAGCTTATTCCTTATTTTATTTCATCGCATCCAGGATGCACTACCGAGGATATGGCTGAACTTGCAGCGATAACCAAGAATCTCAATTTTAGGCTTGAGCAAATTCAAGACTTCACACCATCTCCTATGACTTTGGCAACCGAGATTTACTACACCGGTTTTCATCCTTACACATTAGAAAAAGTATATACTGCCAAAACAGATTCACAAAAGAGAGGTCAACATCAATTCTTTTTTTGGTATCAAAAGGAGAACAAAAACAAAATTATTTCTGAGCTAAAACGACTAAATAGAGAGGATTTGATTCAGAAACTATACACCACACGCTAATTATTGTTAAATAAAGTAGATTCCAAGTTTCTTATGCAACGTTTTTTGCAATTATCCATCTTCTTTATATACAACACAAAAAAGGAGATTAGAAAAATGAGAGCACAGAGCATTGGAATTTTAATTTTGTTACTAACACTAGTTTCTTGTAACAAAAACGATGGGTATTCTCTAGGAGATTTTCGTATAGATATTGGTACAGTTCAAAAAGAAGATAATAATAGTTTTTCATTAGAACTTGATAACGGGAAAAAACTATTTCCTATGAATCCACATTACGGATATCACTTGAAAGAAAACCAGAGAGTTTTTATAAACTATACCTTATTATCGGGTGAACACAATCAATTTGATCATCTTGTGAAAATTAATGATATGTGGAATATTCTCACAAAAGATGTTATTGATTTAACTACTGCAAACGAAGATAGTATTGGCAATGACCCAATAAAGATAAATCATATATGGGTTGGAAAAGATTTTCTTAATATTGACTTCTTATTTAATTACGGAGGTGTGAGGCCTCATGCAATCAATCTAGTAAGGAATAAATTAAATCCAGAACTAAACGAAAATGTTATTGAATTGGAATTTAGACATAACTCATATGAAAGTAACAATTCCAGATTGGTAGAAGGATTGGTGAGTTTCGATCTGAAACCATTTCAAAGGGAAGATTCAGATCAAGTTAGTATATCTGTAAAAGTTAAAGATTGGGATGCAACGGCGACATATGATTTGACATACAAATACAAAGATGTAGATTTGCAAAGCACATACGTTGAAACCCCAATATTGGTGGTTGCATCTGATGAGTACTATTAATATATAAACCACAATTAAATTAGTTCTATTTCTTAATATGACTTTTTGATTTTGTAAGACTGGCAAATCACTGTGAAGTGGTTTGCCAGTTGCTTTTAAGATACTTTCTGTATTACATCAAAATAAAGAATATTATAGAAAAATATCCATTTAGAAGGGTATATATCTATTAGGTGCTCCTATTTGTATTTTTATATTGTTATTACTTCTTCTATACTACATGATAACTTAATCATAACAATATATAGTCGTTCCTTAACAACTATATATCTGTCAATATATCAACATAATAAGCA
>CAYFTB010000049.1:0-15238 GCA_964345875.1 uncultured Proteiniphilum sp.
TAATGCTTATTATGCTGATATATTGACAGATATATAGTTGTTAAGGAACGACTAGTTATACGTACAATTCACTCACACTACTTAAGCTAAAGTGAGCTCAATATAAGTCACTATTGTTTTTTTGGGGACTATTTTTCACTAAATTGCGTTATTTGAGCATAGATAATATCTATTTCGACCGATTTGACTTTTTAAAATGGTCGAAATTTCATGAGATGTTAAAATGAAAATTTAAATATCCAAAAAAGTCCCTGAAGTGTTAAAACGAATTTTCTAAATCCTCAAAAAACTATTTTTTTGATAAAAATGAATGTTTTCCATCGAAAAAACTCCAATTTGAGCAAAAAAAAGAGTTCAAAAGAGCTTTAATAAGCTATTTTGCCCATTTAAATTCTCAAATTATCTCCGAAAGTATTTTCAACGATAAAAAAAGTATTTAAGAGCTGTTATAATGTAGTTCTGGATTAATTAGAGGAGGATGAATCTATAATTATTTGTCACATTTATCGTACCTTTGTGACACAAAAACCACTTTTTGAAAAGAAACTAAAGATGTTAAGTATTAACGAGCGAAAGGATATTAGAGCCTTGATGCAGCGTGAAATTATTCCGGCTATTGGATGTACCGAGCCAATCGCTGTATCATTATGTGTTGCAAAGGCTACCGAAATATTAGGTAAGCAACCCGACAGGATTGAATTGCTTCTCAGTGCAAATGTTCTAAAGAATGCAATGGGTGTCGGAATTCCGGGTACAGGAATGATAGGCCTACCAATAGCTATTGCTCTTGGAGCACAAATCGGAAAATCAGAGTATGGTTTGGAGGTACTTCGTGACTTAACACCCAACGATGTGGAGAAAGGGAAAAAATATATCTCAGAGCAAAGAATAAAAATAGAGCTTAAAAGTGATATTGAAGATAAACTTTATATTGAGGTCAACTGTTTTGTAAACGACCTAAGCTCAAAGGCAATAATCAGAGGTTCTCACACCAATTTCACGTATCTTGCAAAGGACGGAAAACAAATATTAGTTAAAGATATTGAGTATAAATCAGATAACAGCCTTTTTGAGGGATCATATAATGATTTGACATTTCGTAAAATATATAATTATGCCGTTCTTTCTCCAATTGAAGAACTTAGTTTTATACTAGATGCAGCAAAAATGAACAGAGAAGCATCTAAATTATCTAAAGAAAGAAACTACGGTCATAATGTTGCAAAAAGCATAATTGGCGAAAGAGGTCAAGCTCTTTTTGGTAGTAATCTTCACAGCAAGATGCTGTCATCTACAGCAGGGGCATGCGATGCACGAATGGACGGAGCATTAATTCCTGTTATGAGTAATTCAGGAAGCGGGAATCAAGGTGTAGCAGCCACATTGCCTATCTTGACATATGCAGAAGAAATAGGATGTAGCGATGAGCAACTAATCAGAGCTCTTATTATTAGTCATCTGTCAGTTATATACATAAAACAATATATGGGAAGGCTTTCTGCGCTTTGTGGCTGCGTTATGGCATCTACTGGTTCAAGTTGCGGGATAACCTATCTTATGGGCGGAGAATATCAGAATGTTGTTTTTGCTGCTAAAAATATGATTGCCAACATTACTGGAATGATTTGTGACGGAGCAAAGCCCAGTTGTGCTCTAAAAATAGCAAGCGGCGTTTCCACTGCTTCTTTGTCGGCAATTATGGCTATGGAAAACAAGGCAGCAACTGGGCAAGAAGGAATCATTGATGATGATATTGATAAAACGATAAGAAATTTGGCACTAATAGGCAAGACAGGCATGCTTGAAACTGACAAGATAGTGTTAGACATTATGACAAGTAAATAGAATAGGACATTTTTCGTTGAGCAATATGAACTGAGGACAAGTTTACTTGGTCTATGTAGTTGCGAGAAAGTGTATAATAAAAAGACCATTATAATCAAACATTGCGAACAAAAAAGGAAATAGATTTAGAAAGCAAGAAGATTAGTTCACTAGTGTGGGAATATTCACTACCAGCAATTGTAGGAACACTAGTAAATACTCTGTACAACATTGTTGACCGTATATTTATTGGACAAGGTGTTGGTGCTATGGCAATTTCTGGTTTAGCCATTACATTTCCAGTAACTATTCTTGTATCATCCCTAGGTATGCTTGTGGGTGTTGGTGCATCCAGTAGGATTTCAATTAATCTTGGTGAAAAGAGAAAGGATATAGCTGAGAAAATTCTTGGCAACTCACTGTTATTAATTATAGTATTTAATGCTTTAGTAATGACACTCTTTTATATCTACCTTGACGATATTTTGTTAGCATTCGGAGCCACAGAAAACACTCTTCCATACGCAAAAGAATACCTTCAGATAGTATTGATTGGTAATGTATTCGTGAGCCTTTGCTATAGTTTCAATAATATGATACGAGCTTCAGGATATCCCAAAAAGGCAATGTTGACAATGCTTATTGGCGCAGTTCTAAATATCATTTTAGATCCTATATTTATATTTGTTTTCAAAATGGGCATTGCAGGAGTGGCATGGGCAACAGTTATTTCCATGTTTATAGGCATGTTATTTGTAATGTATCACTTCATACAAAAGGATAGCTTAATCAGACTGAAAACAAAGTATATACGTTTTGACTGGAGTATCATAATGGCAATTGTTTCGATAGGAATGTCTCCATTTTTGATGCAAGTTGCAGCGTCGGGTGTAGCTGTATTAATGAATACATCTCTGATAAAACATGGAGGAGATCTGGCTGTAGGTGCATTTGGCATCCTGAATTCGATGGCACTTATGATTGTGATGCTTATAGTTGGCCTAAATCAAGGTACACAGCCAATAATAGGCTATAATTACGGGTCCAAAAAATTTGGGAGAGTTCAGGATACATTTATATATACGCTCAAAGTAGCAAGTATAATATCAGTATCTGGATTTATCATTGGTATGTTTTTCCCTCGACTGTTTGCCAGTGCATTCACTAGCGACACTGAACTGTTGGATATTGCCACTAATGGCATTAGACTAGGGATGCTTGCATTCCCTGTTGTAGGATTTCAAATTGTAGCCGGGAGTTTCTTTCAAAGTATTGGTCAAGCTAAAAAATCTATTATTCAAAGTCTTAGCCGTCAAATATTATTCTTAGTGCCAGCATTACTTATACTACCTGAATTATTTGGACTTACAGGTGTGTGGATATCAATGTCGATATCTGATTTTCTTTCCGCAATGTTATCATTATATTTACTGATAGGTCAAATTAAAATCATTCGTGAGATGGAAAAGAACAATGCCATCCCTACTCCATCATAAAATTAATTTGGGGAAACTTCCGAGGGAAAAGGGTTCTCAAATATTCTTCTCTATTATTAGTATGGTAGCCTAACAGAAGTTTGGTAAGCTCACGGATGTCAACATCATAAATGGACATATTACGACTCTCAGAGTTAATTTCAAAGGTATTATCGTTGTGTTCTAATTGAGCGTCAATAACATTTATTTTGAAGGTTTTATCTGCATTATATTTTGAATATATTGACAATAATCTCTTAGCATCAATAATACGAGCCATTCCAATTAACGATTTCTTTTCAGGATAGTCCCACAAAGAACTCTCCTCCATAATAGCTTTAAAGTCTGAAAAGGTCTTTTGTAAAGTCATATCATGATTTCTAAACACTCTATCAAACTCCACATATGCAGATTCTAAGTCATCAGCATATCTTTTGTTTAGCTCTTTCAGGGATATTAAATACTCATCACCAGAATCAAAAGTTTTTGCAAAACCATACTTTTCATAAAAACCAACAAGCCATTCTTCTTGAGGTACTAATAACATCATTGGTATATTACGTTCTTGGGCAATCTCAAAACTTCTGACAAGTAACTTGTCCATATATCCTTTTCTCCTCGCTTCAGGCAATGTACAAACCCCCGATAAATAATATACAGGTATCTCTGTCATCCAAAATGTAAAGTCATATTCTAGCATCTGCAATGAAGCGACTGGTTTTTCTTCTTCAAAGTATATTAAAGTGTTCTCATTCTTGTACTTTGTTCTAAAATAAAGTTCCATGTAGTTATCTGGATCACCAAATACAGTTTTCCACATATTCCACACATCTTGCCTTGTAGTGATATCAGCCAGTCTAATCATCTTATTACTTACTTTAATCTTGCAACAGATTTCTCCAATAATAAATCAGGATAGTATGACATCTTAGCTTTACGGAGATTTTCAATCCCCATATCCTCTTCACGATTCACATAAGTATATCCCGAGAGCTCATTCTCTACGAACTGTTGATTAACGATTGTGTAAGCACCGTGTATGTCAGTCCGTGCCTTCTCCACATGAACTACAAAGGTGTCTTTAGTCAATTGTTCTCCAATTGTAAATGCCGCTATTTCTCCATCAACACATATCAATCCGCCTTTAAGACCTAAATAATCAAAGTTGTCAAGCATTAGATTCACTGCTTGCACATCAAATCCTTCCTCTCTTTCTACTTCATCACTATTTTCACCATTCACTTTCATCCAAATATTTAGCAAACTCTTGCACTCCCTCACAAAATCATTCTCACCGTGAAGCGAATGGTATTCCCAGTTATTTTCTCTTTTAAAGCGATTAATATGATTACGCTTACTTTGCAGTTTCTTACCTGTCAAATTAATTAGCTTCTCGCTTGTATAAATATAGTCAGATACGCTTTTATTTAGTTTATATTCAAATATACCAGGCATTTCAGCCTCAATCTCTTCAATCATCTGACTAGTAAGACCCCTTATCTGAAAAATATTATCAAACTGCTTGTGATCCTCTATTATCATCTCAATGCCTTCTCTGATATTTTTCTGTCCTATGGGTTTAAGATATGAGTTTCTGCCATAATTATCTTTAAAACGTATTATTAACCAATCACTTTCAATAGCGAACTCAGTGTCAAACTTACTTCCCCAAGTAAATAAGTTTGTAAAGCACAAATCTGAAGCTCTGTAGTTTTGATGTTGTAATAATGAATCTATTACCTCTTTATCCTCTAGTGCTATTCTTTTAAAATTAAGCATAATATATTTACTCGAATATTTTGTGAAATCTGTTATTTATAGATGCCTATTTACAAGTTAGCATCTATGATTGCTATAATTGAACAACAGTATTAGAAAATAGTTTATAAAAAAATTGAGACCTTACTGCTTAAAGTAAAGTCTCAAAAATATTTTAAAAAGAGAAACTCTAGAACTTCTTGAATCCAACTATCTCTCTTACTGTTTTTATTGTTTTTATCGCACTCTCGCGTGATTTCTCAGCTCCTTCTTGAGTTACCCTTCTCAGATACTCACTATCATTCTCAATCGAAAGTATTCTTTCTCTAATTGGAGTAGTGAAATTTATGATATCTTCTGCTAATTGTTTCTTAAGATCTCCATATCTTATTTCACATGTATTCCATTTATCTTCAAAGTGATTTACCACTTCAGGTGTAGATACCACTCGCAAGATTGTAAATAGATTTTCGATATAATCAGGCATCTCAGAATTTGGTGCTTCGGGACCTGAGTCTGTTAATGCTCTTTTTACCTTTTTCTCTATCTCTTTAGGAGTATCGGCCAAATAAATAGCATTGCCCTCAGATTTACCCATCTTTCCACTACCGTCTAGACCTGGGATTTTAACAAGTTGCTGACCAAAATTATAAGCTTCTGGTTCTTTAAAAAACTCATTATTATAGAAATTATTGAAACGACGTGCAAATCTGCGTGTCATTTCAAGATGTTGTTCCTGGTCTTTTCCTACAGGCACCTTATCTGCATTGTGAATAAGAATATCGGCAGCCATCAATGTTGGATATGTAAGTAATCCCGCATTAACATTGTCCGGATGCTTTCTTGCTTTATCTTTAAATGAAGAGGTTTTAGAAAGCTCCCCTAAATAAGCATGCATATTTAAATATAGGTATAACTCTATAATTTCGGGCACATCACTTTGCACATATATTACTGATTTTTCAGGATCTATACCTGCTGCAAGATAATCAACAAGAACATTCTTAACATTATCGTGAAGCAATTTAGGATCGGGATGCGTAGTGAGAGAATGAATATCCGCTATAAAAAAATAGCATTTGTTCTCATTCTGCATTCTGATAAAGTTTTGCAGAGCACCAAAATAATTGCCTAAATGAAGGTTACCCGTTGCACGGATACCACTAACTACTGTATTCATCTTCTATTTCTATTGTTTTAAAGCATGCAAATTTAATCAAAAAAAGCATCTAAGTAGCCATAACTCAAATGCTTTTTGCTTTTATATGTATTGACTGCGGGCATTTCAGCCTTGCAGTCCTTTTATACTCTGTTTCAATACTAATATCTTATCTTCAGCATCCGACTTCTTCTTTCGTTCGTTTTCAACAATCTCTGGTTTTGCATTCTGAACAAATCTTTCGTTACCTAGCTTTTTCATTACCGACTGTAGGAAGCCTTCAAGATATTTAATTTCTTCCTCCATTTTAGAAATTTCCGCTTCTACATCAATATTACTTTCATTAAGTGGCACAGAAAATTCTGTTGTCCCCACCATAAACGATGCTGACCCTGGATTCTTTTCAGAAATCTCATCGATAGATGACAAATTGGCCATTTTGATTATTACAGAATCATTTGCGTTATTGTGAGTACCCGCAACTTGAAGACTAAGCTCCTCACGGTTCGGAATATTCTTTTCTAGGCGAATAGTGCGTACACCAGCCACAATATGCTTTGTAACTTCAAAGTCAGAAATCAAGTTCTTATCATAATTTACACAATCAGGAATAGATGAAAACATAATACTTTCACCATCTTCTCTTGACACCAATGCTTGCCATAGCTCTTCTGTAATGAAAGGCATAAATGGATGCAATAATCTTAGCAAGTTATCAAAGAATAATAATGTAGCCTCATATGTAGCCCTATCAATTGGTTGTTGATATGCAGGTTTTGCCATCTCAAGATACCATGACGAAAACTCATCCCAAAACAGCTTATAAACTGTCATCAAAGCTTCCGACAAACGATATTTGCTGAAAAGATCGTCCATTTCGGCAGTAGCCTTTCTAAGAATATTTTCAAACCATTCGATTGCCCTCTTTGCAGTTTCTGGTTGCTCTATATTATCGCTCACCTCCCACCCTTTCACTAAGCGGAATGCATTCCATATCTTATTATTAAAGTTACGTCCTTGCTCACACAATGCCTCGTCGAACAGTAAATCATTACCAGCAGAAGAAGCCAGCAACATCCCCATACGTACACCATCAGCACCATGTCTCTCCATCAGCTCAATCGGGTCAGGCGAATTTCCTAATTGCTTAGACATTTTTCTGCCTTCAATATCACGAACAATACCAGTAAAATAAACATTATTAAATGCTGGCATGTCTCTATATTCATACCCTGCCATTATCATACGAGCTACCCAAAAGAAAATAATATCAGGTCCAGTAACAAGATCACTTGTTGGGTAATAATAATTTATCTCATCATTGTCAGGATTATTAATCCCGTCGAAAACAGATATAGGCCATAGCCATGACGAGAACCAAGTATCAAGACAATCCTCATCTTGACGCAAGTCATCAATAGTTAATTCATAGTCAACCTCTTTTATTGCCTTCTCATAAGCCTCCTCTTTAGTGAGACCAACCACTACTCCTCCCTTTGGAAGATAATATGCAGGTATTTGATGTCCCCACCATAATTGTCGGCTGATACACCAATCTTTAATATTTTCCATCCAATGACGATAAATATTCTTATTGTTTGAAGGATGGAATTTAATAGTATCATCCATTACATGCTCTAAAGCAGGTTTAGATAAATCCTCCATTTTAAGAAACCATTGCATAGACAGTTTTGGTTCAATAACTGCTTTTGTACGTTCTGAGAACCCTACTTTATTAGTATAAGGCTCTATTTTATCCATCAAGCCCGCAACCTCTAAATCTTTTTCAATTTGCTTACGAACATCAAAACGATCCATTCCTGCATACATAGCACCATGCTCGTTAAGAGTTCCGTTATCATTAAAAATATCTATTGATTCTAAATTATATTTTTCACCCAACATGTAGTCATTTGCATCATGAGCAGGAGTAACTTTCAAACATCCAGTACCAAACTCCATATCCACGTATTCATCCTCAATTACAGGAATTGAACGATTGATTAGCGGAACTATTACTCGCTTTCCTTTAAGGTGTGCAGTCTTTGGATTGTCAGGATGAATACACATTGCAGTATCACCCATTATTGTCTCAGGACGTGTGGTGGCAATAATTGCATATTCATTATCCGATCCCTCAACAGGATAACGCAAATAATACAGTTTTCCATTTACCTCCTTGTGTTCAACCTCTTCGTCCGACAGTGCAGTTAGTGCTTGGGGGTCCCAATTAATCATTCTTACTCCACGATAAATAAGACCCTTTTCATACAAATCAACAAATACCTTAAGAACACTTTCCGAACGAGTCTCATCCATTGTAAAAGCAGTTCTGTCCCAATCGCATGAAGCTCCAAGTTTTTTTAACTGTTCAAGAATTATTCCACCATGCTTACGAGTCCAATCCCATGCATGCTTAAGAAACTCTTCTCTTGTCAAATCAAGCTTGTTTATACCCTCTTTAGCTAACTTCTCCACAACTTTTGCCTCTGTTGCAATCGATGCATGATCAGTGCCTGGTACCCAGCACGCATTTTTGCCCTGCATACGAGCACGTCTCACAAGAATATCCTGAATTGTGTTGTTAAGCATATGACCCATATGCAATATCCCAGTCACATTAGGCGGAGGAATCACAATAGTATATGATTCACGATCATCTGGCTCTGAATGGAATAATTTATTATCCATCCAATACTTATACCATTTATTTTCTACCTCCGCGGGATTATATTTACTTGAAATTTCCATCTTCCTAAAAATTAAAGTGCAAAAATACAAAAATCTTTATCAAAAGATTAGTAATGACTAATCTAAATAAGCTACATTTGCTTATAGCAACAAAAGCGAACACTAACAATAGATTTCCCTAATGACGTTTTATTAGATTAATTTCAAGTTTAGGCTTATATTATTGAGAAATGGAAGACAAGTACATTCATGACATAGCCGAGCAAGCAAACATCAAGCTAAAGAGATATAAGAGTGTAGGTGGCGGTAGTATATCATCAGCCTACATGCTGGAAGACGAGTCAACAAGGTATTTTCTGAAAATAAATAGAGACATAGATGCAATTAGAATGTTTGATGCTGAACGCAAAGGGTTGAAGACCATCAGAGACACAAACACGATTGCTGTACCAGAAGTGCATCTAACAGGATCTTCTGGCAACTACTCTTTTATAATAATGGATTTTATTGATCAGAAAACACCAGAAAGTAACGACTATGTTAGTCTTGGGACTAGACTTGCCAAAATGCACCAAATCTCGCAATCTGAGTTTGGATTTGAAAGTAGCAATTTCATAGGTAGCCTACATCAAAGCAACAACCAGTACAAAGAATGGAGCGAATTCTATTGGTTTGAGAGAATCCTGCCACAATTAATACTTGCAGTAAATAACCAACACTTCGGTGTAGAAATATTAAAAAAAGAAAATAATGCAATTAGGCTGATTGATGATATCTTTGGAAAGAAAACACCATCATTAGTTCATGGCGATTTGTGGAGCGGGAACTATCTTATCGCAATAGATGGCACTCCATATATTATTGATCCTGCTGTTTACTATGGAGACCCGATGGCTGACATTGCAATGAGCAAACTCTTTGGAGGTTTTGCAACAGTTTTTTATGATGTTTATCACCATGTAATACCCAAATCCTACAACTATAACAGCCAAATAGAGCTTCACCAATTATATTATTTGCTAGTACATCTCAATTTGTTTGGAAGTGGATATTACATGCCCGTCTCAAATATTATCAGAAAATATTTTTGATTAGTAAAGGAAATAAGATGAGATACTAAAACTCAAGATACGGCTCTAAATTTGCAGCGTCTTCATCTGAAAACTCCTTAAACATAAGCAACTCACTTAAGCTTGATATTCTCCCTTTTTGATCTCGCAGGTTTACGATCACCTTCACTTGCTCTAAATCAAGGTATGGGTGCCTCAACAACTCTTTAAACTCTAGTTTGTTGACATTGATTCTGGCAACTCCCTCATCATGTTTTATATATTGCACAATCGATTCGTATAGTTCTTCGCTAATTCCATACACCTCTTTAAGCTGAGCAATAGATACGTAACCTCCAAGTATACTGCGATACTTCACAATCCTCGAAGCATATGCCGAACCAATGCCAGGAATCTTTTTCCAGTCGGTAGTGTCAGAGTTATTCAATAGAATTGTTTCACCAGACTTTAGTTTCTCAGTCCTATTATATGAATTTCTCACATGGCGGGTGTCAGCTTCAGGGCTTTGATCCACCTTTCTATCTAAAGATTTGAAGCTACCACTATTCTCAACATCCCCTTTAATTTCCTTATATTCGAATGCCTTTGAATCTGTACCCAAACCATTATAAAAGCTATCAAATGAAGCCACGAGCTCTTCGTTTTGCAACACTTGTAACTGGCTGGACGAGCGGCCTGCAAGTACTACATTAAGGAATAACAAAATTGAAAGAGATGCTATCAATATTACAATTGCCCGCTGCTGACCTCTCTGGTAATATAAAAAATCTTTCCAATGCATTGATTTAACTTTATTCGAAGTAAAGATAAACAAACTTTAAATGATATTATTACCTTTGAGAAAATAAAAATTACACCCTAACAAGTTATGGTTTTAAATTATGTTTGGATTGCATTCTTCCTGATAGCCTTCGCAGTGGCAATCGTTAAATTAATATTCTTTGGTGATGTTAATGTATTCACCGAGATAATGAATTCAACGTACGATTCGGCACGCACAGGATTTGAGATATCGCTAGGCTTGACGGGGGTTCTTTCGCTATGGCTTGGAGTGATGAAGATTGGAGAAAGAGGCGGAATGGTGGAGCTATTCTCACGTGCAGCAGCACCTCTTTTTTCAAAGCTATTTCCCGACATTCCTAAAGGGCATCCAGCTTCAGCATCAATATTAATGAACATTTCAGCAAATATGTTGGGTCTTGATAATGCTGCAACACCATTCGGACTAAAGGCTATGCAAGAACTGCAAACAATAAACCCCAGCAAAGAACAGGCATCAAATCCCATGATAATGTTTTTAATATTAAATGCCTCAGGTCTAACGCTAATCCCCGTTACAGTGATGGTTTACAGGGCACAAATGGGGGCTGCCAATCCTGCAGACGTGTTTATACCAATAATGATTGCCACATTTGCTGCAACAGTTGTGGGAATGATAGCTGTGTGTATCAAACAGGGAATTAATATCTTCAACAAAGCAATAATGGGATTTTTGCTTGTCATGTTTGGCATAATTGCTGGAACAATACTGATATTTAAATCGATGCCACAGGACCAAATAAATATTATATCGGGACTTGCAGCAAATATAATACTGTTCACAATAATTGTTCTATTCATAATCAAAGCTCTCAGAGCTAAAATAAATATCTTTGAGGCCTTTATTGATGGAGCTAAGGATGGTTTTAAAACCGCAGTAACAATAATACCCTATCTCATTGCCATCCTTGTTGGCATTGGAGTATTTAGGGCTTCTGGGGCAATGGATTTTCTAATGGATGGACTCAGAAGTCTAGCTGGACTTACAGGAACCGACACTAGATGGATAGACGGAATGCCAACGGCACTTATGAAACCTCTTAGTGGCAGTGGAGCCAGAGGAATGATGATTGATGCAATGAAGACATTCGGTGCAGACTCATTTGCAGGACGTTTATCAGCGGTACTTCAAGGTGCCACAGACACCACGTTTTATATAGTAGCTGTATATTATGGTGCTGTAAACATCAAAAATTCGCGTTACACAGTTCCTTATGCACTGCTAGCAGATTTGGCCGGAGTGATAGCTGCAATACTAGTAGCATATTTGTTTTTTGGATAACGAACATATATTTTAAATACATAAATGGCAATATATTTTGATTCGGAGGAGGTAGAGTTCCCTCAAATAAATGAAACAGAGATTTCGAAATGGATAAAAGCAGTAGCTGCAAAGCACAACCGAAAAGTTGGTGAGCTATCATATATATTTTGTAGTGATGAGAAGATATTGGAGGTAAACCAGCAATATCTGCAACATGACTTTTACACAGATATTATCACATTTGATTATTCTGAGGACAACAAGATAGAAGGAGATATCTATATTAGCCTAGATACTGTAAAATCAAATTCGCAGTTGTTCAACACAGAATTTAAAAACGAGCTTCACAGAGTTATTATCCATGGAGTGCTTCATCTTTGTGGAATTGATGATTTAACCGACGAACAAGAAAAGGATATGCGAACAGCCGAAGAAGATGCATTGGCTATTCTGTCTAAGGATTAATGGTATTAAAAAGATAATCCTAATTTCAATACCACCAAAGAGGAATCATTTTTGATTTATATTGACATCAATGCCGCCTATATAACTTGAAGATATAATTATTTTAGTCTTTAAATTCTTATCTATTGGCAAACCTGCATATCTTGCAGAATCTTCACTATGAATAGGTATTATTCCAAGAGTCGGATTTACAAGGTTACATACTTTGGCAAGAGAGTCGGCAGAGGCATGACCGCTCGTATGTAACTTCTCTACATATGGAAACATAGAAACAAAATCTATGTATCGCTGTATAGAATGCTTTCCACTATCATTTACGTATTCTTTCCACATAGAATATATTAGCACAGTATCATTAGGATCTAATCGGGATGCAAGTCCCCGATAGTAATCTTTAAACTTATCAGTTGCACGAACAAACATACAAAAACCCTTACCTCCCATCCAATTTATTAACTTCATATTCGCAGGATTGAAATCATAGACTTTATCAAAACGGAATAACGAAGTACGATTCCCTGCGGATTTAGTAAATATCTCCAATATGTTCTTTTGGAAACGGTCGCATACAAGTGGTCTGTCATTTAAATGCTTGTTCGCAGCATAGAATGATGCAAGTCGCTCCATGTCTGTAGAAGAACACATTACAAATACATTTTTATATCGTTTCATTATTTCTTTGGCTTCTTTTTGCAATTCATTCTCACTCATTACCCTTTCGCCAATTCTTGAAAGCATAGTTCCCTCAGTAATCAAAAAATCCACATTGCCTCGTGGCAAAATAAGTTTCTCTATGGTTGGCAATAAGCCTTTACCCAAATAGCCGTGTTCTCTAAAATCGCCTGTATGCAATACCCTTTTGCCGTTTGCTTCAATCAGAAACATATAAGCATCGTAAGCCGAATGACTCACGAAATACGGAATGACCTTTATATCTCCCACTATTATATCTTCCTCCGGAGATATTTCCCCCATTTTTTCAAGTTTGCCAATCTCTTCTTTTGACAACTCTTGCCGACCTTTGATATATGATAACTGTCGATGCTTACAGAGAGCAACCTGTCTGGCAACTTTACCTATGTATTGTGGAATATTATCTGGTACATAGTGAAATAATCCTAAGTGATCGCCATGATAATGGGTGTAGAAAATCGCATCAATACCTTGTGTCATTTTCTCTATTGCTTCTCGACTTGCTAAATCATCATTGGAAAAACCCTCGCCGTCCGGCAAGTTCTGTCCCAAATCAATCAATATCCGAGCTTTTTCAGTTGATATTTCCGTTATGCAACCGCCAATCTGATCTATACCTCTATGTACTATAATCTTCATAGGTTGTGAATGATATTATTCCTATCGAGGATGGTTCTGATACTATCAACCCTTAGTTTTCGTCGCGCACTTAGGGAATGATATGGATAAGGATTTATATACAATTCTACATCATCGCAAAGTTCATAATCATCTATGTTCTCTATTTCACTCAAGCTTCGTGGCAATATCCCAAGCATTTGCTTTATGCCGAAAAGTGTTTTGTAATACGAAGTTATCTCTTTCTTATGCTCTTTTATAAATAGATGATATTCTTTCATTTGGGAGAGAATCTCTGGATTACCATTTTCATATTCATTATCCAAAAGCCGACCATCCTCTATGCGTTTTAACTCGACAAACACGATCTTCCCATTTTCTAATTTGGTAAGGTCAATGCGAGTAGTACGGTAGTCCGTAATCTTTTTTCCGTATTTATCTATTTTCTTTCCAATAACTTCTGGATAAGCAAACTCAGAGTCAATAAATCTTGAATTATAGTCACACACAAGCTTCGCCTTTATACCACTCTCAGAAATATCGCTGTATTTTAGAGCAATTCTTGTTTTTATATCATCCGCATCCTCAGGCAGACGGTTTAACTCGTATTCAATATATTTTGAACCTGCCTGATTCAAATAAAACTCATGTATTTTACCTTTAATTTCGCCACGAGACAATGCGACTTTAACTAGAGAACCACCATTATAATAGATGTTCAGAGAGTTATCCTTACGAATATCTACATAAAACTCTCCCGAGTTAATTTTCTCCTTTATAAATTGCCACCAAGGCGGATTATTATTTTTCAATTCTTCAAACAATCCATGTTGAGGATTTAATGAAGTAAAATGATTGCTTTTCATAGTGATTAATCTATATGCTTTTCATCATCGTTGTAGTTTTCATTATCATGCCAAATTTAGCGAATATATTAATAATGGGCATCATTATATCTTAAGATTCATCCACCTTTATTAGTTAACTATGCTATACTACTTGTAATCTATTTTACTTAGGCTAAGTAGAAATAATTTTGGCGATTTTCCTGCTAAACATCCCCCCATTCATCCCCAATAAATAAAACCAACCAGGCATAATTCAAAAGACCATTCGGAAATAATAACACCTATTGGTGATGCTTAAAATCCACGCTATATTTCTATTGTATAAGACCTATACAATGCAAATCTACATGTAGATTTTAATCGTTCGTACCCTATATAATGAAAATCCACATGTGGATTTGTACTGTTCGTTACTTATATAATAGAATTACACATGTAGATTCTTATTGTTCGTGATATAAACAGTTGAAATATAGTGCCAAATTTATTCATAACAACGTGATAGTAATAGAAAAGTATTTACTATCTTTGTGTTAAAGTGTGGGTTAATTGAT
>CAYFTB010000050.1:0-14948 GCA_964345875.1 uncultured Proteiniphilum sp.
ACATATGCAACAGCTACAAATGATAATGGAATAATAATGTATAATTATGCTTGGTACTTTAAGCCAAAAAAAACATTTCTAAGAGGTCAGATCAGTGGCTGCACGTTAATAGAAGCAATGGCATTACTAGAGAAAGAGGGTTTTCTATAAAGGTATTAAGAATATATAAGGCGAATCTTTGTGCAATAACTAATTTATCAAAATAAAAAGTTGAAACTAATTATATAAAGCTGTTTTTTATGATGAAATTTAATCAATCACAATTACTGAAAATTCTAACATGTTTTATTTGCTCATCGTTTATTATAATCTTAGCAAGTTGTGGAAACGATAGACTTAAAGTTATACAAACAACTTGCAATCATCAATTCGAGTGTTATATGCTTGCAAATGACGTGCCTTTATTCGGTTGGCAGATAGAATCATTAGAGAAAGATATTACACAATCAGCCTATTCTATAATGCTCTATGAAAACAATAATACTAATGAAAATTTAGTATGGGAGTCTGGCAGAATAGAGTCATCTCAAAACAGAGAAGTTGAGTATAATGGTGAATATAGGTTTGCTGATAATAAAAGATATCATTGGAAAGTGAAAGTGTGGGACAATAACGGCAATGAATCAAGGTGGAGTAAAGATAATTATATAAATATTATTCCAGCTGACCTTGAAAAAAAAGCAAAGTGGATTGGAGCTATAGATATCAAAGATTCAAATATTCCCGAAGGGAGGAGTTATCATGGTCTAGATATTTCTTCTGAAAATGGGAAGAAGTGGCAACAAACAAATCCATTATCGAAACGAAGTATTTATCTAAGAAAAGACTTTGCAAATAAAAAGCGAGTCAAGAATGCTATTATATATATTAGTGGATTAGGTCACTATGAATTATCGCTAAATGGAGAAAAGGTTGGAGACGCACAATTTAGTCCTATGTGGAGTGATTATGATAAAACAGTGTATTTTAATGCATTTGATGTAACAAAGCTTCTTAAATCAAAAAATGCCATTGGTGTCTTGTTGGGTAATGGATTTTTCAATGAACAAGGTGGTCGTTATGTTAAAATGCAAGTTAGTTTTGGGCCTCCCACACTATTCTTCAGTATGCACATCGAATATAATGATGGGACTAGTGAAGAGATTAAATCAGATAATACTTGGAAATATGACTTAAGTCCTATCACATTTAATGATATGTATGGTGGTGAAGATTATGATGCTCAACTTGAACAGAAGGGTTGGGATATGTTTGGCTTCGATGATTCTAAGTGGCAACCTGTGGTTTTGCAGAGCAAGCCTATAGGAAAAATGTTATATCAAACATCAGACCCTATCAAAATAATGAATTCATTTTCAATAAAGTCAACCAACAGGTCTGGGGACTCTTATGTTTTCGATATGGGGCAAAATCTTTCTGGCTTTCCAAGCATTTCAATTAAAGGAAATAAAGGTGACAAGGTTAAAATAACTGTTGGCGAAAGAATCAACGAAGACGGATTGATAAACCAATCCCAATCAGGTGGTCCCTATTATTACGAATACACTCTTAAGGGTAATGGTCTTGAAACATGGCAGCCACGTTTTACTTATTATGGATACAGATATATACAAATAGATGGAGCAAAACCAAAAGATGCAAAAGATGAGAGAGATATTCCTACATTAGAGCAATTAGAGTCTCATTTTGTTCATAATTCAGCAGAAAGTGTCGGAGAATTTGAATGCTCAAACGAAATCTTCAATAAAACACACCAACTTATTGTAAATGCAATAAAAAGTAACATGCATGCAGTTTTTACCGACTGTCCTCATCGCGAAAAACTAGGCTGGTTGGAACAAATACATTTAAATGGTCCTGGATTATTTTATAATTTTGACTTGACTAAGTTTGCTCCCAAGATTATGCAAGATATCCGAGATGCTCAGTTATCTAATGGTCTAGTTCCAGATATAGCTCCTGAATATGTTGAGTTTGTTGACGGATTTAGAGATTCTCCAGAGTGGGGTAGCACTTCTGTATTTCTTCCCTTTATGTATTATGAGTATTATGGTGACAAATCTCTAATAGTGGAATATTATGATGTAATGAAAAAATATGTCGATTATCTATCATCAACAGCAACTGATAATATTGTTTCTCACGGATTAGGTGATTGGTGCGATTACAGAGAAAATGAACCTTATGGAGTTTCGCACAATACGCCTGTTGCTATATCTGCAACCGTTCACTATTATATGACCATTGATTATTTAATAAAAGCAAGTGAAATTGTAAATGAAAAAGAGGACTTTGTATATTATACAAATCTTTTGAAAGAGGTAAAAGATTCTTTCAACAAGGAGTTTTTCGATTTGGAGACTAAGCAATACGGAACAGGAAGTCAAGCATCCAACTCAATGCCTCTTTTTGCAGGTCTGGTAGAAACAGAGTATAAGCAAGACGTATTGAATAATTTGATTGCAGATATAAAAAATAAAAACTACCGATTAACAACGGGTGATGTAGGCAACAGATACCTATTTCAGACTTTAGCAAACAACGGTCTAAATGAAATAATGTATAAGATGCATAACCACATCGATGTGCCTGGATATGGTTTTCAACTACAATTTGGAAATACTACGCTTACTGAATTATGGAATCCAAACGATGGAGCATCTTGGAATCATTTTATGATGGGACAAATAGAAGAGTGGTTTTATAAATCTTTAGCTGGAATAAATACCAATGATTATAGTGGCTTTAAAAATATAACTATTGCACCCCAACCTGTGGGTGACCTAAAGTATGTAAAAGCATCCTATAAAACAACACATGGAGAAGTGGCTGTAAATTGGGAGATAGTTGACTCTAACTTCCATCTTAATGTTAGTATTCCACACAATACCACAGCTAAAGTTTATTTGCCAGGCATTGACGAATATACAACAATTGGTAGTGGAAGTCATAAATTCGTATCTCCATTGAAAAGTAAATGAAATTGACAGTATCTTCTAAGATGAGACTATTTAGAAATTTATATTTTCAATTATTCTATTATTTGGAGTTTTTTTAACATACTCTTTAAAATCATTGATAAATATACAATAGGACATATTAAAATCTTTTTTTCAAGCCTTGAGGTAATAATCAAGTTGTAAGTATAATTTTAAATTAATTGTTTAGCAAATGCTGCAGATACAAAAATATATACAATTCGTGCTTCTATGTGCCATAATTATTTTCACTTCAGGATGTTCATATAATGATGGACTCTCAGTCTCAAATCTGTCTTGTGAGAATTTAATTGAGCCATTAGCTATAAATACAACTAAACCTCGTTTTAGCTGGAAAAATACTTCTAACAGACAAGGTGCATATCAAACCGCATTCCAAATTTTAGTGGCATCGGATGTAAATCAGCTAAATAAAAGTGAGGGAATTCTGTGGAATTCTGGTAAAATTGAATCCTCGTCTAACATTCTTGTCGAATATAATGGGGAATCACTTCGATCTGGACAACTCCTGTTTTGGAAAGTTCGGACTTGGGACGATCAAGGGAATCCCTCTTCATGGAGCAAACCAGCATGCTTTGGTATCGGATTGCTAGACAAAGACGATTGGTCTGCCTCTTATATTGGCTATCCATTAGAAAAAGAGTTCGAGTCTAGCCCCCAACTAAGGAAAACTTTTTCACTAGATAAAACTAAAAAACAAGACTTCTATCTTTTGCACGTGAATTCGCTCGGATATCACGAAGTCTTCTTGAACGGCACAAAGGTTAGTGAAGATGTTTTATCTCCTGCGGTATCACAATTCAATAAACGTTCTCTAAGTATAACATATGATGTAACACCTATGTTGAAAAATGGTAAGAATGAATTGATTATATGGCTAGGGAGCGGTTGGTATAGCAAAGGCCTACCGGGTGTCAGCGGTAATGGCCCTGTTGTAAGAGCACAGTTGGAGCATGTTCATAAAGGTACAAATGAGATAATATTATGTACAGATTCTTCTTGGCTTGCTAGGGAAAGCGAGTATAGTCGTATTAGTGATTGGTGGACAGGGAGATATGGCGGAGAAATAGTTGTTGGCAATCAAGAAGTTAGAGAAAAAGTTTTTGAGAAGCCAGATGATTTGGAGTGGGAAAATGTTTTGGTAGTAGAAGTACCCGAACATGAAACAAGCCCTCAGATGGTAGAGCCAAACAGAATCATTGAAACGATTTATCCCGTGAGTGTGAAAGACCTAAACAACGGTAGTTTTATAGTAGATATGGGTAAATGTATATCTGGATGGTTCGAAGTAATTTTCACCAATCTGGTTCAATCACAGGAAATAATACTAGAGTACTCTGATCATTTGAACGATAAAGGTGAGATAGCGGGTCAAGGGCATATCGATAAATATATCGCATCAGGCAGTGGAACGGAGATTTTTAAAAACAAATTCAATTATCATGGGTTTCAATATGTGAAAATTTCTAACTTGGAGCAAGCTCCCCAGTTAGAAAACATGAAAGCACATCTTATCCACACTAATTTTAAGACAACCTCTTCATTTGAATGCTCGGATGAAGATCTAAATAATATCCACGACATGATCTTTTATACTCTTCAAAACGTGGGTCTTGGGGGATACTTAGTGGACTGTCCCCAAATAGAACGATTAGGATACGGGGGCGATGGCAATGCATCGACAATAACCGCTCAAACTATGTTCAACATGGCTCCGCTATACACCAATTGGCTTCAGGCGTGGGCTGATGTAATACGTGAGGACGGGAGTATGCCACACACGGCACCCAATCCCTACACGGCAGGTGGAGGTCCTTACTGGTGTGGTTTCATTATCTCAGCCTCGTGGAATACCTACCAACATTATAACGATATACGTGTGCTAGAGAATTACTATCCAGTAATGCAAAAATGGCTAGAATACGTGGATAATCACATGGTTGATGGATTACTAAAACGATGGCCTGATACTGATTATAGGGGATGGTATCTAGGAGACTGGGCAACTCCCTCGGGAGTTGGAGATCCTAATCATTCAGATGAAAGGTCTGTTGACCTCGTAAATAATTGTTATATTTCAATTTGCTTCGACCAAATGAGAAAAATAGCCGAAGTATTAGGAGAAAATGATGATGTGATCTACTATTCCGAAAGAAAGACACTCTTAAACGAAATAATTCACAAAACATTTTTCGATACATCCCAAAACCTTTATTCTACTGGGTCGCAGATTGATCTCATCTTCCCGATGCTCTCAGGTGTTACTCCCATTGAGCTGCTCGACGAAGTTGCAAATACATTAATTAAACGAACCGAGACCGAAGACAATGGACACATCAATACAGGATTAGTGGGAATACCAGTAATGATGGAGTGGGCAGCCAAAGTAAATGAACCCGACTTTATCTACTCAATGCTAAAGAAGAGAACATATCCTAGCTATCTTTATATGCTGGATCAAGGAGCAACAACCACTTGGGAACATTGGAATGGTGAAAGAAGTCGCATCCATAATTGCTATAATGGGGTCGGACAATGGTTTTACCAAATTGTTGGCGGTATTCGATCGATAGATGGTGAGACAGCATACAAGAAGTTCACTATAAATCCGCAAATCCCTAGTGGAGTTACTTGGGCCAAAACTACACAAGAGACTCCACTTGGGAAAATATTTGTTCATTGGGAACTACTTATTGATAAAATAACTATGGAAATAGAAGTGCCGGTGGGTTCAACAGCAGAACTAATTTCTCCAATTTCTGCATCCAACATTATAGTTAATCACAATGCCGTTACAAGTCAAGATGGTAAGATTATTTTGGGAAGTGGGAAATATTTTGTCGAATGCATTTTTTAGATAAATTGTTTTTCAATTTTGATTTGTCTAAATTTGTTCCCAAGACTATGCAATATATTAGGGCTGTTAAGGTATCCAATGTTGTCGTTCTGGATAAAACTCCAGAATATGTTAATTTATCGAAGCATTAAGGGTTTCTTCAGAGTGTTACAGCACTTCGGAGTTTCTTCCTTTTACATATTAACAAATACTATGGTGAGAAATCTTTAGTTATAATATAAACGAAAGATTATGTTGGATTTAAAAATAAAGCTATTGTACCTCAAATATTGGGTCATTTAAACTATATAAAAGCCTTATATAAAACAATTTATGAAGAAGTGGCAGTTAGATGGAATATAATTGACTCTAACTTACATCTAAATATTTGTTTTTTTACAAAATCCTGCAGTATGATCTTATTTGCGATGCTCTATGAACATGTAGTATTTAGTAGGTAAATCATAATTTTATATCTTATTTGAAAAATAAAAGAAATTAACAATATCATATATATAATGAAACTATTCAAAACATTTACATTTTCAATCATCCTATTATTTGGAGTATTTGTAAAAACATACTCCTCAACATCAATCATAAATATAAAAACAGAACATCTTGAAGACCCGATTGGCATTGATAATCCTAATCCGAGGTTTTCATGGGTAATTAATTCAGATATTAAGGGTTTTAAACAAGATGCATACAGAATTATTGCCGATACTGATATCAATAATGTGTCTGCAGATAAAGGAAACACGTGGGATAGTGGTATAATAAAGTCAGATATACAATTAGTTTCTTTCCAAGGAAATGATTTATCTCCACATACCTGCTACTTTTGGAAAGTTATTATTTATGATAAAGATGGCAATATGACATCTTCATCTATTCATTCTTTTGAAACAGGAATGATGGGAAACAATAATTGGAAAGGAAACTGGATAAGTGATGGGCGAGATATTAATTATAAGCCTGCTTCATATTTTAGAAAAAAATTTAAGTCTGATAAAGAAGTGAAATCAGCAAGAGCGTACATTGCGGTTGCAGGATTATATGAGTTACACATTAATGGTGATAAAATTGGGACACAACGTTTAGACCCTATGTATACACGATTTGATAGGCGAAATCTGTACGTCACACATGATGTGACAGAGCAATTAAGAAGTGGAGAAAATGTAGTTGGTGTACATCTTGGTAATGGGTGGTATAACCATCAATCATTGGCTGTATGGAACTTTGAAAATGCACCATGGCGTAACAGACCCGCATTTTGTCTTGATCTTCGAATCACATATACTGACGGTTCTGTTGAGACAATTTATACAGATCTTAGTTGGAAAAAGCATGACAGCCCTATAATTTTCAATAGCATTTACACTGGTGAACACTATGATGCTCGATTAGACCAGGAAGGCTGGAGCAAAGCAAGCTTTGATGACAAAGACTGGCAGGGGGTAGCTCTTAGATCCGCCCCATCAGATAAAATTACATCACAACAAGTAAGACCAATTAGAAACAAATTAGAGTTTCATCCCCAAAAGGTAACAAAGTTTGATGACCAAACATATGTTTTTGATTTTGGCCAAAATATGTCAGGTGTAACTAAAATAAGATTACATGGGGCAGAAGGTACAGAAGTTAGAATAAAGCATGCTGAAAGGCTGTATAACAATGGACGTGCGGATATGTCCAATATTGATGTATATTACAGAGGTGACAAAGAAAATGATCCTTTTCAAACAGATATTATTACTTTAAGTGGAAACAAAGAGGATGAGTTTATGGCTAGTTTTAATTATAAAGGATTCAGATATGTGGAAGTTACGGCAAGCAAACCTATAGAAATCGAAAAAGATAATATCAAGGCATACTTTATGCATAGTGATGTTCCATCTATTGGTAAAATTAATTCTTCTAATGATATAATTAATAAGTTGTGGGAAATTACTAATAATGCATACTTATCTAATTTTATGGGATATCCAACGGATTGTCCTCAACGAGAAAAAAATGGATGGACCGGAGATGGGCATTTTGCAATAGAGACTGCATTATATAATTTTGACGGAATCACTGTATATGAAAAATGGCTAAATGACCATAAGGATGAACAACAACCCAATGGGGTACTACCCGATATTATTCCAACAGGTGGTTGGGGGTACGGTACACATAATGGGTTGGATTGGACTAGTACTATTGCAATTATACCTTGGGAGATATATAAATTTTATGGAGATAGTAAACTCTTATACGACACATATGAAAACATTAAGCGATATGTTGACTATGTTGACAGAATAAGCATAAATCATCTCACTTCATGGGGAAGAGGAGACTGGGTGCCAGTTAAATCCGTATCAAATGTAGAACTAACTTCTTCTGTTTACTTTTATGTTGACACTAGGATTCTCGCCGAAGCTGCAAAAATGTTTGATAAAGAAGACGATTACTTATATTATTCTGATCTAGCGGATAAGATTAAAGAGTCAATTAATAATAAATTTCTTGACCAAGAAAAGGGAATATACGCTTCTGGGACACAAACAGAATTAAGTGTTCCGCTTAAATGGGGTGTTGTTCCTACAGAAATGGTTGATAAAGTAGCAAAAAACCTAGCCCAAAGAGTTGTAGAAAGTAATTTTCACTTAGATGTTGGCGTGTTGGGAGCCAAAGCTATACTTAACGCACTTAGCGAAAACGGTTATGCTGATGTAGCATATAAAGTAGCAGTGCAAGATACATATCCATCCTGGGGATGGTGGGCAGTAAATGGGGCCACCACATTGTTGGAGAATTGGGATTTGGATGCCGAACGTGACATTTCAGACAATCATATGATGTTTGGTGAAATAGGTGCATGGTTTTTCAAGGGATTAGGAGGACTATTTCCAGATGAGATGAATCCAGGATTTAAACATATCAATCTTCGTCCAAATTTTATTAAAACTCTAAATCATTTTGAAGCAGAGTTCAACTCACAACATGGCTTGATTGAATCTAAGTGGGAGTGGCGTAAGAAAAATATAGTTTACACTATTACTATCCCTGCAAACTGCAGTGCAACACTATATCTTCCAGAACAGATAAAAGGAGACAATATAATCACACTTAAATCAGGAACTCATAAACTTAATTTAGAAACTAAAAACTAAAAGCTATGACCAAAAAGATCATTTTACTTTCGATTTTCATATCTGTTTCACTTTTTATGTTTTGTGAAAAGAAGTCGCCATTAGTTCCAATTGAGCTTACAGTAGAATACTTGTCTAATCCCACAGGATTAGATGTTCCCAAACCACGCTTCACATGGAAGTTGACAAGTATGAGAGATAATATGTATGGTCAGAAACAAACAGCATATAGAATTCTGGTAAGTAGCACAAAAAAAGAAATTGATAAAGACAAAGGCAACATCTGGGATTCAGGATGGGTGATATCCGATAATTCAAATCTAATAGAATTTAATGGAATTCCATTGGAATCAGATGCTACATATTATTGGAAAGTGCAAGTTAAAGATGAGAAGAAATATAAATCAGAATTTAGCGAAATACATCAATGGACTACCGGACTTTTCTCTGAGAATGACTGGAGTGGGAGTTGGATAGGAACTTCTGAAGTTTACAATCCTGAGGAGGGTACAAATAAAATGAAAGATCCCTGGTTCAGAAAAACTTTCACATTGAATGAGAAACCTTCTAAGGCAAATCTTTTTGTGGCATCAATAGGTTATCACGAGGTATATGTAAATGGTATGAAGATTGATGATCATGTTCTTGCACCTGCGGCAACAGACCACACCAAGCGTGCACGTTATATCTCCTATGATATTTCCTCATTTCTAGAATCAGGAGAAAATGTTATTGCATTGTGGTTGGGAACTTCTTGGTCAATATACGCTCCGTATATAACTGATGATAAACCACGTACTCCTATAGTTATCGCTCAGGCTGATATATATGGGAAAAACGACAAGAAGATTGTACGAATCGCAACAGATAAGACTTGGAAGACTCATCCAAGCCCAAACCAACTGATAGGTAACTGGGGGTTTGGAGTTGGTGGGTATGGTGGTGAAATATATGATGCGAACGATGAAGTAATGGACTGGAATAACGCTAAATTAGATGATTCAGGCTGGAATAATGCTACTGTTTATACTCCAACTCTCTTGCTGTCAGCTCAAAAAGTTGAAACAAATAGGCAGTTTGAGCAAATTAATCCAATTTCAATAGAAAGTCTAGATAATGGCGGATACAGAATTGATATGGGTGTTAATTTTGCAGGATGGATGCAAGCTTCAATAAAGGGAAAACCCGGTGATCAAATTGATTTTCTTATATCAGAAAGGGAACAAGATGAAATTACTTTTGGATTATCTAATTCATATATAATTGATAGCACGGGTGAAGGTGTTTTTCAGAATCGTTTTAACTATATATCAGGCAGATGGATTACAATAAAAGGATTAGACTATAAGCCTTCTAAAGAAGACATAAAAGGATGGATGGTGAGAACAGATTTTGACGATGCAACAACTTTTGAATGCTCTGACCATTTGCAAAATTGGATATACAATACCGTAAAATGGACATTCGAGAACTTATCACTAGGAGGATATATTGTTGACTGTCCGCAGAGAGAACGCTTTGGATATGGAGGTGATGCACATGCTACATCAGAAACAGGATTGCTAAATTATAAACTTGGGGCTTTCTACAACAAATGGCTCGAAGACTGGCGTGACGTTCAGGGTACAGAACCTATGGTGGGAAACATGAATGACCCAGAATGGGCGAGAAAGAATGAAGGGAGCGGACGAGTATTAGGTGGTGGTATTCTGCCTCAAACAGCACCTACATATCATGGAGGTGGTGGAACTGCATGGGGTGGTATTGTAGTAACTATGCCTTGGTTTATGTATCAATATAATGGAGACAAAAGATCACTAGAGGAAAATTTCGAAATGCTTAAAGGGTGGCTTGAATATTTAGACTCACATGTAGAAAATAATCTTCTGAAACGATATGGAGGTCAATGGGATTTTCTTGGTGATTGGTTATGGCCGGGTGCTACTGAACAAGGAATGAACAATTTTTCTGATGAGACAATATTTTTTAACAATTGCTATAGAGTTTATAATCTAAAAACTGCTGTGAAAATTGCAAAAGTGTTAGGGAAAAATGAGGAGGCTTTGATTTGGGAGAAAAAAGCCAAACTATCATCAGATGCAATTCATGAAAAGTATTATCATAAAGAGGAAGCTAACTACTCAGATAAGTCCATGCGTAGTTTGGCTGCAGCTTTATATGGAGACATTATGCCTGCAGAATTGAGGTCTAAAGTTATTAATACTTTAGAAAATGAGATTCTCATAAATAAAAATGGTCATATTGACGTTGGAATTACAGGCGGAGCAATGTTGTTTAAAGTATTAAGAGATGAGGGAAGAGATGATCTCATATATTCAATGACATCACAAACAACATACCCAAGTTGGGGACTTATGAAAGATAGCGGTGCAACAACAATCTGGGAGATGTGGGAAAAAGATCTTCCTGGACACTCTCTGCTTCACAGTTCTTATCTTTATCCAGGAGCATGGTATATTGATGGAGTAGCAGGTATAAAATTAAGAGAAGATTCTCCAGGATTTAAGAAAGTTGATATTCGTATTCCAAAATTAACCCAAGAACAGTTGTCAGAGGCTAGAGCTACATTCAACTCTACAATTGGTGAAATTAAAACATCATGGAAACGAAATGATCACAGCATACACCTTGATGTTACCATACCACCAAACGGAGAGGCTTTTGTTTATTTCCCAAAAGAGAATAATAAAAAAGTCAGGGTGAGTTCAAAGTATGCCAAGTTATATAGTGAAGATGAGGATTATTTTATTTACGAAATTAAATCAGGAGATTATACATTTGAAAATTAATAACACAAATCATGAAAAAAAGTACCCTAACTGCTATTTTTATATTAATTACAGTTGTGCTTAGTGCACAGTCAGTATCTGTAGTAGATTTAAAATGTGAACACAAGAAGAATCCAATAGGTGTAGAGTCTAAACATCCAAGATTATCATGGAAGTTAAGCTCAAATGCAAATAATGTTGTACAAACAGCATATCAGATAAGAGTTTCTACAACCCCATCCTTTTCGTCATCCAGCATAATCTGGAACTCTGACAAAACTATCTCTGATCAGTCAGTGTTGGTTCCATATGACGGATCAAATCTGAAGTCAGGACAAAGATATTACTGGCAGGTGAGAGTTTGGGATAATAAGAAAAACACATCAAAATGGAGCGAAACAGCATATTGGGAGATGGGCATTTTGAATAAAAATGAATGGATAGCCAAATGGATTGAGATAGATGATGATTCTCCCAGACTATCCCCAGCTCATTATATGAGAAAAGAGTTCGAAATATCAAAAAAAATAGCAAAGGCAACAATATATGCAACTGCACATGGAATTTATGATTTAAGCTTAAATGGGTCAAAAGTAGGAGATCAGGTATTTACACCTGGATGGACAACATACGGCAAAAGATTACAATATCAGGTTTATGATGTGACCAATCAGTTAAATAGAGGTGCTAATGCTATAGGTGCTGTTATTGGAGAAGGCTGGTATAAAGGTAGCCTTGGATGGACAGAAAATTGGGGTGTCTATGGTAAACACGAGGGACTGCTAATGCAAATGGAGATAATTTACAGCGACGGCAGCAAAGAAACTATAATAAGTGATGGTAGCTGGAAAGCTACAAAAGAAGGACCTATAACAAAAAATGGATTATATTATGGTGAGGATTATGATGCAACTAAAGAGTTGATAGGATGGAATAAGCCAAAATATGATGATAAAAGCTGGCGACCAGTTACAGAAACGTCATATGATTTTAATCTTATAGCATCTGAAGGTGCAGACATTAAAAAGATTGAGGAGCTAAAGCCAGTTAAGATTTTCACTTCTCCAAGTGGCAAGCAACTAGTTGATTTAGGTCAAAACCTTGTAGGGCGGATTCGCCTCAAAACAATTGGGGAAAAAGGAACCAAAATAACAATACGGCATGCAGAAGTATTAGATAAGGATGGAGAGTTTTACACAGAAAATCTTCGTTCAGCAGATTGTGTAATTAACTATACTCTTTCAGGAGAGGGAGAAGAGATATATGAGCCAACTTTTACCTTTATGGGATTCCGTTATGTTGAAATTACAGGATATCCTGGAAAATTAACTGAAGATGATATAACTGCAGTTGTAATACACTCAGATATGCAACCAACTGGAAAATATGAAACATCCGATCCATTACTAAATCAATTGCAGCACAACATTGTATGGGGACAAAAGGGGAACTTCCTTGATGTTCCGACAGATTGTCCTCAACGGGATGAACGAATGGGATGGACAGGAGATGCACAAGCTTTTGTAAGAACAGCTTCATTCAATTATGATGTTGCAGCATTTTTTACAAAATGGCTTAAAGACTTATCTGCCGATCAGCGTAGTGGAGGTGAAGTGCCATTTGTTATCCCTGATGTTCTTAATCCTCAAAACTCAGAAACAACTACAACCTCTGCAGGTTGGGGAGATGTTGCCACCATAGCACCTTGGACAATCTACCAAGTATATGGAGATAAAGATATTTTGGAAGCACAATATCCAAGCATGAAGGCATATGTAGAGTATATTCGTAATAAGGCAGGTGAAAGCATGATTTGGAAAAGTGGAAGTGTATTTGGTGATTGGCTATTTTACCACCCTTTTGTAAACGACCATGGCGGAGCTGACGGACATACTGATAAGGACTTTATCGCAACTGCTTTCTATGCATATTCGACTAGTATATTAGCCGATGTTGCAAAAGTTTTAGGTAAAACAGAGGATGCCTCTTTTTATGAAGATTTGTTTGAAAATATTAAAAGTGTATTCATTCACGAATATATTACTCCAGCAGGAAGAATAGGAACAAACTCTCAAACATCATATGTCTTGGCGTTAATGTTCAATCTAGTTCCTGAAAACGTACGTGCAAAGTCTGCACAGTTATTAGTTGATGACATACGTAGTCGTGGTACACATCTCTCAACTGGATTCTTAGGGACACCTTATCTATGTCATGTCCTATCAGACAATGGGTTTACGGATGTTGCATACGATTTGCTTATGCAAAAGACTTTTCCATCGTGGTTGTATCCTGTGACCGCAGGTGCTACAACTATATGGGAGAGATGGGACGGACAACGCCCAGACGGAACATTTCAAGATGCAGGAATGAACTCATTTAATCATTATGCCTATGGAGCAATCGGAGACTGGATGTACCAAGTGTCAGCAGGACTGGACGTTTTGGAGCCGGGGTATAAACACTTATTGATTAAACCTCATCCTACCCATTTACTAGAGTACTCAAAAGCATCTTTTGACAGCCCATATGGGGTCGCGGAATCTGGATGGGAACGCAGGAGTGACGGAAAAATTATTGTAAATGTTGTGGTTCCTGCTAATGCCACTGCAACAGTTGAGTTGCTGGTAAATAACCCTGAGGATGTTACTAAAAACGACAAGAAAATAAAAGAAGATAAGTCTATATCAAATATCAGATATGAGGATAATAAAGTGAAATTTAATGTTGGTTCTGGCATCTACACTTTCGAATATGACGAATAAACAATACTAATAATATTATTAAGCATTCTGAAAAAATCATGTAGTGAAATTCCTTTCGTAGTTTTTTAGAATATTGTAGTATCGAAGACGAATTATATCGCCTGTTTGGGATAAAAAACACATGTCTAAAATTATGTATATTGAAACATCAAATCTAATATAAACGTAAGTTGATAATTGTTCCTAATAGCAAAAATAAGGAGTTTATGTATTTAAAGATTCATTATTGAGCTGCAAAAGATTGAGAATATCATAAACGAGTAATAATAAAAAATCTTTCCTTTATGCAAAATTAAAATTTTGCATAAAGGAAAGATTTTTTATTGAAGTTATAGATTTGTGTGTAACGGTTTTATTACCTTATTTATTTTCCACAGTAATCCCTTTCCACACTACCGCCGCAATAGCTGCTCCAA
>CAYFTB010000051.1:0-14948 GCA_964345875.1 uncultured Proteiniphilum sp.
TTTATGGAGCAATAAATAAGACCTTACACCCTAATAAAAAAATTTGTTTAGTCCATCCAGAAGCATAAGCACCAAACAAAAAAATTTGTTTGACTATTTTTACTCTTAAATGTGAAATAAATTAACACTATTGACCGCGAATCATAGTTAACAAAGAGTAATAATTAGTTTTTTAAGCTCTCATAGCAAAAAATGGATCAAGATAAAAACTTCCACACCTATCTGAAAGCCCTTTTATCCCTAAAAAATTTTTTTTTTTTGCCCACCGGAAAATTGTTACACAAAACAAAACCATTATAATAAACTAATAATCAATCAATAATCTAAAGTCAAAATAAAAAGATTGCTTATATTAACATTATTAAAGTATTGCAAAACATGTCATTTGCAAACAATTGTAAATAAAGGGAGGTATATGCTTCAATGTTTTAACATTTAGTGTTTTGATTGATGGTACTCTTAGTATTTTTGATTAAATATTTAGCTCGGGCACTATTAAACGCTCAAAATAAGAATGATATAAATATATTTGCTCTTCTGTCATTAAATAGTCTAAAAATATAGCTCAACCCGTGGTGCATTTAAGCAATTTGTATTTTTAAGTTGTTAATATTTCGGTTGTTTAGTTTGTTTATCAACTGTATGACGGTCAGAGCCATTATTTTAGATAATATTCTATTCTTGAACCCATCGAAAGATTTAGCATAGTTTCTACGAATCATAAATTGATCGCATAATTGAGAAAATAAAGTTTCAATTCTTTTTCTTGATTTCCTGAAAATACAGGCTTGAGATTTATAATCATGCTGATTTTTACGCATGGGTATTTCAAGTCTAATTTGATTAGATGAGAATAAATCTCTTTGATAATCAATACTCAGATACCCTTTATCGCCTAATATTGTACAATTTTGATATAATTGCTTTATATTTTTCAGAAAATGAATATCATGTACGGATGCCTGTGTTAAATCAAAATCAGTAAAAACACCATCAATAGTGCAGACAGCATGTAGTTTGTAGCCATAATAATTATTTCCCTGAGAAGCACAATAATCCTTATCCGGAGCTGTCTCATAGACTTCTTTACAAATATGACTCCGTAAGCTTCGACTTAACTTACAGACTTCTAATGGCATGCTGTCAACGATATAATAATCATAAGTTCCGATGTGATTAGTTGATTTTTTACGTAAGGCTTCTCGGTAAAAAAAATAAACCTCGTTTTCTTCGGTTATATACGCTACGATCAACTTTGGAGAAGAGATCAATAGGTAATTTTCTAAACAAATCTCTTTCAGAATCAATTCCTAAGAACTCAGAAGTCAAGTCAATGGTAATTAACTCAATATCTGAAGGTTTTGGTGGACGTTTTTGATTCCTGAAGTTCATTTTGCTTTCGACTTGTTGTAGCGTTTCTAATATTATTTCGTAATTTCGAGTGAAGTTGTTCATATATTTAAGTGTTCTATAGTCTTTTAAATATAATCCTTTAGTTGATAATGAACAACTTCTTTTACTTATATATTAATGCACCACGGGTTGACAAAATAAACATTTATCAGCTTTAATGATGTTATATAGTAAAGATGTGATGTGAAAAATGCTTATGATTAATTTACGATAGTTGTCTTTCTCTATTTAAAAAAATATCTAACTATAAAAGTAATATTGTATCTTTGTGACGCATCGTTTGCATATATATGTTTATGATGCTTAATTGTGAAAAATTGGAACAACAATAATAAAACAAGACTTATGAAAAATTTTAAGTACATTTTGATATTAGCTATTTTGGCTGTTTTTACATTGACAAGCTGTGGCTACAATACAATGGTAAACAAACAAGAGGCTGTTAATTCTCAGTGGGCTAATGTTGAGAATGCATATCAGCGTCGTGCTGATTTAATTCCTAACCTTGTTTCTACTGTAAAGGGTTATGCAACTCACGAACAAGAAACACTTACTCAGGTGGTAGAAGCGCGAGCTAAGGCTACTCAGATTAGTGTTGATCCTTCTGATCTGAGTGAAGAAAGTATTAAAGAGTTTCAAGATCGTCAGGGCGAACTTGCAGGTGCATTAGGAAAATTGATGATGATTCAGGAGAATTATCCAGAACTTAAAGCAAATGAAAATTTTCTTGCTTTGCAGGATGAATTGTCGGGTACAGAGAATAGAATATCTGTTGAAAGAAACAGATTTAATCAAACAGCTCAGGATTTTAATTCTTATATAAGACAATTTCCTAGAGTTATTTATGCTGGTTGGTTTGGATTTAAGCAAAAAGGATACTTTCAATCAGCACCTGGTGCCGATACTGCCCCTAAAGTAGAGTTTTAGTTACTATATTACGCAATGCTTAGTAAGATAGAACTCAATAAAATTATTGAATCAATACGTTCGGCCGAAAATAAAACATCTGCCGAAATTCGTGTATGCGTTGTCAAGAGATGTAAAATAGATCCTCTTGAAGCTGCGTATGGCAAATTTGTGAAGCTAGAAATGGAAAAGACGGCTTTGCGAAACTCTGTACTGATTTTTGTAGCCCCAAATGATAAGAAGGTTGCAATAGTAGGTGATGAAGCAATTAATAGAGTATGTGAAGATGGATTTTGGAATTCTACTCTTGAGGGTATGATAGAATTATTTAAACAAGATACTTCTATTTGTGAAGGAATAATATATGGCGTAGATAGAGTGGGAGAGTTGATGAAAAAATATTTTCCTCTTGAAGACAATGACATTAACGAGTTGAATGATGAGGTAATAATAGATGAAGAATAAAGTATCAATAATAACAGTTTTGCTTTTTTCTGCGGCATTAACTCTATTCTCGCAAGATATACCAGAGCCGATGCAGCCATTTAGGTTGGTTAATGACTTTGCCAATATATTTACACCATCCGAAAATCAGGTATTGGAGAATAAGCTTATGTCATATAACGACACTACATCTACTCAAATTTATGTAGTAACTGTGAATGACCTAGGTGGCTATCCTGCATCTGACTATGCTTTTGAGCTGGGAGAGAAGTGGGGTATTGGACAGTCGGGCAAAGATAATGGTTTGTTGATACTTGTAAAACCAAAGATTGGGAATAGTCGAGGACAAGCATTTATAGCTACAGGATATGGCCTGGAAGCATTTATATCGGACGCATTTGCTGGAAGAATAGTGAGAGACTATATGATACCCTATTTTAAGTCTGATGACTATTTTGGAGGGGTAAATGCAGCCGTTGATGTTGCAATCTTAAAGCTATCTGGAGAATTTGATGCTGATTATAATGATAGGGGAGGAATTCCTTCGTGGTTGATTATACTGATTTTAATAATCTTGTTTATCATCATTACAACTGCTTCGGGTGGTGACCAAAACATTAGTGGAGGAGGACATAATAGATCAGGTGGAGCACCTATCTTCTTCCCTTCAAGTGGCCGTGGCTCAGGTTGGACTGGTGGAGGATTTGGTGGAGGTGGATTTGGCGGCGGCAGTTTTGGTGGTGGTGGCGGTGGCCGTTTTGGTGGCGGCGGTGCTGGAGGTAGTTGGTAGAATGAAATTGTGATTTATTATATATAAAAGTGAAATTGAAAATAAAGTCCAGAGTGAGATGTATGAAATGATAACTATAATAGGCCCCACGGCAAGTGGTAAGACCTCATTTGCGGCTCACCTGGCAGCACAACTGGATGCAGAAATAATCAGTGGTGACTCAAGACAACTATACAAGGGTATGGATATTGGAACCGGAAAGGATTTAATAGATTATACTGTTGATGGTTATGAAGTGCCATATCATTTGATTGATATTCGTAGTGCTGGCGAAAAATATACATTATTTGATTATCAGAAAGATTTTCATGCTGCTTATAATGACATAGTTGAGAGACAAAAACTTCCTGTGTTGTGTGGAGGTACAGGTCTGTATATTGAATCTGTATTAAAAGGATACAATCTGCCTGATGTGCCCAGAAATCATGAATTACGCCAGGAACTGGAATGTAAATCTCTTGATGAACTTTCAGAAACTCTAGCGTCATACAGAGATTTACACAACACAACGGATACAAAAAATAAGAGACGTGCAATAAGGGCCATAGAAATTGCCGATTTTCAGAAGAAAAATTCTATGTCAAAGTTGCAATTCCCGGCTATTAACAGCTTGATAATTGGCGTTGATATTGACCGGGAGGTTCGGAGAGAAAGAATTTCGTCAAGACTGAGAAATAGAGTCGAAGAGGGGCTGATAAATGAAATAGAGCAACTTCTGAATGATGGAGTTAGCCCAGCAGATTTGATATATTATGGTCTTGAATATAAATATGTGACTCAGTACGTGATTGGTGAATTGACATATGATGATATGTTGAATCAGCTAGAGATAGCAATTCATCAGTTTGCCAAACGTCAAATGACATGGTTCAGGGGTATGGAAAGGCGAGGATTTAAAATTCATTGGATTGACCATTCGCTTCAGATGAGTGAGAAGATAAGTAGGGCTAAAGAGCTTGTTGGCCATTTTTGATTTAATATCATCTCCTAAATCAAACTATCATTTTTAAATTGTACTTTTGCATATTGTAGAATTTGGATTGTAGGTTATTATCCAAATTCTTTTAAATATATAGGTTTTACAAAATAAATAATACATATGAATAAAGGCATTTTTCCGCTAGAGAAATTTATCAATATAGATACTCCATTTTATTATTACGATATAAATTTATTGCGTCAAACTCTTGATGTGATTAACAATGAGATATATAACAAAGATTATTTAGTGCATTATGCTCTTAAGGCAAATGCAAATCCAAGAATATTAAAAGAGATTTCTTCTCGTGGATATGGTGCAGACTGTGTTAGCGGAAATGAGATTTTGAGAGCATTAGAAAATGGATTTCCCGCTTCAAAGATAGTCTTTGCTGGTGTAGGCAAAACAGATAAGGAGATTCAGATAGGTTTAGATAATAATATTTATTGCTTCAATGTGGAGTCACTACCAGAAATGAAGGCAATTGAGGAGTTGGCTTCAAAATGTGGAAAAGTAGCACAGATTGCAATTAGGATCAATCCCAATGTTGACGCTCGCACACATAAGTATATTACGACAGGATTGGAGGAAAATAAATTTGGGTTAAATGAGTCGGATTTGCCAGAGGCTATAAGCTTTATAAATAAAAGTACCAGTTTGAAGTTAATAGGTATGCACTTTCATATTGGTTCGCAAATAACCGATTTAGAATCGTTTGAGAACTTGTGTGTCAAGGTAGAGAAACTGAAAAAATGGTTTACCAACGAGGGCATTACATTTGAGATGATAAATGTGGGAGGTGGTTTGGGTATTGATTATGATGATCCAGACAAATATCCTATTGCAAACTTTAAAGCATACTTTGAATTATTTGGAAAATATCTTGAACTTGAAGCGGGACAGACATTGCATTTCGAGCTAGGCAGATCTATAGTGGGACAGAGTGGGAACCTTGTTACAAAAGTTACTTATATAAAAGAGGGTACTACGAAAAATTTTATGATTCTCGATGCCGGCATGACTGAATTGATGCGTCCTGCCTTGTATGGTGCATATCACAAAATTGAAAATGTTAGTGCTGTTGGCACATCTGAAACTTATGATGTGGTAGGTCCAGTATGCGAAACAAGTGACACATTTGGAGAAGACGTAAAGCTAAGTAAGTCAAAACGAGGAGATCTGGTTGTTATTAGATCAGCTGGAGCATATGGTGAAACTATGTCATCAACATATAATTGTCGTGAGCTACCCAGCTCTTACTTCTCTGATACTATTTGAAAAAAACATGATGGACTTCTTAGATAAATACAATTTTGACTTAACCTATTATTTTTGGATTTTTGTAGTGGTATTGGGAGTTCTACTTCTGATACAAATACTTTATTATCTTCTCATTTATAAAAAGCCTTATAGTTATGAAAATAAGCAAAGTAAGGATGAAGATACTAAAGATAAGATTTTACCCTCAGTCTCTGTAGTGATAGCTTCAAAAAATGAATCTGAAAATCTGGCTAAAAACCTGCCTTTGATATTGGAGCAAGATTATCCAGACTTTGAGGTGATAGTGGTAAATATGGGTTCAACAGATGAAACTGATATTGAGTTAAAGAGACTTAGTCTTAAATATCCAAATCTGTACCATACATTTGTGCCTTCTGATGCTGAGGATTTTAATGGCAAGAAACTTGCTTTAACCCTTGGTATAAAAGCTGCTAATAATGAGGTGTTGCTTTTTACAGAAATATATTGTGCTCCTACTTCAAATAAATGGATTAGTGAGTTTGCGAAAGAATTCTCCAAAGGACGAGATATTGTTTTGGGTTATAGTATGCTGGATATAAAGCAAAGATTTCTTATGCGAGGATTTGTCAAATATGATAGTCTTATACATCAAATGAAATTCTTGTCAATGGCTATTTGGGGAAAACCTTTTATGGGAATAAATAGGAATCTTGCTTATCGTAAATCATTATTTTTCGAAGAGAAAGGTTTCTCATCAGTTCTTACATTCGAGGATGGTGAAGATGATTTGTTTATTAATCAAGTATCGAAGAATAGGAATGTGGGAGTTGTTACTTCTAAAGATAGCATGACAATAACTGACATCGTGATAAGTTTGAGTAAATGGAAATCACTTAAAGAGAAATATATTTATAATAAAAGATATTATAATGGTTCGGCTCGCTTTGTATTTGGACTTGAGTCGCTAACAAAATACTTATTCTATATTGCTGTTGCTTTATCAGTTTCATATGGAATAATGACTAATAACTATGCACCTGTCTTGTTGGGCGTAATCGCATTCATTATTCGATATTTTGTGACTTTTCATGTATTAAATCGACTTGACAAGCTATTCGAGAGTGGCAAATTACATATTAATTTTATTATATATGAATTGCTTCAGCCATTTAGTAACTATAAATTGAGAAAAAGAGCAAATAAGAGACGATATGTCCGGTAGTTCTGATCTCGTATCATAGGTGTATTTGGCTGACACAATGGCAGAGTTTGATAAGGTTTGGGTTAATGCGGGTTAATCAGGTATTACTTAGTGTTAAAAGAGCAGAAAATGAGTCGTTAAAGTAAACTTTTGCACAATATTTGTGTCTATAATCTCGTAAATAAAAAACACGAAACATAAAACGATTAGTTATATGAATGCAAAAAGAATAAAAAATTTAATGGCAATAGTTTTAGTTGCTATTTTAAGTTCAGTGGTAACCATATTTGGTTATAACATTGCTAGCAATAAAAGTGGAAATTCTCTTTTAGGAACTACCACTACAACTGAAAAGAGTAAATATGCAGACTCATTTGATCAAAGCCGTAAGAATGTTAATTTAGTAAGTTTGACAACAGACGAAGGTTATCCTGATTTTACACAAGCTGCTTCAAAATCTGTTGATGGTGTTGTTCACGTTAAAGTTAAGTCAGTAACTCAACAACAATATTCTAATCCATTTGATTTCTTCTTTGGATTTGGTAATCAAGATACACAGCCACGTGAAAGAATTGGATTTGGTTCAGGAGTTATAATTTCAAAAGATGGATATATAATTACTAACAACCATGTTGTGGAAAATGGAACAGAGGTATCAGTTACATTAAATGATAATCGCGAATATGACGCAAAGATAATAGGAACAGATCCTCAAACAGATATAGCTTTATTGAAAATTGAGGGAAATGACTTTCATTACCTTACTTTTGGTAGCTCTGATGACCTTCAGGTAGGTGAGTGGGTATTAGCTGTTGGAAATCCATTTAATTTGACTTCTACAGTTACTGCAGGTATTGTTAGTGCCAAAAATAGAGGAAATATTGTAGGTGGAGGAGAACTTGATATTCAATCATTTATTCAGATTGACGCTGCTGTAAATAGCGGAAATAGTGGTGGTGCACTTGTAAATACTAAAGGTGAGCTTGTAGGAATCAATACCGCCATTTTTTCAAAATCTGGAGATTTCAATGGTCTAGCATTTGCTGTTCCAATTTCAATAGCAGGAAAAGTAGCTGCTGACTTAAAACAATATGGTGCAGTTCAGCGCGCAGTGCTAGGAATTATGGTGCCAAATATTGAAATGATGAAACGTCAGGATCCTGACAAAGCTAAAGAATTATCTCAAATCACTGGAGTTCTTATTGATGACTTTGCCGATAGAAGTGCTGCTAAAGCTGCGGGATTAGAAAAAGGAGATATTATAAAGTCAATTAATGATGTTAATATTAAAAACTTTGCAGGGTTGCAAGATCAATTAAGCCGCTATCGACCAAGCGACAAAGTGAAGATAAAAGTTGATAGAAAAGGCAAGGAACACACTTATAATGTAGAGTTAAAAAATGATGCCGGCAACACTGACATCAAAAATAGTTCTGATAGTATAAGTTTGCTTGGTGCTTCGTTTAGCGAAATTTCAAGCAGTGACAAGCAAAAACTTGGTATTAGTAGTGGTCTAGAGGTATCTAGTGTAACTCCTAATGGTTTGTTTAGAAAAGAAGGAATTAATAAAGGATTCATTATAATGAGAATTAATAATTCTCCAATTAATAGTGAAAAGGATATTAACGCTATTGTGTCAGCAGTTACTAGCACTAGTCAGGACAAAGTTCTTTTGGTTGCAGGATTTTATCCAAACGGAAGAACACAATATATAGCGATTGATCTGTCGCAAGGTGCAAAGTAGATTAATTTTAACACAGATAAGTTATTAATTTGTATTAATTACGTGTCTAGTTAATAACAAAACCTATATGTAGTACGTTAAGTTAGTAGAAGAATTTATACACATTAAATTCTTCTACTTTGATGTATAAAGTGAAATAAGTTTATTTATTTAAACAAATAAATTACTTTTGTACCCGTTTTAAGAAATAGGAAAGAATAATATATATAATAATGAGACAATTAAAGATTACGAAATCGATTACAAATCGTGAAAGTGCCTCTTTAGATAAGTATCTTCAGGAAATAGGTCGTGAAGATCTAATAACAGTTGAAGAAGAGGTGGAATTAGCACAAGCTATAAAAAAGGGTGACCGACAAGCTCTTGAAAAACTAACCCGTGCTAATCTAAGATTTGTTGTATCGGTAGCTAAGCAATATCAAAACCAAGGATTGAGTCTGCCTGACTTGATTAATGAAGGCAACTTGGGTTTGATAAAAGCAGCTGAGAAATTTGACGAGACAAGAGGATTTAAATTTATTAGTTATGCTGTTTGGTGGATACGCCAATCAATATTGCAGGCTTTGGCCGAACAGTCAAGAATTGTTAGGCTACCTCTTAATCAGGTTGGTTCTCTTAACAAAATAAGTAAAGCTTTTCAAAAGTTTGAACAAGAAAATGAAAGAAGGCCATCTGCTGAGGAATTGGCCATTGAATTAGACTTGTCAGTAGATAAAGTTGTTGATTCATTAAGAGTATCAGGAAGGCACATTTCAATGGATGCTCCATTTGTAGAGGGCGAAGATAACAGCTTGCTTGATGTTCTGGTTAATGATGATGCTCCGATTGCAGACAGAACTTTAATTAACGAATCACTTCAGAAAGAGATTGACAGAGCTCTTTCGACACTAACAGACAGAGAGAGTGATATAATTAAAATGTTTTTTGGACTCGGATGTCAAGAAATGACACTGGAAGAAATCGGTGATAAGTTTCAGCTTACTCGTGAACGTGTAAGACAAATCAAGGAAAAAGCAATAAGAAGACTGCGTCAGGACTCACGTAGCAAGTTATTGAAAAGCTATTTAGGCTAAACTGTGATCATTTTCAATGTTAATTGAGTAAAAATTCTACATATTACATCATTTATTCTAATTTTTACAGAAAAAATGATGATTTTATCAATTTATTATTACCTTTGTGAAGATTATGTTTGTTATACTTTGATATTACAGTGTGCATGTCATATTATATTAAAGTATACTAATAGTCTTAATTACAGGAAAACGAATTATAATAAAAACATTTGATAATAAATTCGAGTAATAATACAATTTTCTAATTAAATTTTAAAATTATGAAGAAATTCAGTTTGCTATTAATTTCTGCACTCATTGCTTTCACCATGAGTGCTCAAGAAACTCAAAATGTGTCTAATGGTACTGTGTACCTAAAGGACAAAGCTAGTTCTCATTGGTATATGGGACTTGGTGGTGGAACAAACCTTTATATGACTGAAGGTGAAAACGATGCTAGCGCTGATTTTGGTAAGCGTCTAGGATGGATGGGTCAACTAGAAGTTGGTCGTTGGAATTCTCCAAATTGGGGTGCTCGTCTTGTGATCGATGGTGGTCATATCAAGCACGTTGCTAATGGTGTTAATCCTGAGCAAAACTGGTTAGGTGGTCACGTAGATCTTATGTATGATGTTATCAATGCATGGGGTAGCTACAATCCTGATAGAGTATATAGCTTAATACCTTACGCAGGTATTGGTTATATGTACGGATTGGATAGCGATTGGAAAAAACCTAGCGCAGGAGGTGTGTTTAAGAGTCAAAACCAATCTCTAACTTACAACCTAGGTTTAATTAATAACTTCAAAGTTTCTAAAAGCGTAGCTCTTTTTATCGAATTAGGTTGGAGAGCTTTTCAAGAGACTTTTGATGGTAGTGGTCTAGGTGGTGACTTCGAATATGACAGCATGTTCACAGGAACTGCAGGTATTAAGTTTGGTCTAGGTGGCAAACAGTCATTTACTCCTGCTGAATTGATGGATTATAACTTAATCAACGATTTGAACAGTCAAATCAATAGACTACGTTCAGAAAACGAAGAGTTGAGAAAGAGACCAGAAGGTTGTCCTGATTGTCCTGAGATTGCTCCAGCTCTTGAGGAAACTGTTTATGTTCCTAACGTTGTATTCTTCCGTATTGACTCTTACAAAATTGACAGAGGTCAACAAGTTAGTGTTTATAACACAGCTGAATACATGAAAGCTAACCCAAGTGCTACAGTTAAGATTGTTGCTTACGCTGACAAGAAGACAGGTACTCCTGCTTACAACTTAGCTCTATCAGAAAAACGTGCTAAAGCAGTTGCTAAAGCTCTTACTGATGAACATGGAATTAGCAGCAACCGCATCTCTGTTGATTGGAAAGGTGATACTGAACAACCATATGCAGAAAATGACTGGAACCGTGTAGCAATTTTCTTTGCTGAATAGTGAACACAGTTATTATATACAAAAAAAGCATCTCAAACGAGATGCTTTTTTTGTATATAATAAATTATTAAGATTATTCTTTTATGTATATACGTTTTACTCTTGAAGATACAGATGTTAATATTTCATAGGGAATTGTATCAATTTGTTTTGCTAATTCAATGACAGATAAGTCTTTTCCAAAAATAATAACTTCATCACCTTCTCTAGCGTCAATATCAGTTACATCAACCATACACAAGTCCATGCAAATGTTACCTACTATTGGAGCAAACTTCCCATTGATAATAACCTTTCCATTTCTGTTGCCAAACTTTCTGTTAAGTCCGTCCGCATATCCTATCCTTATTGTTGCAATTCTAGCCTCATCCCTTATTACGGTTTCTTTTCTGCCATATCCTACGGTTTCATTATTATTGATCGTCTTTATTTGTAAGACTGTGCTTTTCAAAGTAAATACGTTTATAAGACCATTTTCATCTAAACTGCTAATACCATACAGTCCTATTCCTAAACGAACCATATCCCATTGAGCTCGTACGAATCTTTTGATTCCTGCTGAATTTAAAATATGCTTCCAAACAGAATATCCTATTTGTGTTTCAAAATCTTTATGTAAATTATCTAATAGCATTATTTGCTTTTCAGTAAAATCATCAAACACCCAACTCTCGCTTGCAGCAAGATGAGAGAATATTGACTTGACTCTAAGACTCTTCTGAGTCTTTAGCATTTCAATTAATTCATTGAGCTGTGATGGAAGAAATCCAAGCCTATGCATTCCTGTATCAAACTTAATATGTATAGGATAGTTTGTAATACCCCTTCTTGCTGCTTCCTTAATGAAAGCTTCTAATATTCTGAAATTATAAACTTCCGGCTCTAAGTCATTAGCGAAAAGTTCTTCAAATCCGTTTACTTCAGGATTTAATACTATTATAGGGGTAACAATTCCTTCTTTTCTAAGTTTTAATCCTTCCTCGGCAACTGCAACTGCAAAATACTCACATCTGTGATATTGTAATGTTTTGGCAATTTCGCTTGCTCCTGCTCCATATCCATCTGCTTTTACCATGCATACCAGTTTGCTATTCTTTGATAGAAGAGATTTATATTCATTGTAGTTGTATAGTATAGCATCTAAATCAACTTCAAGTACTGTTTCGTGTAATCTTTTTTCTAATAATACACTTATTTTCTCGAAATGATAACTTCGAGCACCTTTAAGTAAGATTATTTCATCTTTTGATTCATTCCATAATTCAGAATTGATAAATTCATCTGTATTTTTAAAAAAGTACTTTTCATTAGTACTAAACAGATCTTTATTAGAAGATATGTCTGAGCCAATTCCTATAAGTTTAGTTATTTCATTATGATGTGTTAGTTCTGCTACTCTTTTATAAAGTGTTTTGGGCATTATTCCAGTCTGCAGAATATCTGATATAATTAGTGTTTTGGTCAACTGATTATTTTTCGCTTTTCGTTGATTTAGAAAATCAATAGCGATTTTCACTGAATTGATATCAGAGTTGTATGTGTCATTTATAACTACACAGTTGTTTTTACCTTCTCTCACATCCAGTCTCATTGCAACTGGCTCAAGCTTTAGCATCCTTTCCGATATGGTTTCAGGAGCTATATTAAGATATAACATTACTGCCAGGCAGCTAATGGAGTTCTCAATAGAAGCTTCGTCAGTAAATGGTATAGTAACCGAATAGTCAAAGTTTAGGAACGAGTATTGTATTATTGTTTTATTTTCATCTCTTTTAGTCTGTAAAATAAATAATGGTGCTTCATGATCGTGTCTTGACCATGCAAAAGATTTTTGTGAAAGGACCATGCTATCTATTGATTGATTGATGATCCTATTATCTGCATCGTATATAAACATATTACAGTTAGTGAAAAGAGAAAGCTTCTCCATACATTTTTGCTGAAGCGAAGTGAAGTTCTCCTGATGCGCCTCACCCAGTTTAGTAAAAATGCCAATTGTTGGCTGAATAATCTGCTCTAGTGTACTCATCTCATCAGGTTGAGAGATTCCAGCCTCAAATATTGCAAGATTATTTTCTTCACTCATTTCCCATATTGATAGTGGGACGCCAATTTGAGAATTATAGCTACGAGGTGATCTTACGATGTTATAATCGTCACATAAGAGCTGGTATAGCCATTCTTTGACGATTGTTTTTCCGTTACTTCCAGTTATACCTATTACAGGGTAATCAAACCTGCGCCTATGATATTCGCCTATCTTTTGTAGGGCTCTCAGTGGGTTTTGAACAATTAAGAAGTTTGCCTCACTTAGATTGTTCCATGGTTCATCTATATGGCTAATTACAAAGTTTCTGACTCCTTTGTCGTATAGTTGTTGTATAAACTTGTGTGCATCATTTTGCTTTGTCTCAAATGCAAAGAAAAGGGTTTCAGCGTAGTTGTTTATTTTACGGCTGTCTATAGCTAGTTCCGAAATTTCGGAATCATAAAGATTTTTATTTTTTACGCCAACAACTTTGGCTATTTCTTTAATTGAATATTTCATTCTTTAATAAGGCATGTTAGAGTTTCTAATTCTTTGTCACAATTGATATATGGATATGATTTAATAAAGTTATTAAGAATTACGAGACACTGCTTCAAAAATAATGAATAGTTTTCAGTCTCTTTATTTATCGGCTTGTGATCAATAGATTTTTTTATTTTTATCCACTGATTAATAATATCATTAGTGTTTTTAGAGAAAAATGTTTCTCCAAACAGTTTCCAAATATATTTAATAGCTTTTGGTGATGGGTGTATCATATCTTCTGTATAAAATCGATAATCACGTAAGTCATCTATTATAATTTCATATGCTGGAAAATATACGATAGATTCCGGGTATTTCTCAAGTAATCCTTCTATTGCAAGATGTAGTATTGATTTGCTTATAGTATTTCCGTGAAATCCATCTTTCCAGTGTCTAATTGGTGAAACTGTAAAAATAAACTTTGCATCTTTATTTATAGTCAATAATTGATCGATAATATCCACCCAGTCGTAAATTATTTCTTCTACAGACATCCTGCTTCTGATAAAATGGCTAGCTGGAAACTTGTGGCAGTTCGCAACAACTTCGTTGGTTTCGTTCAATTTATATATATATGCTGTGCCAAATGTAAATAGAAATATATCTGTTGAAGTTAAGGCTGATGCAGACTCCTCAAACAATCTATTGATATTGTTTAAACACTTTTCTTTGTTTATAGATGAGAAATCTCCATGATGCATAAAGCTATGATATAGGCCATTTAGATAAGTTAGTTCGTTCTCATTAAATGTATTTTGGGAAAGTAATCTTCTTATTGTTGATGAGATTGAAGATGGGTTGTATAATATACCGAAAGGATTTGTAATTACTTTAAACTTATTGTCATAAAGCTCCAGGCCAATGTTCTGTGCGAAACATGAGCCAAACAACATCAGATTTGATTGATGACTAATTTCTACTGATGATTTATTATTTTCAATTTTGGTTCTAAAATCCATTGTATTAGTATTGTTAATACAAAAATAACTATTTTGAAATCAAAAATGCTATTTGAATCTGTATAATTTGTAAATAGGGTAGGAGTACTGAGGTGATTGATGAGATTTTGCTAATTTGTATATTTGACTCATAAAGTGTGACTATATAAAAAGAAAAATGGTTGTCTCACGACAACCAATCTCCATTGTTAACCTTAAATCTAATACCAT
>CAYFTB010000052.1:0-14763 GCA_964345875.1 uncultured Proteiniphilum sp.
GATTTCTATTGTATATGCCACAAACAATGTAAATACACATGTAGATTTCTATCGTATAAGACAAATACAATAGCATTATAGCATAAGGTTTTTCCTTCACCGATTTGGTTTATTATTTAATGATGGATATTTTACTCTACCTAAATCATACAAATTGTTTCCATATGACATTACTTTCCATGCAGACACAGAATTATTATTTCTTGATAATTTGGCATATAATATCTGAATATTTTTATTGGTGCAGGATGGCACATTGTAAGGTATTGGAGAGGTTTTATATCATTGTGGAATAATACAAAGAGATGTATTAATATAGGAATCCACGTATAATGAGTTGAATAAACATAGTTTTATTTTAAAATAGATTAAGGCGTAAAAAATGTGATAATAATTATAGGGAATTATCAAAAAAAATAGCCACGGATAAAAAATCACATGGCCATTTACTATTTACTGTTGATAGCTTGGAGAATATTTTAAATTCCCTCTTCTACTTCTATATATTTGAGTTCGAGCATAATCATCGTGTTTACTCTCTCTTAGCTTTACACGCTCTTCTTTCGGGAGTCGATTTATCTCCTTACATTCGTTAGAACAACATCCCTCAAATTTGGCAGCACACTCATCGCACTGAATAAATAACAAGTGGCAATCATTATTAGCACAGTTGGTGTGATTGTCGCATGGTTTGCCACACTGATGGCAACTTGCAAGAATATCATCAGTGATACGTTCTCCAAGTCGTTCGTCAAAAACAAAGTTTTTACCCCTAAACTTAGATTCCACTCCTTCTTTTTTCACCTGATGTGCATATTCGATAATACCGCCAAAGAGTTGGCTTACGTCCTTAAAACCCTTATGCTTGAGGTAGGCACTTGCCTTTTCGCATCGTACACCTCCTGTGCAATATAGTAGCACTTTTGCATCTTTCTTGTCTTTCAATACTTCGGTTACGTATTCTACTTCTTCTCGAAATGTGTCAACATCAGGACAAATGGCATTATCAAACCTACCAATCTCGCTTTCATAGTGATTTCGCATGTCCACCACAATGGTGTTTTCTTCCTGAAGTGCTTTGTTAAACTCTTCGGCCGTTAGGTGATTGCCTACGTTAGTTACATCAAATGAGCCATCTTCAAGTCCGTCAGCAACAATCTTTTTGCGAACTTTCATTTTAAGTTTCAAAAATGAGAGACTATCATCTTCCACGGCCCACTTCATCGGCATATTTGCAAAATAGGGTGTGTTATTGAGATAAGCAACAAAGTTGTCCACTTCATGCTCAGGAACCGATATTTGTGCATTTATGCCCTCATGTGCAATATATATTCTGCCCATTACCCCCATTAAGAACCAGTCTTTATATAGTTGATCTCGCAACTCATCTGGATTTTCAATTATTACGTATCTGTAGAACGAAACGGTACGTCGTTCAAAATGTTCGGCTGATCGATGTTTGATAAGCTCTTCTCTGCTGTGAATGTTATGCAAATGTTTCATGCTGATATAAACACAAATCGGGTTATAATGTTTTTAGATATGTATGGATTATGATTTACTATTGATGTTCGGCACCTATCATTATAATACAAAAAGACGCACAACGATTGGTTGTACGTCTTTTTAAACATCATAGTCAAGTTGCTTAATTATAAGCGGTTTATTTTTTTGCTGCTGGTTTCTTGGCAGTAGTTTTCTTTGCCGTGGTTTTACTAGTTTTTGAAGTTGTAGTCTTAGCAGCGGCTTTTTTTGTAGTCTTTTTGGCAGTCTTATCATTATCGGTACCTGCCGCTTCAATAATCTTTTTGCAATCTTCAAGCGTTAATTCCTCTGGTTTCTGAGTCTTAGGAATCTTAAAGTTCTTTTTTTCAAAAGCAATATAGGGTCCATATCTACCATTTAACACTTGAAGGTCTGGTTCTTCGTCAAACAGTTTTATTATTTTCTCTCTATCCTTGCGTTCTTTTTCCTCAATGAGTGCAATAGCCTCTTCGGCAGTCACTTCCATAGGATCATAATCTTTTGGCAGTGACACAAATTTATTGTTGTGGCGGATATATGGTCCAAAGCGACCAATAGCAACAGTCATATCTTTGTCACGAAAAGCACCTAAATTACGAGGAAGTTCAAATAACTTTAATGCTTCTTCTAGTGTAATGGTTTCTATAGATTGAGTTTTTTGAAGTGATGCAAACAATGGCTTCTCCTCCTCGTCTGGCACACCAATTTGAGCAACCGGTCCATACCGTCCAATTTTAACTGCCACTTGGCGGCCTGTTTTGGGATCCTCACCAAGCACTCGCTCACCAGCTTTATGCTCCATTCTCATCTCCATAGTCTCTTCAACAATGGGATGAAATAAACTGTAAAACTCCTTAATAATCTTATTCCATTGCTTTTCGCCCATAGCGATATAGTCAAACTCTTTTTCCACATCAGCTGTAAAATGATAGTCGATTACATTTGGAAAATGCTCAACCAAAAAATCATTTACTACAATGCCAATATCAGTGGGTATCAGTTTGTTCTTATCAGCACCTACAAGCTCTGTTTTGTTTTTATCGCTTATTTTGCCTTTTTCAAGAGTAAGAATATTATATGTGCGTTTGACGCCATCCACAGTGCTTTTTTCTACATACTCTCTATTTTGAATTGTAGAGATAGTGGGTGCATATGTTGACGGTCTACCGATGCCTAATTCTTCCATCTTACGTACTAGTGAAGCTTCGGTATATCTTGCTGGTCTCTGAGTGAAACGTTCTGTTGCAGTAATATTCTGCATATCCAGAATATCTTTAGCTTTCATTGGAGGCAACAGACCTTCATCAGATTCCGAATCCTCATCATCTGTGCCTTCGAGATATACCCTAAGGAATCCGTCAAACTTTAAAACCTCTCCTGTTGCTACAAACTTACCATCGATGCCTGAGATTCCAATCGTTGCAGTGGTACGCTCAAGTTCTGCATTCGCCATTTGCGAAGCAATAGTTCGTTTCCATATCAGATTGTATAATCTTTTTTCCTGTTGAGTAGATCCAGCCTCGTGCTCATTAATATATGTAGGACGAATAGCTTCGTGTGCCTCTTGAGCTCCTTTGGACTTTGTGGCATATTGACGCATCTGCCAATAGTTTTCGCCATATTGCTCTATAATTTCTTCTTTGGCTGTATTAATAGCCAAACCCGACAAGTTTACAGAATCGGTTCTCATATATGTGATACGTCCCGATTCATAAAGACTCTGTGCCACACGCATAGTTTGAGCAACAGAGAATCCTAGTTTGCGTGAAGCCTCTTGTTGAAGTGTAGATGTTGTGAATGGAGGAGCTGGCGATTTTTTTGCAGGCTTGGTCGTTACATCTTCCACTGTGAAAGTAGATGACTTTAATTTCTCCAGCAGTGCCAAGGCCTCTTCTTTAGTTTTCAGACGCTTGTTATACTCAGCCTTTATCTCATGCACTTGTCCGTCTTCCTCTTTTTTGAATACAGCTATAATACGATATGCAGCTTCGCTCTCAAAGTTTTGAATCTCACGCTCGCGTTCCACAATAAGTCTTACTGAAACCGACTGCACACGACCTGCTGAAAGGGAAGGTTTGATTTTTCTCCACAATACTGGCGAAAGCTCAAATCCCACAATTCTATCTAGCACACGACGTGCTTGCTGAGCATCTACAAGATTATTATCAATGTTACGTGGTTTTTTTACAGCTTCTTGAATGGCTGTCTTAGTGATTTCATGAAACACGATTCGCTTGGTATCCTTCCCCTCAAGATCTAGTGCGTGATAAAGATGCCATGAAATAGCTTCTCCCTCACGGTCCTCATCGGAAGCCAACCAAACTGTTTCAGCTTTATTAGCAGCGGCTTTTAAATCGGATACGACTTTCTTTTTATCATCAGGTATTTCGTAGATAGGTTCGAAATTATTCTCAATATCAATACTGAAATCTTTTTTCTTAAGGTCGCGAATATGTCCATAACTCGACATTACTTTAAAGTCGCTCCCCAAAAACTTCTCAATTGTTTTTGCTTTTGCAGGCGACTCTACAATCACCAAATTCTTTGCCATTCATATTATATTTTATCTCCACTCCCGGAGGTTAAACTTCAACTAGAATTTGCAAAAGTAGTGATTTTGTGGAACTAAATACAATTTTTTGTGTTTGAAAAAGAATTTATACTATTCTACTGGATCAATTTTCACACCATAAACAACATCCAAAGCATCATACAATCTTTCGAAATGAGATTTGCGAATACACAGATGCATTATACAACTTTCCTGAAAATCTTGTTCCCATTTCACTTCATCAAATTGTTTGAGAATACGCATCACATCATTTAATAATATATATTCAAAACGAATTGTCATGGTTTCATTAATAGTCTTTTCAATTATTGCAACATTATTAATGGCATCCTCAGCAGCCTCTTTATATGCTTTGATAAGACCACTAGTTCCCAGCAAAGTTCCGCCAAAATATCTTATCACCAGAATCAGCACATTAGTAAGTTCATATGAATTGATTTGTCCCATTATCGGACGTCCCGCGGTTCCTGATGGCTCTCCATCATCATTAAATCGGTGTTCGTCTCTATATTGTCCAAGCATATATGCCCAGCAAACATGGCGTGCATCATAATATTTTTTTCGATATTCATCTAAAATGTCTTTAACTTGCTCCGCATTATTAACAGGAAATATATAGGATATAAACTTACTCTTCTTTTCAGTTATATACCCTTCAGCCATTTGCTCTATAGTGTTATAAGTATCACTCATATGTACAAAGATAATGAGAATTAGTAAATCACAAATAAACAATCGAAGCCTAAAAGGGAATATTGCACCCCATTTATAATCATTGCCATCCATGCAAACTGGTTGACATCTATTATACCAATTGCAATATTGGCATGTTTTAAATCAAACATAGTTTTTTTGCAAAAATGATTTTATCTATCCCACACAATACAATACAGACAATATAGAGTATTTTTTAGGTTCGTAACGATATTATTAAAGACACACAATTATTTGTCTTAACAAATAGGTAATTATTATTAAAAGTTCAACTATCTTTGGAATTTTCAAACCATACATTATTAATGTAAATCAAACAATTATGTTATAATTATTTATCGCAATAATTGCGGCCAATGAATTAGGATAGATTATATTTAAAAATATTGCACCGATGCATATATGCATGCTGTTTGCGGCTATAATTACAACGGTCATTTTGTCTATTATTTTAGACCAAATAATATAAGGTGTTACCAATACTTATAACTAAGGAAAGAGATAAAGAGTAAATATTAAAGAGAAGCATATTATAAACAAATTATGGAAAACTTAAGAAGGATTGGCTTATTGCTTATTATGAGCATTTTGCTAATGTCTTGTGACGACAATAAAATCAAGTTGATTTATGTAAATTGGTCTGAAAGTATTGCAATGACTAATGTAGTAAAAATACTATTAGAGGAGCAAGGCTATGAGGTGGAAATGAGAAATGCTGATATAGATCAAATATTTGCATCTCTCTCAAAAGGGAATGATGATATATTTATGGATGTATGGCTGCCAGTTACACACTACGACTATATGAAACAATATGCTTCATCATTAGAACTACTCGGTGATAATTTTGACAATGCACGCATAGGGCTTGTTGTCCCATCATACGTAACCATAAATTCAATAGAAGAACTAAACAAACATAAAGATAAGTTCAAAGGTGAAATAGTAGGTATTGATGCAGGTGCAGGATTGATGAGGACGACCGAAGCTGCGATAGAAAACTACGATCTTGATTTTAAACTGATAACGGCAAGCGAAACTATTATGACGAATTCACTAAAAGAAGCTATTGACAGCGAGAAGTGGGTTGTGGTAACGGGATGGATTCCACATTGGAAGTTTTCACGATTTGACCTAAAGATGCTTGAAGATCCAAATGGTATATATGGAGATACTGAGCAAATAAAAACAATAGCGCGTAAAGGTTTTAAAGAAGACCATCCTTTTGTTGCAAAGTTTATATCCATGACCAGTTTCACTACTGAACAAATAGAATCTCTGATGCAATTTATCGAGGATGGCGACAACGAATATACAGGTGCAAAAGCTTGGATTGATGCAAACAGAGAATTAACCAACAGCTGGTTACCAACTAAATAATTTTCACAAACTAAAGTGCATTAAAAAAGGCAACGACCATTATCTGGATGTTGCCTTTTTTGTATATTATTATGCTATTTACTAAATCATTATTATCCACACTTTGAAGAACCACAGTTACGACATGTAAGACAGCCCTCCTCATACACTAGTGCCTCAACACTACATACTGGACATTTTTGACCTTTAGCTTCTGTTTCATTAGGCAGATATTTCTTAAGAGCTCGCTCCACTCCATTCTTCCATGTATTGATAGTTTCACTATCAAGTTCTAGTCCAGAAACTAGCTTTATAACCTGATCTATAGGCATTCCATATCGCAATACTCCCGAGATCAACTTTGCATAGTTCCAGAACTCTGGATCAAACTTACCGTCTAGTCCTTCAATTGTTATCTTATATCCCCTTCTGTTTTGAAACTGGAAATCATACCTCTTAACCCCACTTTCACTTCTAGATTTTACTATTTTACCAGAATTAACAGTTTTAGGAATCATTATACCATCATCCTCGTCATTTATTCCTGTAAAAATTTCGTAAGGACGACCATTAAGAAGTCCTATAAATGCAATCCACTTCTCTTTATTATTTTGAAACTTTATAACATCTGCATCTAAAACCAAAGGACGCTGTGTAATGATCTGAGGTGCTTCGAAGCAATCTTCGTCTGCCTTTCTTTCTTCTTTTTTATCATCATTAGAAATCAAAACTCCGGCACGGGAACCGTCACGATAAACAGTACAACCCTTGCATCCACTCTTCCATGCCTCCATATATAGATTACCAACTAGTTCCTCGTCAACATCTGCAGGAAGATTGATAGTAACACTAATGCTATGATCAACCCATTTCTGAACACGACCCTGCATTCTCACTTTCATCAACCAATCTACATCATTAGAGGTTGCTTTGTGATAAGGTGATTTCTTAACGAGTTCTTCGAGCTCTTCGTTTGAGTATTTTTTTACGGTCGAGTATCCATTTACAACCATCCAATCTACAAACTTATGATGGAATACAACATACTCCTCCCAAGAATCACCATTCTCATCTACAAAGTCTATAGTCACATCTTTATCTCGTGGGTTAACCTTACGACGGCGTTTATAAACAGGCATAAACACGGGTTCTATTCCTGAGGTTGTTTGCGACATCAAGCTTGTAGTTCCAGTAGGTGCAATAGTTAAGCATGAAATATTACGACGACCATATTTCACCATATCTTTATAAAGACTAGCATCTGCATCTTTTAGTCTATTAATAAAAGGATTTCCTTTTTCAAGATTTGCATCAAATATTTCAAATGCACCTCTCTCTTTAGCCATTTCTACTGATGATGCATACGCATTAAGAGCAACTGATTTATGAACTTTTTCTGAGAAATCATTACCTTCTTCCGAGCCATATCTAATACCTAAAGCAGCAAGCATATCTCCCTCAGCTGTGATACCCAGTCCTGTCCTACGACCTTGGAGAGTTTTCATACGTATCTTCTCCCACAAATGACGTTCTGTTTGTTTAACCTCTTCTGATTCGGGATCGCCATTAATCTTATCAAGAATTTGATCAATCTTTTCTATTTCAAGATCAATAATATCATCCATAATACGCTGTGCATAACGTATATGCTTTCCGAAAAGATCAAAATCAAAATAAGCACCTTCCTTAAAAGGGTTGACTACATAAGAAAATAAATTTACAGCAAGTAAACGACAACTATCATACGGACAAAGTGGTATCTCACCACAAGGATTTGTTGAAACAGTTTGAAAACCAAAATCGGCATAACAATCAGCAACAGATTCTCTGATTATAGTATCCCAAAATAGAATTCCAGGCTCTGCGGATTTCCAAGCATTATGTACAATCTTTTTCCACAATCCACTAGCATCTATTTCCTTTTTAAACTTAGGATTATCCGAATCAATAGGATACTGCTGAGTGTATAGCGTGCCAGTTTCTACAGCTTTCATAAAATCATCATCTATTTTCACAGAAATATTTGCTCCCGTAACCTTTCCTTGTTCAAGCTTTGCATCAATAAAGTCTGATGCATCAGGATGCTTAATTGATGCACTAAGCATAAGTGCTCCACGACGACCATCCTGAGCCACCTCTCTGGTTGAGTTAGAATAACGCTCCATAAACGGAACTAATCCTGTGGAGGTAAGAGCTGAATTTTTAACAGGAGAGCCCTTTGGTCGAATATGAGACAAATCATGACCAACACCACCACGACGTTTCATTAATTGAACCTGCTCTTCATCAATTCTTATAATACCTCCATAAGAGTCAGCAGTGCCATCCATTCCAATTACGAAGCAATTAGACAGTGATGCTACCTGAAATTCATTTCCTATACCTGTCATAGGACTACCTTGAGGAATAACATACTTAAATCTGTCAAATAGATTAAAGAGTTCCTGTTCAGAAAGCGGATTATTATATCTACTCTCAATACGGGCAATCTCTTTTGCTAATCTACGATGCATATCAGCAGGAGAACTTTCAAAAATATTTCCGTCACTATCTTTAAGAGCGTACTTGCTAACCCAAACTTTGGCTGCTAGTTCATCACCCTTAAAATATTCCAGTGAAGCCTTATTAGCTTCTTCAAAACTGTAAATCTTTCTTTCCATTTGGGTTAAATAGGTTTATTTTTCAACATAAAGTAGCTCAATCACTTAACAAAATCATATGGTATTTTTGATGATTGAAAAGCAAAGATATGAAAGGATTTATCATTCTAAAAGAAATTCGACTAGTTTAACAATTTATTTTTAATGAAAGATTTTCAAATTACCCAACCAGTTAAATTATCCAAATACAAACATATCTCACTATGAATAAGATGCTTAACCAACAACACATCAATAAATGTTTTCCATATAAAAAAGAACAGGTACAACATAAATATCAAAACGATCTGAATATCAAAACTAAAAGAAAAAGAAAAGAGTGATCATATAGAATGAACACTCTTTAAAAATTTATGAATATTTACTACCTACTTCTTTTTTCTTTTAGGAATATGCACTGCTTCACCTAAAACGTCGGCACATGCTTCAAACAATGCCTCAGAGTAAGTAGGGTGTCCGTAGATTGTTTTTACAACCTCGTCAACAGTAATCTCCATTTCTACAATTAGAGAAGCTTGGTTAATTATTTCAGCTGCAGCTGGACCAACTATGTGAACACCTAAGATTTCACCATATTTGTTATCTGCTATTACCTTAACAAAACCAACATTATCACCTGATGCCATTGCACGACCGTTAGCTACAAAATCGAAACGACCTACACGCACATCATATTTTTCTCTTGCTTGTTCTTCAGTAAGACCTACCATTGCTACCTCTGGGTGAGTGTAAACAACCGACGGAGATGAATGAAGATTTAGTTCTCTATGGTTTCCTTTAACAGCATTATCAGCAGCTACCTCACCCATGCGGAATGCTACGTGAGCCAACATCTTGATGGCATTAACGTCTCCAGGAGCATAGATACCTTTTACGCTAGTTTCCATAAATTTGTCAACCTTAAGTTTGCCATTCTCCATTTCAAACTCAATATCACCAAGAGCCTCTATGTCGGGACGGCGACCAATCGAAACAAGAACCTTATCAGCTACTACAGATGTACCGCCTTCTAGTCTTACTTCTGCTTTGCCTCCTTTGTCTGCAATTTCGATAATCTTTGTTGATGTTTTAATTTCAACACCTTTTTTCTTCAATAGCTTTGTTAGAAGATCTGAAGCCTCTACATCAATTGAAGGGATAATTCTATCCATCATCTCAATAACGGTAACTTTAGAACCTAGAGCTTCGAAAGCTTGTGCCATCTCAATACCGATAACACCTCCACCAATAACGGCTAATGTTTCAGGAAGTTCCTCAAGTGCTAATAAATCATCGCTTGACAATACATTTGGATTATCAATACCTGGCATATTGATACTTGATACTTTAGAACCACCAGCAATAATTATCTTATCACCTTTGATTACGGTTGTACCATCTACAACAACATCTTTGTTCTTGTTTATCTTACCAATTCCTTTGAATATATCAACTTGGTTGCTACGCAACAAAGCCTCTACTCCACTTGTCAGCTTCTTAACAACTGAATTTTTGTACTGAACCACTTTTGGCATATTAACCTTGTAGTTTGTACTTTCGAAATTGATACCACGAGCAGCAGCATTTTCTACACCATCAATTATTTCGCCAGTGCTAAGGTATGCTTTTGTTGGAATACAACCTACATTTAGACATGTTCCGCCAAATTCTCCTTTTTCTACAATAGCCACTTTGGCACCATGTTGAGATGCACGAATAGCAGCAACGTATCCTGCAGGACCACCACCAATAACGATAACATTGTATGAATCCTCTAGACGAGTAAGTGTTTTGTGTGAAGGCTCTTCTTCTACTACTTCCTCCTCAGGTGCAGTATATTTTTCTTTGTCTGCTACTACATCTTCTCCCTTTTCACCAATATAACCAATTACAGTAGTAACGGGAACAGTTTCACCTTCTTGACCAAGAATTTTAAGTAGAATACCCGAAGCCTCTGCTTCAAGTTCCATACTTGTTTTGTCAGTCATTATTTCAAGAATAATCTCACCTTCAGTTACAGGATCACCTTCTTTCTTGAACCATTTTACAATTTCACCCTCGGTCATGTCAATACCAGCCTTGGGCATTATTATTTCGTGAGCCATATATTATTTTGTTTTTGTTTCTTAGTTTTAATATAGATAGTATTGTGCTATGTGCACTTATACTTTTAGATAAGCAATGAAAGTGGATTTTCCAGTAGATGTTTCAAATCTGTCATAAACTTAGCTGCTGCCAAACCATCAATGATTCGGTGGTCGCTAGTTAATCCCATTTTCATAATAGGACGAATTACTGCTTCGCCATTTCTTACTACCATAGTCTCCTTAGTAGAAGCTACACTTAATATTGCAGCATTTGGTTGATTGATGATTGCTGTAAACTGATCTACACCATACATACCCAAATTGCTTATTGTAAATGTACTACCTGCTTGCTCGTCAGGCTTAAGCTTTTTAGAGAACGTACGTGCAGTAACATCCTTTAGTGCAACAACAAGGTCGCTCAATGACATTTGGTCAGCTCCTTTCACTACTGGTACAAGCAATCCGTCGTCCATACCTACTGCCATACCTAAGTTAACATAATTATGGAATGTTATCTCAGTAGCCTCAGGGTTTAGACTTGCATTGATATATTTATGCTTCATCAACGTTTTGATAACTGCAAATGAAATTAAATCAGTAACAGTTAGTTTCTTTTCTGTTTTCTCCATTATTGGATCCATCAGTTTTTTACGCAATGCAAGCAACTCTGTCATATCTATCTCCCACGTTTGAATAAACGATGGGATTGAGAAATAGCTTTCTGACATACGTTTTGCAATTATCTTGCGCATCATAGTCATCGGTAGCTTTTCGGTATCGGCTTGTTGCTCAGTTACAGGTGCAGCTGCTGCAGGAGATTCTGATTTTGGTCTAATCTCTTTTACTACTTTTGGAGAAGTACCTCTTGATGCTTCAAGTGCTTCTGCAAAGTCGTCACGAGTTAGCTTAGCTTTTAATACTGGATCAGAAATTAAAAGAAGCACATCGTCTTTCATTATTTTGCTATTATGTCCAGAACCTCTTATTCCATCCAAGCTAATATTGTGTTCCTCAGCAATACGTCTTGCTAGAGGTGATACATGTATCTTGCCTTGAAAATTCCAGCTAGCAATATCCTCCTTATGGATTCTTCCTTTGTAGCCAGTTCCAGTCACATTTTGTAGAGAAACACCCATGCGCTTAGCCAATGCTTTAGCTGCAGGTGTAGCTCTTATTAGTAATCTTTCTTCCATTTAGTTCTTTTGTAATGTGATAGTTGTTTGAAAACAATTAAAATATTTACCAATTGAGTTATATGTTATGCACAAGCAGTATAAAAATAGCAACTTCGGCCTAGAGTCACATAATGTGAGCTAAGCCGAAGTAATCACCAACTATCTCTTATTTACCAATTTAAGAATATATTTTTTAATCCTATCAACGCTTGGTAACATAGCTGCCTCCAATTTAGCGTTGTAAGGAACAGGAATATCGTCTGCCGCTAATCGCAGAATTCGGCCATCGAGATAATCAAAAGCATCACTCTCTGCTATCATTGCGGCAATCTCTCCAATAAAACCACCTGTCTTATGTGCATCATTAACCAATAACACCCGACCAGTTTTTTTCACAGAATCCAGAATAGCATCTTTGTCAAGTGGCATCAAGGTTCTTAAGTCAACCACCTCAACGCTTACCCCCTCAGCTTCACGCACTTCGTCGGCTGCGAGCAGTACACGTTCGAGCATTCTTCCATATGTAACAACAGTTACATCCTTTCCCTCTCTCTTCAACTCTGCCTTACCTAAGGGAATAGTAAAGTCAGGATCAAGAGGTACTTCACCTTTCATGTTGAACTGCGCCTTATACTCAAGGAAAATAACAGTATTATTATCCCTGATAGCGGATTTAAGAATTCCCTTAACATCGGCAGGGGTTCCAGGGGCTACTACTTTAAGCCCGGGGATATGTGTAAACCAAGCCTCGAGCGACTGTGAATGTTGCGCAGCTGCTCCTACACCCGATCCTGCCGCAGTACGGAAAACAACAGGTACCTGTCCTTTGCCTCCAAACATATAACGGGTTTTTGCTGCTTGATTCACTATATTATCCATCATAAATACGATAAAGTCCATAAAAGTCACATCCACAATAGGCCTCATACCAGTCATAGCTGCACCAATTGCTGCACCTGATATAGCATTTTCAGATATTGGAGTATCACGAATACGCTCTTCTCCAAACTCCTCCAACATTCCTACTGACGTCCCGAAGTCACCTCCAAATATTCCGACATCTTCACCCATTAGAAACACACTCTCATCTCTACGCATCTCTTCAGACATTGCCATAATTATGGCATCTCTTACAGACATTACTTTAGTTTCGTTTTTCATTTATGCTGTTACTTAATTGTTGTTCGTTAATTGTTTTATTTAAAATTTAGATTTGCAGCGATAATTGGTTATTTAGTATATATAAAACAAACTGTATGACCAAATATCATATTTACTAATCTGCAAATATATCTTCGTAAGCTGACTCTAGTGAGGGCTCTGGACTTTCTAATGCAAACTTTACAGAAGCCTCCACATCTTGCATAGACTTAGCATTGATTGCATCCAGCTCTTTATCTGTAGCTAGTCCTTGAGCAATCAAATCATTTTTGTACTTCAGGATAGGATCTTTTTTCTTCCATGAGTCCACTTCCGATTTGGTACGATACTTGCCAGGGTCAGAAGTTGAGTGTCCATACCATCTATATGTAATTGATTCTACCAAGACAGGCCCATTACCAGCTCTTACATAATCGACAAGCTCTTTAAATTTCTCATAAACCGCAATTAAGTCATTTCCATCTTCAATAAAATGACCAGGAACACCATATGATGCAGCACGTCTATAATTATAATCAATATTTATTACTTTAGAGATAGGTGTACTAATTCCGTACTTATTATTAATAGAATAAAATATTACAGGAAGTTTCCATATAGAAGCCATATTCAATGTTTCATGGAATGCACCTTCATTGACAGCACCATCACCAAAGAAACAAATAACTACTTTACCAGTATTTTTCATTTTTTGAGTCAGAGCAGCACCAATAGCTATCCCCATACCACCACCTACGATGCCATTTGCACCTAGATTACCTTTATCAAGATCAGCAATGTGCATAGAACCACCTTTACCTTTACAAGTTCCTGTTGCTTTACCCATAATTTCAGCCATCATTTCGTTTAGGTCAATCTCCATTGCAATGGTTTGGCCATGTCCACGATGGTTTGATGTAATAAAATCACCTTCAGAAAGAGCTGCAACAGCACCTACATTCGCAGCTTCTTCACCCACCGAGAAGTGAGTCATGCCTGGGACCTGGCCTCTTTTAACCATATAGTTAACCTTATCATCAAAATTACGGATATCACACATCAACTTATGCATGTGAAGCAATTTGTCCTTGGATATACCCAAGTTCTGTTCTTTTTTAGATTTCGCCATAATATATAATTAGTTGAATATTTTCAGTTGAATTATTAGTTTAATTTGGTTTATTACATTTACAACTACAATAACATTTACAACTGACAATTGTTTAACATTTTCATTTTTTCTTTATTGAAATAGACTATAGTCTATAAACACAATATTATTCTATTTTAGAATGTCCTATTCTATAATCCAAAGTTATTGATAAATATCTAAACGCACAAGGCATTAATTATATTTAACGATATATCTAATTGACATCTAAATAGTTATACAAATAAATTATGATGCATCATGTGTATCTATTGCATTTTCTGTTATCAAAGGTTTATACAATAACATTTGTCCATAATATCTATACTTGACAAATAAAATATACTAGTATTAGTCGCACTAATAAATTTAAGGTTTAAAACAAAAAAGAGTCGAACCTCTA